>CAYZXM010000156.1:0-1506 GCA_964482455.1 uncultured Treponema sp. | reverse complement strand
AGAAGCGACAGGTTTGCCATTAGAAACAGTTATAAACCTAGAAAGCAAATCATAACCGCACCCACTACACTGTGATGCTACGACTTACTATATTGTAAAGTTCATTCGCTTACATTGCGATTGCAATATAGTAAGCACTTCAAAACAAAAGCAATTTTTCCCATCCCTCCTTTTAAATGTTTTTAAATTAAAAAGCAAAGACGACCGATAATAAAATTATGAAAAAACTTTTTTTTATTCTGCAAGTTTTTTTTGCAGGAACTTTTATTTTTGCCCAAAATGCTCTTTTAATAAAAAGCGAAGATATTCGCCTTGTACCCGAAAAGGGAAACGACTTTAACCAAGAGCAAGGTTTTCATCTTTATGTGCGAAAAAAGCCGCAGATTGAATCCATTATGCTTGTTGAAACTACAAAAGACCCAGCAGGAAAAAACGACAGTTACGCCTACCGGGCTTTAGAATACAACACAATAAACGGAGATGAAATCCGCTATTTAGACGGAAAAAAACTTGAATCAGAATATTCAAAGTTCAGTCTTATAGATTCTACTGCAGAAGATGACACAGAATTTGGAAAAGCATTTCATATTTACATTCCGCACCAAATGGTTTTTGGCTATCCGTGGTCACGGAACGGAAAAATTACGATTAGTCGCGGAACGTTCATAAATATCCGCTCGTTTGAAAAAAAGTACGGCGACTACACCGGCTCTTACTACGACAACGCCTATATGTTTAATCTTGGGCCAAAAGTAACGGTAAAAAAGGCAGAACCACCAAAAGAAGAAATTGTTCCTGTTTTAACCGATGATTATAACCCTGCAGCAAGCGAAAAGTTCAGCGAAATTTCAGACTTTTTAACTTTTTCAAAAGGGCCAGAAACGATTGTTGACGACATTATGGCTTCTATTCAAAAAATCGAACCTAAAAAAGATGTTGATGTTGTTTTTGCAATCGATGCTACAGGCAGTATGAAAGACGATATTGAACAGCTGCGAAAAGAATGGGTTCCTCGCCTTATCGACTCGTTAAAAGATTTTGAAAATATTCGTTTTGGTCTTATTTTATACCGTGACTACACGGATAACTTTAGATACAAAAGTCTTCCTGTACGTTTTTTTGATTTTACAGAAGATGTTAATGTTTTTAAAAAGAACTTAAATGCATTTAAAATCAATGGAACAGAAGGCGGAGATATTCCAGAAGCGGTTTACGAAGCACTTTATGCATCCTTAGAGTTTTATTCGTGGCAGCCTTCTGCACAAAAAAAGATTATCCTTATAGGAGATGCTGAACCGCACCCTACTCCGCGTGGAACAAAAAAATATACGAAAGAACTTGTATTAAAAACTGCCTTACAAAAAGATATTAAAATAGATGCAATTATTACCCCGGATGAAAAATCAAAACGAGGTAGATAATAAAAAAAAGTGCCATTCAGAAACAACTTTTGAAGTGCACCCCAAAAGTTGGACAAATAAAGTTCAATTTTAGGAGGTGCATTTT
>CAYZXM010000155.1:0-1521 GCA_964482455.1 uncultured Treponema sp. | reverse complement strand
TTTTTATATGAAATTTAATTCAATGATGAAAAAAGTTTTTGCTTTTATTTTGATTTCAGGGCTTTTTACTGCTCTTTGGGCAAGTGACAATTATGTAGGAAAAGGTCTGGAAGGAAATCGTTATGCGGTTTTTGAGCCGGCTTTAATAAATATTTCTTCAAGTGAAGCGTCCTGGCTTGGTGAATCTGTAAAAAGTTATTTAAATACGCAAATTAAACTTTACACAGGAATGACTTCGGTAAATGTTGCAAATACTGATGTTATTAAGCAGTATCAAAAAAAATCTGTAAGTGGCGAAATGGATGAAGAAAGTTCGATTGAAATCGGAAAAATGCTTAGTGCACAGTTCGCCATCATTTCAAAAATTACAAAAACTGACGAAACTTATATGCTTTCGTGCGTTGTTACTGATTTAACTACTGGCGTTAACAGTGCGTCTTACGATATTCGAAATGTTCCTAAGGCAAGCGATTTGTACGGCAGTGCAATGAATAAGCTGATTTTAAATCTTGTTCCGCAGATGGGCGTAAATCTTACTGCAATGGGTAAGTATTCTTTGAATAATGACGGAACTGATATTTCAACAGAACAGCAGGCAGTGTTAAACAAGCAGGAGTTGGAAAGTTACTCAAAGCAACTGGCACAAATGGAAGCTGACCTTGCAAAATACAAAACTTCTGATGCATTAAAAAATCAGGATATGCAGAATGAAAGAGCTAAACTTGAAACTGAGCAGAATCTTTTAAAACAGAAACAGCAGCAGGCCGAAAAAAAACAGATGGAACTTGCAGAGCGTGCTGAGCGTGAAGCAAAGGAAAAGGCAGCTGCAGCAGAACGAAGTGAACAGGCAAACGCAATGTTAAAAAGTCTTTCTGGCAGTGTAGAAGAAGCTGCGGCGAACGTTCGTAAAGCTCAGTTTTCTAATATGAGTCCTGAAGAGCGCATTATTCTTATTGAAACAAAAAAGAGAACTTACATTGACATTAATAACCAGATTGAAACTCAGAAAAATATTTTGAAAATTCAAGCTGAAAATGAGTACAAGGCAGTTGCAAAAGATGTAAACGATCCAAAAAATTACGATAAATTTGATTTGTACGAAGAAAATGGAAAATTACTTCCTGCACCAGAAGCGGTAAAAGAATTAGAGGCTAAAAATCAGAAGGAAAAAGAGCGCATTACGGCAAGTTTAAATGCTGATATTAACAATATTACAAAAAGCACAAACGAGCAGATTGCTTCTATTAAAAAAGAAATTAACAGTGATTTGAATAATCTTGGTAAAAAAGAAACTGCTTCGAGTCTTTCTGATGAAGGTCTTTTTAAGGTTTTAAGCTGGAATGGTAAAGACCGGGTTTGGAATGCTCAGTTTAATATTTACCTTGGAAACATTCCTTTTATTACTCAAAATTTTACCCTCAGTTTTACAGAACTTAAAAATGAATTTTCCGACACTTTAGGCGGATTGTCGAACGGTCAGGCTTTTGAAGTTTTGGATTCTATGTTCACGATGGGAACTCC
>CAYZXM010000154.1:0-1540 GCA_964482455.1 uncultured Treponema sp. | reverse complement strand
AGAAACTAAAGAACAGCTAAGTTTATTTGATTAACTTTCTAGTTAATTCTGGGTTATCTCGTAATTTTGCCCTATATTTTGCAACGGTGCGTCTTGCGATTTTTATTCCTTTTTGCAAAAGAATGTCTGTAATCTTTTGGTCGGAAAGTTTTTTTTCGCCAGGTTTTTGATTTTTTAGAATGTCTTCAATTTCTTTATAAATTTGATTTATAGTGTAATTGTTTTTTGTTATATAAGAATTAAAAAAGAGATATTTTACAGGAAACGTTCCCCAGTCGCACGTTATATACTTTTGATTTGCCATTCTTGAAACCGTTGAATTGTGAACGCCAATCATTTTGCTAAATGCAACTTGCGAAAGTGGCACAAGATTTCCAGGTCCTTTGTAAAAAAACTCTTTTTGAATAATGACAATTTTTTTTAATGCTTCCGTAACGATTTGCTTTCTAAAGTTTAATAATGCAATAAAATTAGTTGCATCGTAAACTTGCTTTTTTAATAACTTTCTAGTTTCTTCAGGTAACGTTTTATCGTTTTTTTCTATTTTATAATCTTTTGAAATTGCAACTTCTGGAATAAAAGAATCTGAAAAATGGATTTTTAATTTTTTTGTTTCTTTGTCTACCGTAACAAAAACTTCTGACTGAATTAAATTATTGCCGTTAGGCTTAAAATTCCTGGTCGGAACAGGATTTAAACTTTGTATAAATTTAATTGCTTCTTCTATTTTATTTATTGAAAGTTCCTCTTTAGAAAAATCGTTTTGTATACTTTCTTTTGAGCGAAACGAAAGTTTGCTATTTTCTTCTATATAAGTATTAAGTTTTTTTAAAACTTCCTCTGCAATCGGTGGATCTAGCATTTCCAGTCTACCATTAAGAAAGAAAAGAGAAAGTTTTGGTGCATTCTTTTTTAGTTTTGCCTGAAGCAAAAGGCTTTTTTCTATGTTTTCAACGCAAATGCCTTCCGGGTCTAAATGGCGAACAATATCAATGCATTTTTGCAAAAGTTGTTCGTCCATTCTATTTCTTATTTTTAAAAGACTTACTGGTGCCAAAAGGTAAAATCCGTTGTCATCAAGATTTTCAATAAGTTTTTCGCAAAGTTTTTTTTCTTTCTCATTAAGATTCAGCATATAAAGTTGATGAAAAAGATGTTCGTGCAAGGTTTCTTCTTTATCAGGAATGCTTTCCAGCATTTTTTGATATTTTTCACTGGCTTCTTCTGATTCGATTTTTGTTTCTTTTTTTTGAAAAGTTGTTGAATCGTTTTCTTTATTAGTTTTTAAAAAAACATTTTTCTGATTATTTACTGAAAAATTATCGTTTACAATTTCAAGAGCAGGATTTTCTTCTACTTTTTTTAGAATGGCTTCTCGTAATTCAATATTTCCTAATGCAACAAGGTCCATCAAAGCCATTTGCTTTTGAGAAAATTTCATTTTCTGCTTTTGAACAGAAGTTATACCTGTAGAACCAAACGACTTTTCCATAGTTAAAATTATAGCATAAACAAAAAGTTTAAGTTATATTTTATCTAT
>CAYZXM010000153.1:0-1571 GCA_964482455.1 uncultured Treponema sp. | reverse complement strand
ATTTTAGAAAGCATTACGGCGTAACCAAAATTAAGGCAAGGGTTTATGTCATTTTCAAGCCTTCGCGTAAACCCCTCTTCAAACACTTCCTTGAAATAAAAACGCGATGCCACAGCTTCTCTGTTTGAATTATCGGCAGTTTTAACCTCATTTGCAAACCCTTTTAGCTTTGCCGCGCAACTTTCAGTGCCCAAAGCAGCTGAAACAGCACTTTGCTTTGAAATTTTATCCACAACAATGTGCTGCCACAGTTGCTTTTTTATTGTAGTGCCCCACTTTATTTGCCCTTTAACAATTTCTGCGCAATTGTGAACAGGAAAAAGGGGAATAGAATGCCCCACAGGCAAGTACTTTTCGTTACAAAAAATAACTGGAATGTTTCTTTTAGCACACTCGCTTAGCAAATAAGAGCTAATGTATGTGCGCGGTGAGGAAATTAAAATTGTTGATGAATTGTCCAAGAAATCCATCTTTTTGTTGCCGTCGGAATATTTAACACAAACCGAGCCACCACGGTAGCCCATTTTCACAGCATCTTCTATTACAAGCGCTCTAAAACCCATGAGTTACCTTCCTTATTCTTTTTAATTTGCGTAAACTTCTCAAACATGCCCGTCACCGACTGGTCAACCCACACGAATTCAGAAATTGGGGCTTTACTTCCTCCAAGCGTAATTGGAGAATCCAACTCATTCTTGCCAATTGATGGAAGTTTAGCCCTGTCACGGTTACCAGTAATGTAATTAAGAATACTTTGAATTGTTTCTGCCATAACAATTTCTTTTGTCTTAACTATTTCGCCTTTTTTATTCTTTTTATCAGTTATGCCCTTGAATTTTTCAGTACGATTTTTAAGCTCAAGCCTAAATTTATCCAGGTAATGCCCTTTGGAGCAAACCGATTCAAGGCGGCACAAAATGTGCTCATACAACTGCTCTAAGTTTCCTGCCGTTAACAACCTTCTGTTATATGGCTTGTCGCTACAAGCTTTGTCAATTTCACGCAGTAAGAAAACATCACTTTTTTGCAAAATTAAATTTACTTCAAACCTGATTCTGCCTTTGCCCCCTAATCTAAACCGTTCTTTTCTAAAAATAACCGTATTACCCATGTCATTCATGAACACTTGACGTTTTAAAATTTTATTAAAACTAACGCCTTTTTGTTTGCACAGCTTTTTTATATATTGCTCTAAATCATCTTTTTCTTTAAAGCCACAATCATAAATAATGGGAACTTCATACAGCTTAACCTGTTTCCTTCCTTTTTTGTCTAATACCTCCACAACTGTGTAATAAGAATTGGTGAAGTTTCTAAACCCACCATATTTTTTAGGGTCTAATAAACCACCATGGGGGTTCTTAAATGCAGGTTGTAAATTCTTTTGCTTGGAATTAGGGGAATATACAGTTTCATCTGCAAAGGCGCCAGACTTTTTTCCAACAAGCCGGCTAATAAAAACATCATTGTGACCAAGAACCTTATCTATATAATCAATAAACTGCTCGCCTTCCCAAGAAATTTCGCCTGTTTTCTTGTTTACAACCGTGTGCCCAAACTTATAAACAAGA
>CAYZXM010000152.1:0-1597 GCA_964482455.1 uncultured Treponema sp. | reverse complement strand
TATTTAATTAAAAGACTTGCGTATTCAGCCAATGCTTTTTCCATATTGTTAGAAAGAACGGCTTTCGCAAGTTTTTTACCAAGCTGAACGCCTTCCTGGTCAAAACTGTTGATATTCCAAACGAAACCCTGGAACATAACTTTGTTTTCAAAGTGAGAAAGAAGGGCACCCAAAGTTTTTGGAGTAAGCTGTTTTCCGTAGATTAAGCTTGAAGGGCGGTTTCCGGCAAAAGATTTGTTCGGGTCAGAATCGGCTTTTCCGCAGGCGAATGCTACAATCTGGGCTACAACATTTGCACAAAGTTTTTTCTGACTTGTAGAATTTTCAATTACAACATCTTTTCCAGTTTGATTTTCACTGAATGCAATAAACTGAAGTGGAGTAACATCTGTTCCCTGGTGCAAAAGCTGATAGAAAGAATGCTGACCGTTTGTTCCAGGTTCACCAAAAATTACAGGTCCTGTTACATAGTCGATTTTTCCACCGTCGCGGTTTACAGATTTTCCGTTTGATTCCATATCAAGCTGCTGAAGGTGAGCTGGGAAGCGTGAAAGAGCCTGTGAATATGGAAGAATTGCAGTTGCAGGGTAACCTTGAACATTTCTTTCATAAATTCCGATTAAAGCGTCAAGCAAAGCAGGATTTTTGCGAATATCTTTTTCAAGACAAGTTTTATCTTCGCTAGCAGCACCGTCTAAGAAATCTGCAAAAACTTTTGGTCCGAATGCAAGTGAAAGAACTGCTCCACCAACACCAGAAGTTGAAGAATAGCGGCCGCCAATGTAATCGTCCATATAGAAAGCCTGCATATAATCCGGGTTGTGAGCCAAAGGAGAAGTTTCAGAAGTAACGGCAATCATATGTTTTGAAACATCAAGACCTTCTTTTTTAAGAAAATCTTTTACAAAACTTTCATTTGTAAGAGTTTCAAGAGTTGTTCCTGATTTTGAAACGAGAATAAAAATTGTGTGTGCTAAATCTAAAGAAGCGACAACTGCAGCACCATCGTCAGGGTCAACATTAGAAATAAAATGAGCTTCCATTTTAAATGTGTTGTTTGCTTTTGCCCAGTTTTCCAAAGCTAAATACATTGCACGCGGACCTAAATCTGAACCGCCAATACCAATCTGGCAAACCTGAGTATATTTTTCGCCTTTTTCGTTTACGATTTTTCCAGAATGAACTTTATCTGCAAAGTCAGCAATTTTCTTTTGTTCGTTAATGTAAAAGTCGCGTTTGTTTGTTCCGTCTGCGATAACATCTTTTCCAAGCTGGCCGCGTGTAAGCTGATGCAAAACCATTCGTTTTTCGCCAGTGTTTACAACTTCACCATTGTAAAGAGCCTGAAATTTTTCAAGAAGTTCAGATTCATCTGATAAATCCTGCAAAGTTTTTAAAATCTGTTCGTTTACCTGTTTTGCAGCATAGTTGTAAGTTAAACCTTCTGCCATAGGAACGGAATATTCCTTAATTCGTTTTACAGCATTTTCTGAAGAAAGTTCATCTTTAATAGAAACCATTCCCTTTAATGACATCAACTTTTTCCAAGAAGAAAGAGTGTCTGCATTTGCCCATGTAGCCATTTTATCGCCTCGTT
>CAYZXM010000151.1:0-1603 GCA_964482455.1 uncultured Treponema sp. | reverse complement strand
AAGAAGAATTGATTTTTAGAAGTTAGATTCTTTTTATTTTTATTTTTAATTTTACTAGAAAAGATTTTTATCCAGCAGAAAATCTGTAATTCCAATATTCAAGATTCCGTTATCATCATACCAGCGTTTTCTTATGTCGCCGCGTACAATTATTTTAGGAAAAGAATCCCCTGTAAGCGAAAAAGGCTTAAGTTCTAACAGACTTTTTTCTTCAGTTTGTAAGGCAAAAGCTGACTGTATATATATTTTCTTTCCACCTTTTGAAGCCACAAAGTCAATCTCACGCGGGACACGCACAGAATTCTTATTCTGATTCAGTTCCCTTGAATACACAACGCCAACATCAACAAGAAAACCACGAATTTTAAGTTCATTGTAAACTACATTTTCCATAATATGAGTCATTTCCTGCTGCCTGAATCCTATTCTCGCATTGCGTAACCCCACATCTTCACAATAAAATTTACTTGGAAAATCAAAATATGACTTTCCGCGAACATCATACCGTTTTGCCTCAGAAAGTAAAAATGCATCTTCAAGGTACTTTATATATGAAGAAACGGTAACATCTGAAACTTCTGTCTTAGTTTTTGAACGAAGTGTGTCTGCAATCTTTTTAGGATTTGTAAGAGAACCAACAGAAGAACAAATTAAATCCAAAATTTTGGAAAGAACATCCTCCCGCTCAATTTTCTTACGCTCAACAATATCTTTTATATAAACTTCAGAAAAAAGAGATGTAAGATATTCCATTTTTGCCGTATCATCACTTTTAGAAAGTACAAAAGGGAGTCCGCCATAAAAACAGTATTCTTCAAATGCATCAGATTTTTCACCATTGTATACTGAATAAAATTCAGCAAAGCTTAATGGATGAACCCTTATTTCATCACTTCGCCCACGAAATTCCGTAAGAATGTCTGTCGAAAGCATTTTTGAATTTGAGCCGGTAACATAAACATCAAGATTATGATACTCACGCAAATCGTTTAAGACATCGTAAAAAGTAATTTTTTTACCTTCAGGATTATAAGGATTTTTAATCTCATCTGAAAGCTGAATCTCATCAATAAAAAGGTAAAATTTTTCTGCCTTATTCTGAATTTTACTGGTAATAAACGAAGAAAGTTCAAGTGGATTTCTAAAACATATATCACGGAGCAAATCAAGTTCAACAGAGATTATATTTTCTTCTTTTACACCATTTTCAAGCAAATATTTTTTAAACAGTACATGCAAAAGATAAGATTTTCCACATCTTCTAATTCCTGTTATAACTTTTATCTGCCCATTCCACATGACTGAAACAAGTTTGCTTAAATATACATCACGCTTAATTTCCATAGTAAAATTCCTATTAAAAAGTTTAGCCCATAAAGGCGATACTTTTTAATATAAGATATTATATTTTTAAAATATTTTCAATTTAATAAATATAATACAAGTCATTACCATTTATTATATTTCCAGCAATAAAATTAAAAATAAAAATGTCAAAGAACTTATAAAACGAAAGAAATACTCCACCGTTTCATCAAATCAATTTATCTTTTCTAGCGTGCCTCCTTGTGAATTAATTTATAAAACTTCTCTTTGCCTATAA
>CAYZXM010000150.1:0-1608 GCA_964482455.1 uncultured Treponema sp. | reverse complement strand
CAGTTTACAAATTTTTTGCAGACGGATTAAAACTTTTTTCAAGTTCCGGAACATGGAATATTAAAGCTCAGTCTTACAAAACTTTAGTTGGCGTTGATTTTTTGCCAGCCCTTGCGGGAGTAGGTTACATTTGCGGTCCAAAAATTGCCGGTTATATTTTTTCAGGCGGCGTTCTTTCGTTTTTTGTACTGATTCCAATGATAATCTTTTTTGGAGGCTCTTCAGTTTCTTCAATTGGTGTAGCTTTTTCTGAAAGTTCACCTTTACAAATCTGGTCAAGTTATGCCCGTTACATTGGGGCTGGCGCGATTGCCTTAGGCGGAATCATCAGTCTTATAAAATCTTTTCCGTTGATTGTAAAAACTTTTTCTAAAGCAATTAAAGGATTCGGAAAAAGAATAGAAAATGAAAAACGAACTGACAAAAATATTTCAACAATTACAACTTTAATAGGCTCTCTTTTAATCGCAATTATTTTGTGGATTTTGCCTGCAGTTCCTGTAACATTTGTTGCGGCCCTTTTAATCGTAATTTTCGGATTTTTCTTTTCTACTGTTGCGGCAAGAATTGTAGGCCTTGTAGGTTCAAGTAACAGCCCTGTTTCCGGAATGACGATTGTAACTTTAATCGTTACAACTTTAATTTTTAAATCAACCGGATTAACTGGCGGAGAAGGAATGGTTGCGGCAATCTGCGTTGGAACTGTAATTTGTATTATCGCAAGCATTTCCGGGGATGTTTCGCAGGATTTAAAAACCGGTTACATTCTTGGGGCAACTCCAAAAAGTCAGCAGATTGGTGAAATTATCGGGGCGGTTGTGGCATCTTTTGCAATCGGTGGCGTAATCTTTTTGTTGAATTCTGCGTGGGGATTTGGCTCAGAAGAACTTCCGGCACCTCAAGCGGCTTTAATGAAAATGATTGTAGAAGGCGTTATGGGCGGAAATCTTCCGTGGACACTGATTTTAATTGGTGCGGCCTGTGCAATCGTTGTAGAAATTTTAGGAATTCCTGTAATGGCGTTCGCAGTTGGACTTTATCTTCCGATTTCGTTGAGCTTTGGAATTTTTGTAGGCGGAATTGTTCGGTTCATCGTTGACAGAAAAAATAAAAACGCATCAGAAGAACAGAAAAAAGAATCTGAAAGTAAAGGCCTTTTGTATTCTTCAGGTTTGATTGCCGGTGAAGGAATTATTGGAATTTTGCTTGCGATTTTTGCAGTCTGCGGATTAAATCTTGATATTTCAAAAATTTACGGTTCAAATTTTGAAAGCGTGGGAAAAATAATCGGTTTGATTTTGTTTATTGCCCTTTGCGTGAGCATCGGTTTTGTCTGTCTTTATAAAAAAGAAGCAAAAAATGAACAAAAATAAAAGTCAGAATTATTTAGACCAGATTCCGCGCGTAATTTTGCCAAAGTGGAATGTTTTAGACGACGGCATGGTTGAATTAAAAATTGAGCACAAAGGATTTTTTAATTTTATTGCACAAAAATTTTTTCTTCGACCACGAATTAGTTACATAAAACTAGACGCATACGGAACCTGCGTTTTTTTGCAGATTGACGGTAAAAAATCAGTCTACGAAATTGCAAATATTTTACAGACC
>CAYZXM010000149.1:0-1650 GCA_964482455.1 uncultured Treponema sp. | reverse complement strand
GTTTCCATGTTGATGTTGAAAAATACAAAGAAATTATCGAAAACAATAAAAAATCTACTGAAGAAGATTAATTTCATTGTTTTTCACTAGAAGAATTTTCAGGTAATTCAGAATCTTTTAACTCTTCTGTTTTATTTGTAAGTTCTTCAAGTTTTTTTTCAAAAGTAGAAATATTAGAATTATCACTAAATTTTTCTTTAAGTATATTAAGTTTATCTTGAGCTTCAGTATAGTTTTCCATTGCAATAAGTATATTTATATAATTTACAAGAATATCTGCATTTTCGGGATTTTTTTCATAAAGCGAAGAATATATTACATTTGCAGACGAAATTTTTCCATTCATCGCATAAACATAAGCCAATGACATTTTTATACTTAGATTTTCTCTATCTCTTCTGTACAATTCATAATAGATTTTTTCTGCTTGTTCCCAATTCTTATTCATTGCATACGAATATGCAAGCTTATATTTTGAAGTCCAACGGAGATTTTTATTAGACATTGCAAGCGTATAATAATTTATAGCTTTATCATATTTTCCAAGATCGCTATAAGCATCTGCAATATTCATATATTCTGCAAAAATATTACTTTTCTTAGATGCAGACTCACCTGGAACTGAAAACCTTAACGAAGAACATGAAAAAAAAGCAAGTGAACTTAAAAACAGAAAAATTTTTTTCATAACAACTTATAAAACCAAAAGCTTATACAACTGCTGCTTATTTATTTTTACATCTGAAATAATAAGATGAGTGTCTGAAGTTTTCTGCACATTTGAATCAGTAAGACCAAATGCAACTTCCATCATTGCTTTTGCGGCATCCACTACCCTGTAATCACGGAATTCAAATTCCAAATCCATAAGATACTGAGCATCATTTTTTAAATCATTTTCAAGTAAACCTTTTACATAACTAAGCTTAAAATTTAAGTTTGCACCAGTTAAGGTTGTTAAAAATGATTGTGGTTTTGAAGCATAAAATCGAATCTGCTCATCTGGAATAGAGTTTTCATACGAAAGCCATGAACGAATATCTGCATTTATAGACGAATTATCATCAAAAGCAACTGCATTTGAAATGTTATGAAACCTTTCAACCATAGCAGGAACAGAACGCCCAATAACTGCAATCTGCTCAGACGGAAAGGATGTAAGAAGATTTCCATTGTTATAAACAGTGTAGGATGTATCTTTTTTACCAGGACAAGATAAAAGTAACTTATCACTTATCCAACCATTTTTTTTAGTAAAAACAGATGAAACTGCTAATCTTGGAAAATTACATAAAGAAGAAATCTGAAAATCTACAGATTTTTTTGATTTTTTTAGTCCGATATAAACAGTATCAATTCTTTCAGTAATTTTCTTAGAATTATCATTAGAAAGCCCCTTAATGTTTTTTTGCAATAGAGTTTCAATAAGACTAGAATCAACATTCTTTGGAATACGAAGATAAAAAGAACTTGAAGAATCCAATAAATCAACAGGTTCTACAGAACTTTGTATCTGAGTCGTTTTACATCCAAAAAAGAAAAATAAAAAAAACATAAGACCAGAAAGAAAAACTACTTTCTTCTGGTCAATAATTTTAAGCTTTTTCAATAGAAATGCTCCAAGATTTGTCATCTGATTCAACTTCTGTT
>CAYZXM010000148.1:0-1669 GCA_964482455.1 uncultured Treponema sp. | reverse complement strand
AGAAATATAATTTAACTCCGATTGTAAAAGTTGTTGGTGAAGGCGAATTGCCTCGAAGCGAAAAAAAGACAAAACGTATTGAAGATACAAGATATTTGTAAAACTTGATAACTTTTTGTTTAGTGGAATAAACAAATTTACACAATTATTGTTCATTCTGCTAAACAATAATTGATTTATAATATATAATATCTGTGATGATTGATTACACTAACTTAATAGAAATATCTGCAAAAAGAATAAGAAATACAACAGAGCCTTTTATACGCTCCATTGATAAAAAAATAAACTGGAATTCCAGACTGATTGGAATAAAAGGAGCCAGAGGCTGTGGAAAAACAACCCTATTGTTGCAACATCTTAAAAATAATCATATGGATTTAGTATCTTCAGGAAAAGCACTCTTTGTCAGTCTTGATAATATTTGGTTTGCAAAAAACTCATTAGTTGACCTTGCAGACGCTTTCTCAAAAAATGGTGGAAAAATACTTTATCTAGATGAAGTACATAAATGTGAAAATTGGTCTATTTACATAAAAAATATTTATGATGATTATCCTGAATTGCAAGTAGTATTTACAGGTTCTTCACTTCTTCAAATTCTTGATGCACGAGCTGATTTAAGCCGTCGAACTGTAATGTATAAGATGCAGGGACTTTCTTTTAGAGAATTTTTAAACATAAAAACTAAAAACGATTTTCAAGAATTGCCTTTAGACGAAATTTTGATAAATCATACAAGTCATGCATTTGATATTTGCAGCAAAATAAAACCATTTGAATATTTTTCTGAATATCTTAAAACAGGTTATTATCCTTTTTTTACAGAAGGAATTGATACCTACTACATGAAACTAGAAGAAACTATAAACATGATTTTAGAAGTTGAACTTCCCCTTTTAAGAAAAATAGATATAGCATATGTTCCAAAACTAAAAAAACTTCTTGCGATAATTGCTGAAAGTTCCCCATTTATGTTAAATACTTCAAAAATGGCTGGAGCTATGGAAATAAACAGAACTACTCTGCTTTCATATTTAAAAAATCTTACCGATGCTAAATTAATAGAATCTTTATACAAAGATTTAAAAGGAATTTCTTCGCTTCAGAAACCTGATAAAATTTTCCTTGAAAATACAAACTTAATGTATTTATATCAGGGAAAAAATGTAGATGAAGGAAACATAAGAGAAACTTTCTTAGTAAATCAGCTTATATATAATCAAACGGTTGAATTTTCAGAAGTAAGCGATTTTCTTGTTAATAATAAATATACAATCGAATGTGGCGGCAGAAGTAAAACAGGAGAACAGATAAAAACTTGCGACAACGCCTTTATTGCTGCAGATGGAATTGAAATAGGCACTGGTTCAAAAATTCCATTATGGTTATTTGGATTTTTATATTAGATTGATTTCTCTTTATCTTTTCAATTAGTACAACAATGTACTAAAAAAAACTCCGCCCATACACAACGCACAGACGGAGTCTTTTTCGATTTCTAAAATCGCCTATTCTTCAACATCATAACAGTTAATATGCAAATCCTTTAACTGCTGCTCGTCTACAGGAGAAGGACATTCGTCCATAGGACTAGCAGCCAGATTGTTCTTCGGGAATGCAATTACTTCGTGAATACTTTCTTCGTGGCACATAAGCATAATCAAGC
>CAYZXM010000147.1:0-1672 GCA_964482455.1 uncultured Treponema sp. | reverse complement strand
ACCGGAAAAATCGGTACAGATGGTGCTTACTTAAAATAACATTTTTTCTACAATTTATTTGCATTTTTAAGCCTCCGAATTTTTTTCGGGGGCTTTTTTATACTTATATTTTTTATTTTAAATATTCAGACTGCTTAAATCTATTTTGTAAATCATATCAGAAATTTCTTTTTCTTTTATGAACATAAGCATATAGATTGGAAGATAGGTGATTTTTTCTTTTACAGAAATGTTATCATTGCAAAGAACAAATGCTTTTTCTATTTTGTATTCTTCATTTTCAAGAATATTTTTAAGGGCATTATGACGTTCGTAATATTTTCCTGATTTTACTTCTATTGGAAGAACTTTGTCGTTAAGTTTTATTAAAAAGTCTATTTCTCCTTGTTTTTTACTGTTAAAATAATATAGCTTAAAATCGTGAGATTTTAGTTCCTGTGCAACAATATTTTCATAAACGGAACCAAAATTTATTTCCTTTTCATTATTTAAGATTTTTAGTTGAATTCCATCTGCATATTGGCAAGTTAAAAGACCTGTATCGTTAGAAAAAAGTTTAAAAAGATTTCTTAGTTTTGCAAGTTCAAATGGCAATGTCGGAGATTCTACGTTATAAACTGGTAGTGCAACTCCTGCTTCTTTTAGCCAGATAAAACTATTTTCATAACGGTTGAATTTTATGTTTTCATTCAGTTTTTTTAATATGAATCTTTTGTTTTGGGCATTCAGTTCGGAAGGAATAAGGTCAAAAATCTCTTTAATATAAAGTTTATTATCTACATCGTACTTGGAAATATCTTCGCGATACATTGTAAGAATTGATTTTTGTTCATCTATTACATTTTTGATGTTATTTGAATTGATATAAGTTTGAACAACTGCCGGCATTCCGCCTACAACCATATATAGACGGAATAATTCCATCATTTTTTCATGAATAACAGAATCAACTGTCTGTTTTGTTTTAAAGCAATTTTGTAATAAATCAAAAATATTTTGTTGAACGCCACAAGCCATAAAAAATTCTTCAATATCAAGTGGGAACATTTCTTTTATTGTCATATATCCTACAGGAAGAGAGCGGATGTTTTTTAGTTCTATTCCTAATAAAGAGCCACTTAATACATAGCGAAAACTGTTTTCTTCTACAAGAAATTTTATAGCTGTTGCTATTTCGGGAACAACTTGCACTTCATCAAGGAAAATAAGGGTTTTCCCTTTTTCTAGCTTTTTGTTTGCTAGTGCAGAAATTCGTAACATTAAACTTTCTGCATTTTGAGCAGAGGAAAATGCTTCAACAGCATTCTTTTCTTTTAAAAAATTAATTTCTACAAAATTTTTAAAATGTTTTTTTCCATAATATCTTATTGAAAATGATTTTCCGATTTGTCTTGCTCCTGTTATAAGCAATGCCTGTTTTTGTTCTTTATTGTAAAAATCTTCCAGATATTTATAAATTTTTCTTTCTAGCATAATATTTATTTAAATTGTCCGTTTTTCTAAGGTTATTTTATATGTTTTTGTCCGTTTTTCCAAGGTTATTTTGCGTGTTTTTGTCCGTTTTTCCAAGTTTTTAAAAAATTTGACAACTACTAATAACCGACTTATCATAAAACAAAAATGAAAATAAAAAGTTTTTCTGCATTACTTTTAATCAGTTCTCTTTTTGTAA
>CAYZXM010000146.1:0-1741 GCA_964482455.1 uncultured Treponema sp. | reverse complement strand
GCTGGGATATATAGAAAATACAGGTGAAAGCGAATTGAATATAAAGGTCGCCTAATGCAAATTGCTATGGCGACCAACTTTCAACCGTTTTTACAAACTAAAGATTATTACTTTAGGAGAAAAGAATGAAAAAATTAATAACTGGTGCAGTTGCTGCTCTTGCTCTTCTTTTTGGTTTTGCAAGCTGTTCAGGCGATTTGCACGATGATGTTGCTCCAGATACAATGTATATAATCGGAGCATTACAGTCATCAACTTGGAATAAAACCGAAGAGATGACAACTGATTCAACTGGAATCTATTCAATTACAACTAATTTTGCTGCAAATGCAGAATTCAAGTTAATTAAAGTTAAAGATAAAGGTGATTCCTCATGGTCGGCAGCACAGGAGCAGTGGGGTTCTGATGGTTTTAGTTCAACCGGTGGAGCTAAAAACTTTGCACTTAATAATGCTTCTGCTGGAAAGTATAAAGTTACTATTAACATAATGACAAATACTTTAACTAGCCAGGATGCTAATTCTATAATTTCTGGAACAACAGTACCAGCTACTGTTACTCCTACAATTCGTGGTGATATTGTAAATGGTGATTGGAGCTGTACAAAAATGACAGATAATAAAGATGGCTCTTATTCTTATACAACAACAAATACTGATAATAAGGGTGATAGTATTGTCATTTTACTTATGACAGATGAAGAAATTTCAGCTGGTACCTGGGCTAATGTTCGTCGCTATGGTAATGCAGATGGTATTGTAGTTGGTACAAAAACTGCACTTCCAGTAATAGGTGAATTTAGATCTGACGGTACTACTAATAACAACACTAAAGTTACTGGTTTAGATAAATCTAAAAATTACAAAATTACAGTTTCTTCTGATACAGCAAATGTTTATTTGTTAATAGAAGAAGTTAAATAAGTAATATTTAGTTACGTTTTAAAGGTGGTCAATTTTTTTGACCACCTTTTTTATATCCTTCTCTATTTTACTGTTTGACATATACACATAACTTAAATAAAACAACATTACATACACATTTGATTGGGCTAACCTTAAAAAATAATATTTATTAATATTGTTTACCAGTGATGAATAACTAATTTCATCACTGGTATTTTTTTAAGTCATTAGAAGTCTTTTTATTTTAATTTATTCACTTCATCTAAAGAAAGCCCTGTGCATTTTGCAATAAGTTCTGCTGTAACTCCATTTTTAAGAAAGTTTTTTGCAGTTTCGATAGCGTTATTCTTGGCACCTTCTGCACGTCCTTCTTTTAATCCATCTTCTCGGGCTTCATCTTTCCATTCGCGGATTTGGTCTTTCCACAGCATATATTCTGCCCTCCATTTCGGGTGATTCTTGCATGAGTCAACTTCGGCCTGAATCTCTTTTGTTAACCTGTCAGTTGCGGTACGCTTTTTTAAGAACTCAAGAAACGCACGCACATTCGGATTTTCAGCCTTCTCAAAACTGCTTGCATTATAGATTACTTTGTGGATTCTGTCATTTAGAATTCGCTCTCCGTCAATCTCTTTTGTTACAAAATTGTACACGGGTTTTCCATCGCCAAATGGATCATCAAGACAGATGAACACAACGTAGGATTCCTTTTCCGTTGTAAAGTTCATCGATTGAATATTGAGAAGTAACAAACTCAATCTTTTTAACCTTAAGACCAAGTAAGTTTTGCACAACGCCTTTTGCAATCTCGGGGTTTCTCATAATCTTACTGAATA
>CAYZXM010000145.1:0-1810 GCA_964482455.1 uncultured Treponema sp. | reverse complement strand
ATAGCTATTTTTTAAAGTGTTAATAGCTATTTTTTAAACTGCTAATAGCAATCTTTTAAAATGTTAGTAATAAGGAAACAAACAAAACGCCCCTTCAGTTTTAGAAAGGGCGTTGTGTTTTTAGAAAAATGTTTTTATAAAATTACATATGACCAATGCGTTAAAAATTAAACAATAAGCATATAGATTTTTAACCTTAAAAAATATAACATCAAACTATGGATTCAAAAAAGTTGATTTTCGTTTCAGAACTAAATGAAAACATCTGTACTCTATTAAATCTGCCATTAAAAACAATAAAAGTATATCGTTCAAAAGGATTGCTATCTCACCTTTTAAAACGAAAACATTTTATTGCAATAAAATACTTAGATTTTCTTGAAGACATCTTGCAAAATCCTGATTATATCGGAAGTTTTGAAAATCAAATTGAACTGGTAAAACAATTCAAAGATAATATTTTTGTAAGCATTAAACTTGATGAAAAGAAAGAGATATTTTACATTTCTACAATTTTTGATGTAAGCAATGCAAAGATACAATCTTACTGCAAAACAGGAAGGTTAAAAAAAAAATTGACAAGCAACAAACTTGACAGAACACTTTTTTTAGTTAATAATTGTAATGAAATTTGACGAGCAGGAAAGGCACCCTGCACTCCGGAAACGGAACCTGATATGATGGATACGCCGCCCATCCAAATTTTTATAAACACCTGAAACATTCGGGTGTTTTTTTATGCCTAAAGGAAACAAAAAACGCCCCTTCTACTTTTAGAAAGGGCGTTGTGTTTTTAGAAAAATGTTTTTATAAGATTACATATGACCAATGCGAGCAAAAGAAGTTGTAATTACATCCAAATCTTCTTTTTCAGCAGAAGTACTTTCATCTTTTGAATATGGTTCTGCAGCGTTGTCAATCATTGAACTATCCCAAGGTAAGCAGTCCATTCCAGAACCACCGTCACTTAAAACGAACATTACACCGATTCCGCTTGATTCAAGTTCAGATTTTGAAATCTTTAGTGCAGAAAGTGGAATTGTAATCTGCCATTTTAAATCCAAATCTGTATTGTGACTGAGTGTATTAAAATCAACATACTCGTCAGTAAGAATATTTGCAGCAAGACGGCCCTGTCCAGTTCCGCACGCTTTAATTCCGTAAAGATTTTTACTTACTAATCCTTGAGTTTTGTTTGCGCCACCATCCCAAGTTACATCAATTCCATTTGCACTAAATGTTTCGCACAATCCATTTTTATAATCAAAAAGACCAGAAGAATTTGTACGGAATAAACCCGGAGTTCCTTTTGAAGGATTTGAGTGACATACAATCATCGTGTCTACATTCTTTTGAGAGAACTGAACCTGACTACTCCAAACATAACTTCCATCAACCATTGAACCGTCACCGCCAGTGCCCTTTCCAGTTTCAAAAGCAAAGAAGAATGGAGTTCCGCGGTTCCAATACTGACCGTTATCGCTAGCCGGATAATTTTCACCAGGAGCGACAATATCCTGAACATTTGAAAGTTCAACCATTAAATAAAGATTTGTATCATCATAAGCAGCAAACAAAGCATAAGCATCGTTTGGATTTTCGTGCATTGACCATTTTGCAAAAACACGAGGGTCATCATTTGCAGCACCCTGAGCGATTTTCATACTTTCAGTCCAATCAGAGAAACTTGAAATTGTTTTATTTGCACCTACAGCACCATTTTTATTCGTCCAGTAATACTGATTTGCTTCTTTCTTTGTATAAGAAACTGTTACCGTGTAAGTTGCACTTCCAGTTCCGTTTGTTACGC
>CAYZXM010000144.1:0-1811 GCA_964482455.1 uncultured Treponema sp. | reverse complement strand
GTAGGACGAAAACTCCGCGAATACATGACAGCAATGAAACCGGTTCTTTAAAATCAAGATTTTAAAATCTAGCGATTCTTAAATCAAGATTTTTGGTAATCTATTACTGAATAAAAAGGGCTATCCTTATGAAGTGCACCCCAAAAGTTGGACAAATAAAGTTCAATTTTAGGAGGTGCACTTCATTTTTTAAAATGCTAATAGCCTTTTTTTAAAGTGCTGATAGCCTTTTTTTAAAATGTTAATAGTCTTTTTTTAAAATGTTAATAGTCTTTTTTTAAAATGTTAATAGCCTTTTTTTAAAATGTTAATAGCCTTTTTTTAAAGTGCTGATAATAATCTTTTAAAAAGTAAGTAGCCATAAAATAAAAAATGGACTCCTACGAGCCCATTTTTATTTTAAAACCACTATCTTTATTTTAATCTGCAAACAAAGGTGTAGAAAGATACCTGTCGCCTGTGTCCGGCAAAAGAACTACAATATTCTTTCCTTTGTTTTCCGGGCGTTTTGCAAGTTCAATTGCTGCCCACAACGCTGCACCAGAAGAAATACCTGCAAGAAAACCTTCTTTTTTACCAAGAAGTTTACCAATTGCAAAAGCATCTTCGTTTGTAACAGGAATCACTTCGTCTAAAACATCTTTATTCAAAATGTCTGGTATAAAACCTGCACCAATTCCCTGAATTTTGTGCGGACCAGATTTTCCGCCAGAAATTACAGGTGAACTTGCCGGTTCTACTGCTGCAATTTTTACTGCTGGATTTTTTTCTTTAAGGTATTTTCCAACACCAGAAACAGTTCCGCCTGTTCCTACCCCTGCAACAAACCAGTCAACTTTGCCGTCTGTGTCTTCCCAAATTTCAGGACCAGTTGTCTCATAATGAGCCTGCGGATTTATCGGGTTTACAAACTGACCTGGAATAAAACTGTTCGGTGTTGATTTTTGTAATTCTTCTGCTTTTTCAATAGCACCTTTCATTCCCTTTGAGCCGTCTGTAAGTACGATTTCTGCTCCGTATGCTTTTATTATCTGACGGCGCTCAACAGACATAGTTTCCGGCATTACAATTATAACTTTATATCCACGGGCACTACCAACCGAAGCAAGCCCGATTCCTGTATTTCCAGAAGTAGGTTCAATAATTACTGCACCCGGCTTGATTTTTCCAAGTGCTTCTGCATCATCAAGCATTTTTTTTGCAATACGATCTTTTGCACTGCCTGCAGGATTTAAATATTCAAGTTTAGCAATGACTTTTGCAGAAAGAGCAAAATCCTTTTCAATGTTTGAAAGTTCCAAAAGTGGAGTATGTCCAGTAATTTGGTCAATAGAAGTAAAAATGTGTGACATAATCGCACCTCCTTGATATTTAATTTTATTTCCTACTATTTCAATAGGTTTATATACTTTTATCATTATTCATTTTCTTTGTCAATCTATTGAATGAACATTTATGAGCCCAAGAAACTTTTATTTATTTATGTTACAATATTTTTATGAACATTCTTTCTGTAAGTAATCTTAAAAAAATCGGACGGGAAAAACCTCTTTTTGAAAATGTAACTTTTGGCTTAAACGAAGGCGAAAAAGCCGCTCTTATCGGTAGGAACGGAACTGGTAAATCAACTTTACTAAATACGATTGCAGGTCTTTTAGAGCCGGACGATGGAAACGTTGTAATTAATAAAAATGCCGGCCTTTCATTTTTGCCGCAAACTCCAGTCTTTAATGCAGAAGACACAATCCGCGACCACATCTTTAAAAGCAATAGCGAAAAACTAAAAATTATCCGCGATTATCTTGAAACTT
>CAYZXM010000143.1:0-1818 GCA_964482455.1 uncultured Treponema sp. | reverse complement strand
TATGACTGCAAATGAATTACGCTCAAAATACATTGAGTTTTTTAAAAGTAAGAATCATGTTGAAATTTCTGGTCAATCTTTAATTCCAGAAAATGACCCTTCAGTTTTGTTTACAACCGCCGGAATGCACCCCCTTGTTCCATATCTTTTGGGAGAAAAACATCCGGCTGGAACTCGCCTTACAGATTATCAAAAATGTGTTCGTACCGGCGATATTGATGAAGTAGGAGACCCAAGCCACTTAACTTGTTTTGAAATGCTTGGAAACTGGTCGCTCGGTGATTATTTTAAAAAGGAATCAATTGCTTTTTCTTATGAATTTTTAACTAGTCCAAAATGGCTCGGTCTTGACCCACGAAAGATTAGCGTTACGGTTTTTGCCGGAGATGAAAATGCTCCTCGCGATGAAGACGCTGCTACTTTCTGGAAGCAAAACGGAATGCCGGAAGATAAAATTGCATATTTACCTGCAAGCGATAACTGGTGGGCAGCAGGTCCTACAGGTCCTTGTGGCCCTGATACAGAAATTTTTTACTGGGTTGGCGAAGGACTTCCTCCAGTTGGTTCAAATAAAGGAACTGACAGTGCAAACTGGATGGAAATTTGGAACAATGTTTTTATGCAGTTTAATCGTGTTGACGAAAAAACTTTAGTTCCGCTTCCAAAACAGAATGTTGATACAGGAATGGGTCTTGAACGCACAAACTGTATTCTTCAGGGAAAAACTTCGGTTTACCTAACAGAAGTGTTCCAGCCGATTATTGCAAAAATCGAAGAACTTTCTTCATATAAATACGGAACAGACGCAGAAAAAGACAAGAGCGTTCGCATTATTGCAGACCACAGCCGTGCATCTGTATTTATTTTGGGCGACCAGAAAGGCGTTTCTCCTTCTAATGTTGGGGCAGGCTATGTTTTACGCCGTTTAATCCGCCGTGCAGTTCGTCATGGAATGAAACTTGGAATTGAAAAAGATTTCCTTTCTGAAGTTGCAGTTTCTGTAATCGAAAATTTTAAATGTGCATACCCTGAACTTGAAACAAATAAAGAAAAGATTTTTACAGAACTTTCTGCAGAAGAAGCAAAATTCCGCATTACATTAAAAAAAGGTGAAGCAGAATTCCAGAAACTTCTTCCAAATCTTATGAAGAATCCTAAAAAGATTATTTCAGGAAAAGTTGCTTACAATCTTTATGAAACTTACGGTTATCCGCTTGAATTGACTCAGGAATTGGGTGCAGAAAACGGATTTACAGTTGATGTTGAAGGATTTAAGGAAGCCGAAAAGAAACATCAGGAAGCATCAAAAACTCTTGACGCAGGAAAAGCAAAAGGCGGACTTGCAGAACAGTCTGATACTACAACAAAATATCACACAGCAACACATCTTTTGCAGCAGGCCTTAGTTCAGGTTTTAGGCGATGAAGTTGCACAAAAAGGTTCAAACATCAACAATGAACGAATGCGTTTTGACTTTACTTTTAGCCGTCCGATGACAAAGGAAGAAGTTCAAAAGGTTGAAGATATTGTAAACGAAAAAATAAAAGAAGATTTACCGGTTACAATGCAGGTGATGACTCTTGAAGAAGCTAAAAAAGAAGGAGCCCGTGCTTTGTTTGCAAATAAATATGGCGAACAGGTAAAAGTTTACACAATCGGAAAAGATGCAAAATCTGACTGGTTTAGTAAAGAAGTTTGCGGTGGTCCTCATGTTCAGCATACGGCACAGATTGGTGATTTTAAAATCCAAAAGGAACAGTCATCTTCTGCAGGAGTTCGTCGTATTCGTGCTGTAATTTCTGGCGGTCTTCCATTAGA
>CAYZXM010000142.1:0-1820 GCA_964482455.1 uncultured Treponema sp. | reverse complement strand
TTCTTGGCTCTTGTTACGGCTGTATAAAGAAGGTTTTTGGTAAGAAGAATTTTTTTTGTTGAGAGAAAATTTTGGTTTTTCATTCAATATTTACAAAAATCTTTTACGGACTGATAAGCAAGGCAGTCGGAATGGATATGAAAAACTCCAGCGACTATAAACTTTTAGACCGCAAAGTCATAAACGAACTTGCAAAACTTAAAGAACGAAACACATTCTTTAGAGCCCTTTCATTTTGGGTAGGGTTTAAGAAAACAACTGTTTACTACGAAGTCCAGGAAAGAGCAAACGGAACTTCAAAATGGTCAACAAAATCACTCATTAAATACGCAATCAATAATGTTATCTGCTTTAGTTATGCTCCACTCCATATTGTTACGCTCTGTGGCACAATTTTCTTTATAATAGGCTTTATTGTAGCAATTGACGCCCTTTATTCCTTTTTTACGGGAAAGTCAGCAAGCGGTTTTCCTACAACAATCTGCATTATTTTGATCGGCTTTGGCGGTGTAATGATAAGTCTTGGAATTATCGGAGTTTACATTGCCCAGATTTACGATGAAGTAAAAGGCAGACCTCAATACATAGTTGGAGAAAAAATTGAATAAAATCGACATTCACGCAGATGACTATGCCTTAAGCAATAATTCAGACAACGATATTCTTGAGCTTTTAGAACAAGGTAGCCTTACAAGCATAAGCATTATTCCGAATCTTGAAATTTTTAATACTGCTTCCCAAAAGTTTCTGCAACTTAAACACAAGCTGAATAAAAACATAAACGTTAGCGTTCACTTAAACTTTATGGAAGGAAAAAGCTGTGCTGCTAAAAATCTTCTTCCACATCTAACGGATAAAAACGGATTCTTTAATATTTCTTGGGGAAAACTTTTTATTTTTAACTACATTCCTTTTTTAAGAAAAATCATAAAAAAGGAACTTACAATTGAAATTACAGCCCAAATAAATAAATGCCTAGCTGCTGGCGTTGTGTCAAAGGAATCGCTCCGTATAGACAGCCATCAGCACCCGCATATGATTCCGCTTGTTTTTACCTCCCTTTTACAGTCCCTTAAAGAATTAAAAAATGATGGCGTAAAAATTGAATACATCCGCAACACCTGCGACCCAATCTTACTTTATGGCTTAAAAAATATATTTTCTATGAACACAATTAAATGCCTGATTCTTAATTTTTACTCCAAAAAAGTAAGCCGTTACCTAAAAAAATATGGACTTTATGACAGCTACCTTTGCGGAGTTTATTACAGCGGTAAAATGGACGAAAGAATTGAAAAAGTTCTGCCTTCATTCATAAAAAAAGCACAAAATAAATCTCGTACTTTAGAACTGCTTTTCCATCCAGGAACAATGCTTAAATCCGAACTTACGAATGAGTTTACAAAAGAAGGATTTAATGACTTTCATTTATCCATAAACCGCCACATAGAATACGAACAGGTAAAAAAACTTTCCACACAAAACTAAACCTAACAGGAAAATAAAAATGAAAATAAAAACACTTGAAAAAAAACAAATTGGTTTATTTGCACTTTATACGCTCATTTTTGCAACAGTTTCGGCAGCATGCTTTACATTTTATGCACTTACAAATACAACTTTTTTTACTACACACGATGGCTACAGCCAGCATATAGAAGCTCTTTGCTATTGGGGAAAACTTTTACGAACTTTTTTTTCTAACCTTTTTCTGCACGGAAAACTTGAAATTCCACAATGGGATTTTGCACTTGGTTTTGGCTCGGACATTATAGAAACGCTCAACTATTATACAATCGGCGACCCATTTTCCTTTCTTT
>CAYZXM010000141.1:0-1830 GCA_964482455.1 uncultured Treponema sp. | reverse complement strand
AAGGCATTTGGTCATCGACTGTTTGCAAAGACACGATTGACGAAGCCCCGATGGCCTATAAAAATATGGACGAGATTGTAAAAAATATTGAGCCGACCGCAAGCGTTGAAAATATAATAAAGCCGATTTTTAATTTTAAGGCAGCGGAATAGTAACCTACAACTTCAAGGAGTACTTTGGGTTACTGGGTATCTTACCTGATTATAATAAAGTCTTAGGAAAGTAATCCAAAAACTTGTTAAGTTAGCATACTTTTTGGATTACAATACCTTTTTTATTTTTCTTTTTTATTTACTTTTTGTCCAAGTTTGTCTGTAGGAACTATATTTATCGATATTTTCCATAGGCCTAAAGTGCAAGAAGGTTAAGTTATTTGCACTGTTATCAATATAGAAAAATGCAAACCATATTCCCTGGTTATTGTGATTGTATAAAACAAAATTTCCTTCATCGTTTGCAATGTATGCACCTTGTGCTATTTTGCCGTTGCTAAATTTTACCGTTGCGTTTCCGTCATTACCGAATGTAATAGTTGCATCACAACTATCATCCCATTTTCCGTTATAAGTTTTTCCAATTACTTCTTTTGCATTTTCTGGTATAAATGTTGCGTCCTCTCTTACAAAAACACCATATCTTATATCAGATGAAAACCTTCGATCACGACCTTTTTTTATTATGTTTTTAATATCATCTTTTCTAGGAGCTGGGTATATAACACTTCCGTCGGCTGTGTACCAAAGGTATGAATCAGATTTTTCTAATCCAGTTTTCTTTAATGTTATTAAACGGTTTTTCATATCTATTTTATAAAGATGTTCTGATTCAGGTTTTTTTGAATATAAGATAGAGCCATAATAATGTGCAAGCCCGTCTTTTGTTAAAAACACTTCGTTTTTTGGCTTAAGTTTATTGTTTTCAACAGTAAGAACGTTGTATTTTTTTTCAACGACCATATCCATTTCTGAATTGTATGTTTTTTCAAAAGCAGCAGCCTTTTTTGCAAGTTGTTTTTCTGAAAGTTTTACTGTGCCACCGTACGAAACTGCTCCAAAAATTGTACCGAAAATAGGAAGAATAAAATAAAGATAAAAGCAAAAGTCATCTGCTCTTCCTATAAAATCTTTAATAAATATATATAGAATTGTCATAATAAGTGGAATGATAAATGCAGCTACAAAAACAAGAAGGTTCACGTTATTGAAAGCAAATGACATAAAACCAAGTAAAATTTTTCTAATTATTAATGGTGCTTCACCAAAAATACAATTTCCTAATAATCCCGAACCTAGTACAGCTAAAACCGAAAGAATTACACCATCCCCTGCATATAAAAATAATCTAAGAAAAAATGCCCCAAATGTTCTTTTACTAGCATATTCCCAGGTTCTGTTAAAGCTCTCTTCTCTTGCCATAGCAGATAGTTCCTCATATGCTTCATCACTTGCTTTAGCCCCTGATTCCACATAATCTTTTTGGGAATAGTAATAATCTCCGTGTCTATCTTGGACACCTTGCCCCTCGGGAATATGCCTTCCACTCCATTTACATCTTTTATCACCCATATTAAAACCTCCTTAATATAGACCTGTTTTTTTATTTTTTTGATATTAAAAACCCGATTGAAAGAAAGAAAATAAAGAGTTTTTGAAGATAGATAAGAGCAGCTTCAGGGTAATAATCAAACTTTTTAGGATTAATTTTCTTTTCTAAGTTGTTAAGATGCTCTCTCATTTGGTAGCCCTTTATTTTTAACCGCGAAAAGAGCGATAGCGAATTTTCGCGGTTAAGTCGTCTAAGTCAACGACTTAATGCTATAGCATTAAGTCG
>CAYZXM010000140.1:0-1844 GCA_964482455.1 uncultured Treponema sp. | reverse complement strand
CATTCAATTTTTTGCGACTTTTTTGTTGTCTTGTGGTTTTGTATGAGCACTGCGTTGTTTTAAGCGGCGTAAATCTTCCGTGCTTTAATCTTCGCGGAATTGCGGTAAATGTATTTTTTATTTTAAGCGGATTTTGGGTTACGCTTTCATTTTGCAAAAGTTCTTCTATTAAAAATTATTTTTTTAAGCGTGCAAAAAAGATTTTGCCACAGTATTGGCTGGTTGTAATTTTGTCGGCAGTTTTGTTTTTTAATTTTTCTTCTTTTAGTCTTAAAGAATATTTTTGTAACAGCGGATTTTATAAATATCTTTTTGCAAATATTTTGACTCTTAATTTTATTCATCCAAATCTTCCTGGTGTTTTTGAAGGTCTTGCTCTTTCTGGTAGTGTGAACGGCAGTTTGTGGACTATAAAAATTGAACTTGCGTTTTATATTGTGCTTCCGCTTGTAATTTTGCTGGCTAGAAAACTTTCTTTTAAAGATAACGGGGGGGGGTACAACTGTATTGTTCTTTTGGTATTGTATGTTTTTTCCGTTTTGTACGAGGTGCTTATGCCGTTTGTAACTGAAAAAACATTTTTACCTTCTGCACTGAATAATCAGTTTCCGGCATTTTTGTCGTATTTTGTAAGCGGAATGGCGTTTGCCCTGTTTGGTGAAAAACTTTTTTCTCTTTTAAAAATTGCTTTTGTTCCGTCTTTAGTTTTGGTTGTGGTATTAAAAGTTTTTAATATTCCAGTTGTTTCTTCTTTTTTAATGCCGATTTCTCTTACCGTTTGCGTAATGTTTTTGGGCACTCACTTAAAGATTTTTAATAATATTGGGCGAAAAACTGATTTTTCATACAGCATTTATTTAGTTCATTATCCGCTTGCGATGTGTTTTATTTGGTGCGGACTTTTTAGCGTAAAACCGATTTTTGCAATCCTTTCTGTGCTTGGCGTGTCGTTTTTGTGTGCGTATTTGTTGGAAACGTTGCAGAAAAAACTATTTTCTAAAAAAGTTGAAGTTTTGTGCGAACAAAAGTCGGAGGCGAAAAAATGATTTTAACTGCCTCAATTGTTTTGTATAAAACTTTGCGAACTCAGATTGACGCCGTTTTAAAATCCATTTTTGATTCGGGCTGTGTGGACACGCTTTTTATAATCGACAATTCTCCAAGCGACAAATGGCGTATTTTGCAGGACGAGTTTAGGAATGAAAAAACGAAAATCCGCTACATTCACAACGAAAACTTAGGTTACGGTGACGGACATAATCTTGCACTTTACGAAGCAATTGAAAATGGGGCGGTTTATCATGTTGTTTTGAATCCAGACATTCGGTTTGAAAAAAATGTTTTGCCTTCTTTGATTGATTTTATGAATCAGAATCAGGATGCAGGCTATGTTTTACCAAAAGTGGTTTACCCGAACGGAGAGACGCAATATTTGTGTAAACTTTTGCCGACTCCTTCTGATTTGATTTTCCGTAGATTTTTGCCAAAAACAAAATGGACTTTACAAAAAGACGACAGATACTGCTTAAAGCAGAGCGGTTACAACAAAGTGATGAATCCGCCGTGTCTTTCGGGCTGTTTTATGTTTATGCGTCTTTCAGTTCTTGCACAAAATAACATTTTCTTTGACGAAAGATTTTTTATGTATTTTGAAGATTTTGATTTAATCCGCAGGCTTCATCGTGTTTCAAAAACTTTGTATTTTCCGGGTGTTCAGATTATTCACGACCACGCAAAAGAAAGCTACAAAAGCCGAAAAATGCTTATTTGCCACATAAAAAGTGCGTTCAAGTATTTTGGAAAATACGGCTGGTGGTTCGATAAGGAACGAAGGGAGATGAATA
>CAYZXM010000139.1:0-1851 GCA_964482455.1 uncultured Treponema sp. | reverse complement strand
AAATGTTAAAAATCTTTTAAACATAAAATATCCTCCAAGATATTTTAACTCTACATTAATTATTTTATAGTTAAAATTCTTATTTTATAGAAGAAAGAACATCTATTTTTTTTGAAAGCTCGTCAATTTTATTTTCAAGAGATACCAAACGTGGAGAAATAAGATTTAAAAGCAAAGTATTTATTATATTGACTTCCTTTATATTTACATCTTTTTCGCTGGAAAAAAGTACACCACACGAAATATTTAATTCTTCGCAAATTCGGTCAATAAGAGAAGCGGATGCAAACTGAACTCCTGTTTCTATAAAAGAAAGATGTTTTTGCGAAATTTCCAGCCGTTCCGAAAGTTGCCTTTGCGTAAGTCCGGCTTTTTTCCTTTGAGTTTGAAGATTATGGGCAAAAACTTGAGCAACGTTTGTTTTGTTTACATCCATAAGAAAAATTATGCAAAGTATTCCAAAATTTAGAACTCTTTAATTAGTAATAAATATTACTAATTAGGTGCAAAACGGTTGATTTTTGTTCTTTTTGTGATAAGATTTTCTTATGAAATCTAAATTAAAATTCTTTTTTATAACCTTTTTGGTTATGTCAATCTTTACTTCGTGTGCAACATTTGATTCTATAAAATCAGTCTTTAAGGAAGCATTTGGTTCGTATGGAAAAGAATCAGTTTCTTCAAATCAGAATAAAGTTTCAATAAAAAGTTCAAATGTTGTTCAGTCAAATTTAAAAGCTTTAGCAAATTATGAAATCCCAGAAGATTATTCAAAGGCATATTCATTCAGAACTGGAAAACCTCACGCATTGGCAAAAAAAATTCCTGCAGAAACGGCAAAATTGCGAACAACAAATCCTTCTGAATATGTAAAAAAATGCTGTGAGTTTATCAAATTAAACTCAACAGATGATTTTGAAAGAATTAAAATAGCCCACGACATTATAGCTTTGAACATAAAGTATGATGCTGCAAGTTTTTGGTCGGGAAATCTGCCACGCCAAGATTATGAAACAGTTTTAAAAACTGGTTTTGCCGTTTGTGAAGGCTATTCAAATACATTCAAAAAATTTATGGATGTTTTAGGATTTAAAAATCAAATTGTTCACGGTTATGCTCGTGGCGTTGGAACTTCGCTTTTAACTGAAAACGTAGCGACAAATCACGCTTGGAATCTTGTAAGAATTGAAAACGAATATTATTTAATCGATAGCACTTGGGATTCTGGATACATGGAAGGAAAAAAATCTGTTCAGAATTACAATACAGACTGGCTTTTTGTAAAACCTGAGCATTTTATTTATACACATTATCCTGACAATAAAAATGAACAACTTTTAAAATCGCCTTTTTCAAAAGAAGAATTTCTTTTACTTGCTGAGTTTAGACCAAACTTTTTTGATGTTGCAGAATCTTCAGTTCTTCCTAAAAAACAGAATGAATGTAAATCTTCGTTTGAATTTGATTACAGTTTGAAATCTGGTGGAAATTTTTCTTTTACAGTTGCGGATTGTTCGTCAAATAAAAATATTCAAAATGCAACATATACATTTAATCAGGAAAATGGCAAAAAAACAGTGATTCAATTTCCAAAAGCGGGAAACTATAAAATCAATGTTTTTTATTTTGCAAAAAATGCGAAATCCGGGGTTTCGTGTGGTGAATTCTATGTAAAAGCAACGGAAAAAAGTTCGATTTTGTATCCGCAACTTTACACAAATTCGTTTAGTGCAAATCTTATTAGCCCGATAGAAATGCCATTAGAATGTGGCAAAACATATCACTTTGAGCTTTCATGTCCAGAAAAAAAGTTTGTCGCAATAATTTGCGGAAACAACTTTACTCAAATGA
>CAYZXM010000138.1:0-1913 GCA_964482455.1 uncultured Treponema sp. | reverse complement strand
ACGAAGCTTTAAAACAAATTGAAGAAGCAAAATATGCAGAACCGTACAAAGCAAGCGGCAGGCGGATTGTAAAAATCGGTGCAAGTTTTTCTGCGAAAGAACGAAATCTTGTTGAATGGAAAATTGTGGAAGAATAAAAATGGTACAGAAATCTTTAAAGAAAAACGCAGTCTACAGTTTTATAAAAGCGTTCATGGGGCTTGCCTTTCCGCTAATCTCTTTTCCGTATGCGTCAAGAATTCTTTTGCCTGCTGGAATCGGAAAAGTAAACTTTGCTAATTCCATAATTGAATACTTTACCCTTGCCGCAAGTCTTGGAATTTTCAGTTACGCCGCACGCGAGGCCGTACGCGTTCGTGACAATCAGCATGAATTAAATAAAATATTCCGCGAAATTCTTACAATAAATCTTGTTTCAACTGCCATCGCTTATATTCTGCTTGCCTTTGCACTTTTTTTTGTAAGCAAATTTAATGAATACAAAGTTCTTTTAATTGTCTGTTCAACAAAAATCCTCTTTACAACAATCGGCGTAGACTGGATTTTTAATGTTCAGGAAGAATACAAATATGTTACAATCCGCTCCGTTATTTTTCAGATTATAAGTCTTGTTCTTCTGTTTGTGTTTGTAAAAACTCCGGACGATTATGTGGCGTACGCCTTTATGGGAGTGTTTTCCAGCGTAGGCTCGAACATCTGCAATATCTTTTATGCAAGAAAATTTGTCAATTTCTTTGACAAAACAAAAATCGAAATTAAAAGACACTTTAAACCGATTTTCACTTTTTTTGGAATGTCGGTTGCAACAAAAGTTCACACCGCCCTTGATTCTGTAATGCTTGGATTCATGCTTAGCGACACGGCTGTAGGTTATTATTCTGCCGCAAACAAGATAAAAGGTCTTGTTGTAGGTCTTATAACGGCAATTCTTGCAACGCTTCTTCCTCGTTCTTCTTACTATTTAGGACAAAACAAAAACGATGAATATCAAAAGATTGTTTCAAAAGCATTGAACTTTGCCTTGTTTTTTTCAATTCCGTCGGCAGTCGGAATAATGCTGATAGCAAAGCCGCTTATCCTTTTGTTCAGCGGAAGCGAGTTTCTTGCATCCCTTCCTGCAATGCTTATAATGTCGCCCATAATCGTATTTATTGCATTGGCTTCTTTTATGGACAATATGATTTTGCTCCCTCAAAGAATGGAAAAAGTTTCTCTGCAGTCGCAGATAATCGGCTGTGTTACAAATATCGTATTAAATTACGTTCTTATTCCAGTATGGGGTGTTTTTGGGGCTGCATTTTCCACATTTATAGTTGAAGGTCTTATAACGCTGTATAAACTTTTATTCAGCATCAAACACATAAAAAACTGCGGCTTTGTAAAGAATTTTGTAAAAATAATCGTTTCCTGCATTTTTATGACTCTTGCAGTATTAGCTGTTCTTCATTTTACAAAAAATGTCTTTATGCAGATTTTCGCAGGCGTTATAACAGGTGCCGTAATATACGCATTCTGCACAACCATTCTAAAAGCAGACACAGCCCTTATGCTGGTCGCAACAATCAAAAAACGAACTGAAAGATGATTTTTAGTTTGTTGCATGCTATAATCCCAAATATTAAAAAAAATTAAAATGAAAAAATCTATTGACTGGTATATAAAAAAAGGATTCTCCCCAAAAATGGCTGAATATTTTTTCAATGGCAGAAGAAAAATAACAGGCGTTCATCCAAACAATGATTTTACGCTTCTTCTGACTTTTGATAACGGAGAAAAAAGAATTTTCAATGTAAAGCCCTTTATAAAAAAAGACACAGTTTTTGAACCGTTATCAGATTGGAATAAATTCAAAGATGTATATTTGGACATAGATGGAACTGTCCGCTGGGATAAAAACGACTCTATTGACAGCA
>CAYZXM010000137.1:0-1933 GCA_964482455.1 uncultured Treponema sp. | reverse complement strand
TACATTTGAAACTTCCGAACCTTAAAGAACAACAGACGAACCACCTTGCACGATAATAGAAATATCCCCATTGCTGCTTTTAACGGTTATAGTACCAGATTGAACCTTATCTGAAACAACGATTACTACATTTGTTACATTATCAAGAACAACATCTTCTGTGTTAACTGTTACGGTTTTTCCGGAAAAATCACCATTTTTAATTGTTACACCTGATTTTTCAACAGAAACATCTTCAGCGATTGTTTCTTCCGATAAATCTACAACAGAAGTTCCGTTATTAATTAAATCAGAAACACTAGAATCGCTAGAACTGTCATCTGAAGAACAAGATATTGTGCCAAAAACAAGTGACACAGCCAAGAAAAGGGTTAATACTTTTTTCATATACTCCCCTACTCATAAATAATTTTAATTTCTCACACAGAGATGAATACTATACTACCCCCCCCGACTTTTTGGTCAATATGTAGTAGGAATTGATTTTTATAAAAATGTTGATGAAATGGGGGGATATGTTTTAAAATGGTAAATCTATGCCAAAATATGTTTCGCTTTCATGGATTTCACAAATTTTAAAAAGTGTTTTATCAGAATATTTTAAGATTTTTTCGCGATAGATTTTTCTAATCTGTAAGTTTTCGATTTCTTCGCGTCGGGCTTTTGAAAGTTCGAGAAAATCTACTTCGCGGTCAATTCCTAAAAAACGGCGATTCAAAAGAGAAGAAGCAATTCCTGTAGTTGAACTTCCAGTAAACGGGTCTAAAATCCAGTCGTTTTCTTTTGTGGAAGCAAGAATTATTCGAGCTAAAAGCGGAAGCGGTTTTTGTGTTGGGTGCTTTCCACAGGATTTTTCCCACTTTGCAATTGCCGGCAAAGACCATAAATCCCGCATCTGAGTTCCGCCGTTTATTTCTTTCATCAGTTCGTAATTAAAGTAATGGGGAAGTTTTTTGCTTTTGCGCGCCCACAAAATAAATTCTGTAGAATGAGTAAAAAATCTGCACGAAAGGTTTGGTGGAGGATTTGTCTTTGCCCATGTAATGCAGTTTAAAATGCGGAAATCAAGTTCGTTTAGCATTTGAGCAACAGAAAATATATTGTGATAAGTCCCGCTAATCCAGATTGTGCCACTTTCTTTTAAGTGCTCACGACAGGCAGAAAGCCATTTGCGGTTGAACTCGTTGTCTTTTTCAAAGCCCTGAGATTTATCCCAATCGCCCTTATTTACGCTTACCTGTTTTCCTGACTGAACGGAAATTCCTCCATTAGAAAGAAAATATGGCGGGTCGGCGAAAATCATATCGAACTTAAAGTCGAATTGATTTAAAAGTTCAACGCAGTCGCCTTGCAAAAGAGTAAAATCGTGGTTTGGGGATTTGTAGTAGGCTTGGAGCATTTAACGATGATGCGTTGCCGTAGATACAACTTCAAAAATATCCGGACAGTTTTTTAACTGTTGCAATAAGTTCTTAAACATATATGCATCAGGATTGTTTGTCTTTTCTTGATACATTAAAAGTTTTGCCAACAATAATAAAAACTTTATACTATACTCACCGCTGTTTGCTAAGGCTTTATAGTGTTTTGCTTCATTATTTGCTTCTGCCTTTAGATTTTCAATATTTAATAATTTATTTCTTTCTTCTGAACTTTCAATTGGTTGTACAGAGTCCCAATACTTTATTAAAAAATCTATAAATTTGTTAGTTTCTTCAGGTTTTTCATTTTGCTTTATCAAAATATCCACAGCCCAATGAATGTGTTTTGGAGTTCTTGCTCTAGTCCATTTTCCGTTTATCAATTGACGATATTTAATAATCATATCAAAATCTGAAAGTGCTCCCTGATATACTCCAATAATGAAATGATCATTTACAGGAAACTGTGTCAAAAGAGGCAGCTCTTTATCTCTCTTTTTTATTGTTTTTGT
>CAYZXM010000136.1:0-1933 GCA_964482455.1 uncultured Treponema sp. | reverse complement strand
TTGTATTTTTCTTCAATTTTATAACGAATCATTTCCTGTTTTGCAGAAAGTTCTTCGCCAACTTTAAAACTTTCAGGAATCAAAGCGATTTTAAATACTTTTTCGCAGGTTCTAAATCCGTTTTCAGGCGAAAGCTGTTTTGCAATATCCAAGCGAACTAAATCCACAATCTTCTGATTTTTGCAAAGTTCTTCATAAGTTGAATAAGAAATGGCGTTCTGTTTTGCACATTCCAAAATCGCTTCTTTTACAGGAACTACAAGGGCCGCAATATATTTTTTATCCTGGCCGAAAATTATTGAAGATTCAACAAAATCACTTCGGGCAATTCCGCCTTCAACAACCAAAGGTTCAATATTTTCACCGCCAAGAAGAACAATCGTATCTTTTGCGCGTCCTGTAATTTTGATTTCGTTATCGTAACTCATCATTCCCAAGTCGCCAGTATTAAACCAACCGTCCTTATCGATTGCTTTTTCAGTTAAATCAGGGCGTTTGTAATAGCCTTTCATAAGCTGAGGGCCCCGGCACAAAATCAAACCTTGTTTTCCAGGTGGCAAAGGCTCATCACTTTCAATAATTCCGTGATTTTCCTTTACAACTTTTACTTCCCAAGTAGGGAAAATTGCACCTACACAGCCCGGTCGCGGAGTTTTGTAATATCTAAAGCAGACAACTGGATCAGTTTCAGAAAGTCCGTAACCTTCCAAAAGATTTAATCCCACTGCATGATAAAAATCTTCTGTTTCTTTTTGAAGAGAACCGCCGCCAGAAATTGCAATTTTTAAATTTCCACCGAATTTTGCCTGAATCTTCTTAAAAACAAGAGCGTTTCCAAGTTTATAAAGCGGAAATGTAAAAATCATTGGGAAAAAGCCCTGTAAAGCGTCCAAAAATCTGTTTCGCTTTTCGAATTGAACTACATTTCCCAAAACTTTTTCTTTTGCATGAACATAAACAGTTCCAACGCCAACAAAGAAATTAAAAATCTTAAGCGTTGCACCGCCCTTTTTGTTCATCAGTTTTTTAATTCCCTTAGCAACCTGCTCCCAAAGACGCGGAACACCGCACATCCAGTTTGGTTTTATAACCGCCATATCGGAAAGCATAATCTGGCCAACCGGTTTTGAATACGCAAGCCCCTGTTCCAAAAAGATTGCAACATATTGAATAAATCGTTCAAAAACATGCCAAACAGGAAGAACCGTAAGCCACCATTCGCCGCGTTTTCCAGGCAAAAATTCATGAATACAACCAAGCTGACTCATATAATTTTTATGGGTAAGCATTACGCCCTTTGGAGTTCCAGTTGTGCCGGAAGTAAAAATCATTGTTGCAACATCATCGGCGTCAGTTTTTTGCATTTCATTTTCAAATTCTTCTTTTATTAAAGCTGGATTTTGGTTGTAAAGTTCAATTCCTTTCTGTAAAAATTCTTCAAAATAAAGCACTTCAAAAGGAAGATTTTTAAAATCCTTTGGTTCAGAAGGTTTATCAAAAACGATTACAGTTTTAAGCGTTGTACATTCTTCAATTTTTTCAGTAAGTTTTTCTACCTGACGAACATTTTCAAAAAATCCGAATTTACAGTCTGCATACGAACAGATAAATCGAATTTCCGTTCCCATTGAATCGCATCCACGCGGAACATCGCAGCATCCCAAAGTTAGGATTGCAAGGTCAGTCCAAAGCCATTCTTTTCGATTGTCAGAAATTAAAGCAATATGTTCGCCTCGAGTAACGCCAATCGATTTTAGGGCCGCACAAAGCGACAAAATATTCTCGTATGCCTTTTCGTAAGTGTAATATTGAAAAACACCAGATTTATCTTTTTCCGCCTGCAAAAATGTATTAGGGCAAAGTTCAACCTTACTTTTAAAAAGCAACGGAAGATTTTTCTGTTCAAGCTGTTCAACTGTAAATTTTTTCATAA
>CAYZXM010000135.1:0-1972 GCA_964482455.1 uncultured Treponema sp. | reverse complement strand
GCGGATAGAAAACTCCTTTCCATTCAGGGTAATCATATCCGCTAGTGCCAATTAAGATATTTTTCATACACTTAAATATATAACATCCACCGGTAAAAATTCATTTTCAGTTCATTTTTCCCCTTTCCAGACAGCAGAATTTTTTTACCGTTTAACCGTCTTAACAATCCGGTTAAACACGGTTAAACTGTAAAAAAGGTGAAAACATGACAGAGATTGAGAAAATAGAAAAAGCAATATCGGAACTGCCTGCCGGCTACATCACCCACAGAACTGTAAACAAGAAAGTCTATTGCTACCGCCAGGGAACAGAAAATGGCAGCCAGTTCTGCATCCGCATTCCAAATGAAGATGTAAAAAGCGTAACAGAACAGATAGAACAAAGAAAAATCCTTGAAAAAAAACTTAAATCTCTAAAAACATCAAAAACTCCGTCTCAAAAACTCAATCTGACCTCAAGTGCTTCTACCGGTAAAGTTCTTAAAGATTTCGCTGAACCAGTGCGAAACTTCAAAAAAAGGGACTGTTTTAACATCATAAAAAATTACGTTTATGGAAAAACTCAAGACAAAGTGTGCCTTGTATACGGGCTCCGCAGAACTGGAAAAACGACACTCTTAAAGCAATTGATTTCAGAGTTTGACGAATCAATGCTTTTAAAAACTGTTTATATTAAATGCCGTACAACAGACACAATCGGCAATCTAAACAAAGATATAATCATTCTTCGCGATGCAGGTTTTAAATATATTTTTATTGATGAAATAACACTTATAAGCGATTTTATTGACTCATCTTCTCTCTTTTCTGATGTTTATGCCGCACAGGGAATGAAAATCGTACTTTCCGGAACTGACTCTCTCGGCTTTCACTTTGCAGTAAACGATGAACTTTACGACAGAGCCGTTATGGTTCACACAACATACATTCCGTTTAAGGAACATTCTCGTCTTCTTGGAATTAATGACATTGACGAATATATCCGCTACGGTGGAACCCTTAAAGCCGGCGAACTGGATTTTACCAGCAATGAAGTAAATGCAAAGGACGCTTCCTTTCGTGATGATGAATCTACAAGACATTACATCGACACAGCAATCTGCTCAAACATTCAGCACTCTTTGGAATGTTTTAAAGACGGAAAGTATTTTCGCCAGCTTAGAACGCTTTATGAAGCCGATGAACTTACAAATGCAATCAACAGAATTATCGAAGATATGAACCATTCATTCACGGTTAAAGTTATCACAAGCCTTTTTAAGTCGCACGACTTGCGTTCTGCTGCCCAGCTTTTACGTTCAGAAAAAGATGAAACAAAAAGAACCAATATTTTAGATGCCATCGACACAAAACCAATCTTAGAAAAACTAAAATCAATTCTTTCAATTAAAGAAAAAGAAGAACAGACAATCGGAATTACACCTGCCCATATTGAAGAAATCAAAGAATATTTAAAAACTCTTGATTTACTGGAAGAAATAACTGTTGAAACCCGTTACCCTGATAATCCTAGCCTTAATACTGCTGAAAACTACACAATCTTTACCCAGCCGGGAATGCGTTTTTGCCAGGCACAAGCATTGGTTTACTCCGTGCTTTCAGACCCGCAGGTTAACACGCTTTCTCCTGAAATTATGGAGCTGATTCAAAACAAGATTCTTGAAGATGTGAAAGGCCGAATGCTTGAAGACATCGTTATGCTTGAAACTAAAAAATCTTTTGCAAAAAACTGGAAGAATACAAAAAGGACTTTTAAGTTGCGATTTAAAGACGGCGAGTTTGATATGATTATAACTGATTCTGCCACCAAGACTTGCCGGGCTTTTGAAATAAAACATTCTTGTAAAAGGGAAGCAAAGCAATACAGACATCTTATAAATCAGGAAATGGTGGCTGCAGCAGAAGCCGTCTATGGAAAAATGACTAAGAAAACTGTTCTTTACAAAGGAGAAAACTTTACAGCAGAAAACGG
>CAYZXM010000134.1:0-1975 GCA_964482455.1 uncultured Treponema sp. | reverse complement strand
ATGGGTTTTACTTTTCCGCCCATTGATTTTCCCTCACAAACACACATTCCCCGCTCCGCGGGCGCTTTTAGGGTATACCCTAAAAGCAAGTTGACAGACTTGCTTTTACCGGCGAAGTACTGTTACTTCGTAACAGCCTTCGCCGGTAAAAGAACAACGTCAACAAATCTTAATTTATGGAGGAGAAAACTATGGCTTACACAAAACCACAGGTAATTGCACAGAATACAAGTGCAGGTAGTTATGCTGCCGGATGTCCTGCTAATACTAGAGGTGCTTTCTGCGTAGACTGTGAAAGAACAGAATAGTTTCTTGTAACAAACAAAATCGTGTATCGCCTACGATTTAAAATAAGAGGCGATAATTTTTATTTATGGAATCATACATGGAATATGAATTTGCAACAAAAGTAATGTCAATTATTAAAGAGTTCGAATCAGATGGAAAATATCCAACATATTACGAACTTGAAACAAAAGCTGGTGGCAAAAAAGTCAGAATAGACCTTATTTATTTACTTCGTGATTTTTATGCAAGCCAAAAATTTCCAAAAGAATTTTTTGACACACTTTTAACAAATCAACAATATCCTATAGAAGCAGGTCTAATTATAAAAGAAAAACAAAAGGAAAACTTTCCATTCTACAAAGTAAAGAAAGACACTCACATCTCTTTTTATAATGATCACGGTTACATTACTAGCACAGGCTTAAATAAAAGGCAAGAAACTGATAAAAGTGGAAGTGTTTTCTTAAACGCTTTGAGTAATGAACCTCAAACACTCGAACAACTTACAAACAAACTTCTTCAAGTTTTTAAGGGCGTAGATTATCAGACCATATTGCCAGACGCAAAAGAATTTTATGACAATCTTGTAAACGAAGGCTTTCTTACAAAAGCAGAAACAATAGAAGAAATAGAAAAAGCCGATAACAGTTGCAAAAATATTCAAGACAAATATTCCGAAAGTGCGGTTAATTTTTACTTACCAGGATTAGATACAGATTTTTTGAACTTTTTCGTTGAATTTGCAAAATATTCAAAAAGACATTCAGAACGGTTTATGGATAACTTACGAATTGCTTCTTTTTATGGGACTTTTAAAAATGCCATATGGGCAGGCGGAAGACTTAGCCACGGAATGATGCCAGAACCGATTGACGTAGAAGATTCAATTCACAAGATAAACGATGCTGGGGTTGCAGCTAGATTTACATTTACAAACAGCGTAATAGAAGAACGACATTTAAACGATACCTACTGCAATTTTTTAATGGAAGTTGCAAATAATGGGAAAAATGAAGTTCTTGTAAATTCCCCTGTACTTGAAAATTACCTTAGAAAGCAATATCCAAATTTTAAGTATATTCAATCCATAACAGCCTGCGAACACAATATAGATAAAATCAATCAGGCAACAGAAAAATATGATCTTGTTGTACTTGATTTTCATGACAACAAAAAAGAAGCTTTCCTTAACGAAATAAAACACAAGGATAAAATTGAAATCCTTATAGATGGTTTTTGCCCAACAGAATGTTGTTTTTCAAAAAAGCATTACGAGAATATTTCTAAGATAAATTGTTTTCAGGGAAATGAAAATGAGGGTGGTTGTCTACAAAAAAATAGAACTCCCCAAAAATCTTTTTATGACGGATTAAAGTTAAGAAAAGACACAAATCTTACTTTCGATGAAGTCTATAGAAAATATTATAACATGGGATTCAGGCATTTTAAATTAGTCGGAAGAAATGAACCCAGTTTTTATGTTTTTGAAAGTTTGATTTATTACCTTGTAAAACCTGAGTTTCGTGACGAAGTTCGTGCAGAACTTGCTGACTATTACATAGACTACTTAATAAAATTTTATGGTGGTTTTAAAACTCCAAAATTGGATTTTCCAATAAAAATAAAAAAATAAAGAGGACTAACCCATGCTCTACCGACAAAAAAAAGACACCTACATCCGTAACTA
>CAYZXM010000133.1:0-1999 GCA_964482455.1 uncultured Treponema sp. | reverse complement strand
AAAAAGAAACGGCAACCCTACCGCCAAAACAGTAATAACAAAAAATAACCTTTTAGTAAGCTTTTTAAACAACATAAACCGATTATATAGATTTTTTTTACTAAATTGAAGTTCAAAATTTCCGTTTTTGAAAAATTTTTCCTATATATAGGTACGAGGAATTATATGAATGAAATATTTAAAAAATTAGAATTCACAAACGATTTTATGTTCCGCAGAGTAATGGAAGACCCAAAAATCTGCAAACGAATGTTGGAAATATTACTCAACATAAAAATTGACCACATTGAAAACTTAACGCCTGAGTTCACCATACAAAATGTTTATAATAGGCGTGGTGTAAGGTTAGACGTTTATCTTAAAGATTCCACACGCGTTTTTGATGTAGAAATGCAAACCAGCGTTAAAGGCGATGAAGGTCTTCGTGCCCGATACTACCAAAGCGAGATGGATATGAAAATATTAAAGCGTGGCGATTCGTACCGCAAATTAAAAGAAAGTTACGTCATTTTTTTATGCACAAAAGACCCCTTTGGCGAAGGTCTACCGATTTACACTTTTAAAAACTTGTGCATACAAGATAATTCCATTAAACTTGATGACAGGGCGTTCAAATACTTTTTTAATGCTTCTGCCGCAGACAAAATCAACGATAATGAAGAAGTAAAAAATCTGCTTTCGTATATTTCGACCAACGTCCCTCAAAGTGCTTTTACCAAGGAAATTGAAGAAGAGGTAGAGGCCAGCAGCAATGACACTGAATGGAGGAAAGGACTTATGACTTTTGAAATGATGTTAGAAGAAAAAAAGGAAGAAGGCTTTGCTCAAGGGGCTTACAACAATAAATTGGAAACAGCGAAAAAACTTTTACTAAAAAATATAGTTCCAACTGAAATATCTGATATTACTGATTTGCCACTTAAACAGGTACTAGAACTACAGCAAAAAAAATAAGTCATAAACGCACCTTACTTGGCAGAGTTGCTTGGTATACGAGTTTTGGGGCAGCACTTTAAGGTAGCCACTGCCACAAGCTATTTACCAAACAAATCTGCGTGCGTGCCTGTTGCAGACTCTCCTTCGTGATTACGGCTGTCATAAACTGCCTGTTCAAGTGAATAATCATTTGAATGACCTACGCGAAACGGAATTCCGTTATTTTCAACCGATGACGATAAAAAAATGCGAATTGCTGTTGAAGTATCAAGCCCCAACGAAGAAAAAAGAGAATCTGCCTTTGCCTTTAATAAATCATCTACACGAACTTGAAGTGTTGCCATAAAATTACCTCTTACATACAAAATATAGTATTTGTAGGTACAAATCAATAAAAATTATAGTCTTTCGCCAAAAAACCGCCACGAGCCGTGCTTGATTTGTACCAAAGGTACACTCTCTCAATCGGCACAAATGCAAGCCCCCGCCCCCTGCTACTCTACGTTGCGGACTACGCGGAAACCGTAATAGTTACTGCGGTAGTACGGATTGTTTGAACTCTGGTTGTAAACAAGGCCGAAGCTAGAAGCTAGATACCAGTTACCTCCGCGAAGAATACGATCTTCTCCAGACGTGGCACCATGGACGCTAGTAGTAGTTGTTACGGTGCTGTGCCAATCCCAGCACCACTCGCTTACGTTTCCACTCATATCGAACAAACCGTAACCGTTGGCATCTTTTTGTTTTACTTCGTGCGTTTTGCTGTCTGAGTTCCCACCAGTAGTCCCTCCGGTAGTATTACCATGCCATGCAACGTCACTTGACGTGTCACTTCCAGCATATTTGTAATTTTCTCCGCCACGGGCTGCCCATTCCCATTCGGCTTCTGTTGGAAGACGGTAGCCGTTTGCACTCCAATTGCAAGTTGCCTTATTCCAGTTTGTATTAGTTGATGTCGGAATCTCAGAATATGCAAGAGTGTTAAAATCTACGTCTTCCACTGTGTAGCACGGCGTTAGCCCTTCTTGTATAGAAAGTTTGTTGCAGTATGCAATTGCATCAT
>CAYZXM010000132.1:0-2067 GCA_964482455.1 uncultured Treponema sp. | reverse complement strand
AAAATGAAAATTCTCATAGACACAAATGTCATTATTGATGTGCTGAACAAAAGAAAAGATTTTTTTGATAATTCTTTTAACGCGTTACAGACCGTATTTGAAAAACATCAAAGATTATAAAAATTCTCCCGTAAAGGCAGTTACTCCAGAAGAATTTTTACACAACTTTTAAGAGAAAATCACCCTTTACTTCAACAGAGTTTTCCATATTTATCATTACTTACGCTTTTTTTATTCTTATACCTCTAAAACCACTTCGTCAGCACAATTTCGCCTGAATCAACCATTCTGCGGATTATTTTTACAAATTCTTTTTGTGCAGAAAAAATGGCATGCTCTGGCCATGTGTATTCGGAAAGTTTGCTTGTTACTTCGTCTTGAATATTCTTACTTAAATTGTTAAAAATCTTGTCATAAACTTCACTAGTGGCTTTATAAAGAGCAGGAGCTATAAGGTTTCTATTTTTTAAAAGGATTTCTCTATTAATTTTTTGAGCAGTATAATCAATAATAAAAACAATATCTTCAAATTTATAGAATCTTCTTTTAGTCCATATTCGCCTAAAAGTAATCGCGTTTCAGTATCTTGGTTTTTCTCGCATACTAAAACAATAAGATTTCTAAGCAATTCATGCTCGGTTAAAATCTTTTCAATATTCTTAGAAAGTTCGTAAGAAAGTCTATCTTTTAATTCTTGGACCGATGCTGGTGTATTCTCTAAAGGAATATCATCTTCAGAAGAATCTTTGTTATTGTCCTTTAAAAATAAATCTGATTTCTGGCCTTTTTGTTCATCGTCGCAAATTCTTTGGTAGTCTTCGTCTTTAATTTTTTGTTCAAGGTCTAAAAGAGAAAGTTTTAGATTTTTTCCATAAGGTTCTCCGACCATTGCTTCAAAAAGGGGAGGAATACTGTCGGGATGGTCGCCATTTGCAATTAAAAGCAGACCTTCGGCTGCCATCATAACCGAAAGTTTTTCTGCATTAGAAAGTTTATTAAAAACGTTCTGCAATCATATTTTTAACAGGAAGTTCAACACCATTATAATCCTGATTTGTTATACCGTAAATTACATCAACAGTATAATCTACCTGAAAATATTTTTTTAGTGCGTCAAGCATAGAAAGGCAAATTGCTTTTTCCGCCTGAGCAAAATGAACAAAACCTTTATTTAAGAATTCTTCTTCAGTAAGTTTTAGCCAATAAGAATCGTCAGTTGAATGTGCTCTTACTTCAGTAATAAGGTCACTTTTTGGTATAAAAGGAGCAAGATAATCTTTGTATGGAGTAAGGTAAGAAAGAGGCACTTCAATATCATCTAAAGAAGTAGCAAGTAACATTCTTCCGTCTATTATAATTTCAGGATAAAACTTTACTTCGCCAAACTGCATAAAGTTTCCAAATCCGCCTTCAAAATAATCTTCCTGACGGCTATAGTTTACAATAAAATCGTATTTACTTTCTTTAGAGATTTTAGAAAGTGCGTTACACAGCCTTTTAAACGTTTCTTCATGATTTAAGGAAGTATAAAACGAGCCTATTCTTTTAAAAGGTTTTCCAACAGCAATTGCATTATTATATAGAATTACACCGTCTGTTCGGAATGCATTTGTAATCTTTTTTGAAAGTGCATCAAGTTTTTCCTGATCTTCTTCAAAAACGACTTCATTCCATATAAGCCTTTTAACCGCCGTAATTTTAATTTTATCACGAAAATCTTCTGATTCTTTTTCTTCAATCATTGCTCTAAGTTTAGATGCATGGTTTTTTTTTCTCATTTGCGTTTTCTCCACTATGATAATATAAGAGCAAATTCTAGAAAATCCAAAAACTTTTTAGAAAAATCAATCAGAAGTTTTCGTGTATAAAAGTTTGATTAAACGGTATTACAAAGCCTTGCTCATTGCATAAACAACGCCGACATACACAAGCAGAACAATTCCTGAAAAGATTATGTACGGTGCGGCGTGGAATGTGGCAAATGTTGCAATAAGATTTATAATCAGTTCTATAATTGCAGCGATTACCGAAAGAACTGCAATGCCCACAGAACTACCGCCTTCGCTG
>CAYZXM010000131.1:0-2081 GCA_964482455.1 uncultured Treponema sp. | reverse complement strand
AATCAGAATAAATGCGGCTATTACTTGTACTTGCGAGGCAATTAAAAAAATCCGATGGGATTATATCAAATACGTTCATGTGTTTTTTATTTTAACATAAAAACTATTGTCAACGGTAGATGTGATTTGTATTCTTTTGGCAAAAAAATCAATCTGCATTCCCATTCAATGGATTAGCTTTTGCACTTATGCTTGTAACAAAAAGTTTTACTATTGTACATTTTGAAAGGGCGGTTTTATTCCATGGAAAAGTTTTCATTTCTTGTGTACGCGAAAGAATTTTTTGTTGCATAACGTATTCTTTTTCTTCTTCTGGAACAAAAGATAGTTCTGCTTCTCCCATAACGGATTCGTATCTCATGGTAATGTCTTTTTTTTCATAAAGAAAATCCATTTTTAAGGGAATATCCATTTCAAAAGAACATTTTTTATTTTTTTTCATAAGTTCGTATTTACGACCGGCACAAGCTCCATGAATGTAAAAAATAATCTGTTTTGTGTCGCTACCTGTTACTTCATAAGAAAAGTTTACAGGTACAATATAAGGAAAATCCCCCTCGGCAAGACCTAACCGTATAATTTCGCACTTATCAATTATAGAAATTATTTTATCAAAATCCGTAACTTCCCTATCTTTTCGTCGCATAAAAACCTCTTAAATTATGAAAATTGGAAAGTCGCTGTAAGCGTTTCTTGCAATTTTTTAAAAACTCGACATTCAAGCTAACTAAAAAGTTTTCGGCATTCAAGGTAAAAACGCTTTTCGTCTGCTTCGCCCATAGAAAAACTTTTTCGTGGCAAAGGGCCATTTTTATCAATTGAAGCAAAAAAACTACCTTTTTCTACCGGTGGCAAAAGAAGACCAATTGTATTTTCTTTTTCAGAAAGGCGAAAAATCTCGTCTGAGCCGTGAATGTAATCAATTTCAGCATTTGGAAAATCTGCTTTTAAAATATCATCTAAAACCGGCTGGAAAGAAGATACGGCTAATCCTTGTATTTTTGTTTTTAAAAGAACATATTCTTTTTTTCCGCTATGTGTAAAAAGTACACCAAAATTATTCTTTGACCCCTTTACTTCTTTTTCAAGTTCATCCTGGCTAAAAAGTTTTTCTATAGTTCCACCTAACTTTTGTGTAAGTTTTTCTATTAATAAATCTGCATCAGCATTAAATAAAACACGATGAATAGGTTCAAATGTAAGACCTGTGTCATAAATATTTACAACTTCTACAAGTGCATAACGAACTGAACTATTTGTCTCGTTTGGATTTTGCTTTTTGTATTCTTCCCAAACTGCTTTTGCAGTTGCAAGGGAATGATTTCCGTCACCAACGGCAAAAAGAAAAGTCGAACCATCTGGTGCAGTATTTTTTTGAGCAATCGCTTCTAAAGAGTTTCTAACATATTCAATATCTTCTTTTGAAGAAACCGACCACGCTTTTATAGAACCGGAATCCTGCATAAGAGAACCTGAATAAATCGTCTGATTTTTAAAAACACGCTTTCCAATTCCTTCTATAAGGAGATTTTCTGAATCGTTTACTAAAAGCATAATATGCGGACTTTCTAGCGGAGCACCTTGCCTTATTTCCATACGTGGCGGAATTCTTGAAACAATCGTTGCTTCTGTTGCCCTTATCAAAGATTTTGAAAACGGTTTCCATTCATAAGTTTCAAGGTCAATGGCAAGAACTAACCCTTTACGGCATCTACCATATTTAGTAGTGCGTTCAACATAAACGAACTCTTTTTGCGGTTCAGAAAATACATTATTTTCTATGTATTCCGTCATTGTTTTTCTGATTTTTTGAATTCGCTCTTTTTTGTCACTATCGTTTAAATATACTTCAGGCAAAATTATGTTTAGAGTGCTATTTTTTCCGTTCGTTATTTCCTGAACTTTTTTCCAATATTCTCTGTCTTGAGTATATTGATCACAAGCAACTACCGCCCAAGTTGAAACATCAAGATTTTTTGGTAATAAAATTTCCGGCACTTTTATGCCCATTTGTTCAAAAGTCTTCATAGATAAAATATAACTTAAACTTTTTGTTTATGCTATAATTTTAACTATGGAAA
>CAYZXM010000130.1:0-2094 GCA_964482455.1 uncultured Treponema sp. | reverse complement strand
AAAATACAAAAAAAGTTCTTTTCCTTTCAAATACTGCAAACTTTTCAAAGTTCAATCTTCCTTTTATGCGATGGTTTAAGGAGCAGGGCTGGCAGGTGGACTATTGTTCTGCTGGCGAAGAAGAAGTTTTAGACTGCGACAATCAATATAAAATCTGTATTGCTCGCTCTCCGTTTTCTTTTAAGAATTTTAAGGCATACAGTCAGCTTAAAAAACTGTTAAAAGAAAATCATTATGACATTCTGCACTGCCATACGCCTATGGGCGGAGTTCTTGGTCGTCTTGCGGCAAAAAAACTTTGGAAACAGCACAAAATAAAAGTTATCTACACGGCTCACGGTTTTCATTTTTACAAAGGGGCACCACTTTTGAACTGGCTTTTGTATTATCCAATGGAAAAATGGCTTTCGCATTGTACAGATGTAATTGTAACGATAAACGAGGAAGATTATGAAAGAGCAAAAAAATCATTCTAAACTTTTTAAAATTGATGGAGTTGGAGTAAATCTTTCAAGGTTTCATCCGTGTAGCAAGGAAGAAAAAACTGCATTAAGGGCAGAACTCGGGTATTCGGAAAAAGATTTTATAATCACTGTTGTTGCGGAATTAAACAAAAATAAGAATCAAATTATGCTTGTAAAATCTGTGCCTGAATTGATAAAAGTTATTCCCAATTTAAGAATTCTTTTGATTGGAAAAGAAACTCTTTCAATTGTGCATAATTTTGTTCAAGAAGAAAATCTTGGTGAATATGTAAAATTTTTAGGCTACAGACGCGATGTTGAAAAACTTACAATGATGAGCGATATTGCTTTTTCTGCAAGTCTTCGCGAAGGTCTCCCTGTAAATATTATAGAAGCGATGGCGTGCGGACTTCCTATTGTTGTAAGTGATAATCGCGGGCATCGTTCTCTTATAAAAGATAAGGAAACAGGTTTTATTTTCAGCACAAAATCAGAAAAAGAGATGACAGACGCAATTATTCTTCTATATAAAAACCCTTCTTTGCGTGCCGAAATGGGAAAACGAAACATTGAAGAATCTAAAAAATATTCTGTAGATATTGCCGTAAACAAAATGGCAAATATTTATGAAAACTTAATCACAGAAAATAACGGGGGGGGGTACAAGCGTAAAGTAATTCTTAAAAATCATCGTTCGTCTTCCTTTGTAAAAATTAAGGAGGCCGCTTGATGAAAAATCATTCAGAAATATTTTTGCTTAATGGCGTTGGAATAAATCTTGAAAAGTTTAAGCCAGTGCAAAAAGCGGAAAAGAATTTGCTTCGTTCAAAATATAAATATGATTCAGATGATTTTATAATTCTTTACATTGCAGAATTCATTGTGCGTAAAGACCACGAGTTTTTTATAAAAAATATTCCTGCTTTAAAGGCTCGGATTCCGAACTTAAAAATAATTTTTGCAGGTCGTGGGCAGGAATTAAAAAAGATGAAAATTCTTTCTGTAAATCTTGAAGTTGATGATATTATTTGGTTTTCCGGTTACAGAAAAGACATTGCGTCTTTGTGTCAGATTAGCGATTTGTATGTTACAACCAGCCGCCAGGAAGGTCTTCCAGTTAGCGTAATCGAAGCAATGGCGACGGGGCTTCCAGTTATCGCAAGTAATATTCGCGGTCAAAGTGATGCAGTAATTCCAAAAAGAAACGGCGAACTTTACGAACTTGCAAATTCCGCTGATTTCTTACAAAAGATTTTAATGCTTTATAATAATCCCGAATTAAGAGATAGTATGCGAAAACGCAATATTGAAGATTCTAAAAAATATTCTGTAGATATTGCTGTGCAAAAAATGGCAGGAATCTATGAAGGATGCTTAAAAATTACTTAACAGGCCGTTAAGGTCTAATGTGAGGGTCTGTTAAGTAAATTGTTGTTATTTTATAGTTTTTTTATCCAACTCTAAAGATAAGTCTAATTCTGGAGCATAGCCATAATTTCTTCCCGGCCTATTGTTTTTCCTCTTAACATATTTGCTAAATCTCTACGACGTTTTTCAATTCTTTCCATTAACTCCTTATCATTTTCATCATAAGGTTCTAACCAGAAGACTTGATTAACAAACTTAACAG
>CAYZXM010000129.1:0-2139 GCA_964482455.1 uncultured Treponema sp. | reverse complement strand
TGTCGCTTAAATAAATTTAGGGTATTTAGGCACTGAACTAATATTGACTATTCCATTCATTAAACATTTTATTTTCCGAAAAGTTTTTTTCTATTTTTATTTTTAATGCACTTTTTTTAGAATCATAAAATTTTAAAGCTTCATCAACAGCATTGCCTAAAGATTTTATATCATTAAGAGTAAAAAAGGAAACTTCATTTTTTGAAAATGGCAAATTGAAAGCCGGAATATCTGAACACACAACAGAAGAACCAATAATCCCTGCTTCCAAAAGAGCAAGAGAAAAACCTTCCGAATATGACGGAATCATAAAAACATCAGCGTGCTGCATTACATAATACGGATTTTTTTTAAATGAAGAAAAATAAATTCTGTCAGAAATTTTATTTTTATCAGCAAATGATATAAGTTTATTTTTTTGTTCACCATCTCCAATGCAAATATACGAAAAATCAGGCCGAAGCTTTAAAAGTTTAAGAATTTGCATTAATCCTTTTCTTTGCACAATTCCTGAATACGAACACAAAACTTTTAATTTTCTATTCTTAAAATCATCAATTTTATTTAAAATTTCTGAATAATCATCTTTCTCATCAGAAATAGAAATTCCATTATAAATCAACTGACTTTTAGGCAGTTTTTGTTTATAAATTTTCAAAAGATAATCATTTATTTGAACAGGAAAATCTATCTTTTGAAGGGCATTTATCCATTTTCTCGTAAAAATAAAAGAAATAAATCTACCATATGAATATTTTAAATCATCTTTTATATTGCAATGAACAGTTGAAATTGTTTTTGCCTCTTTTATCATTTTAGAAAATTTTGCAACATAAAAATCTGGTCGCATCATATGAGAATGGATTATATCAAACGAATCAAAATCAATAGGTTCTGTTATCTTTATTTTTGTAGTCTTACATTTAAAATCAGTCCCATAAATTGAATCAAAATAAAAGACTTCAACTTCACAACCTTTTTCAATAAAATAATCAGCCAAACACTTTGCAAGACGGAAAATTTGAGATGATCGATTCTTTGCATTCATTTTACCGCAAGTTTTGCGAAGCCGTTTTCTAGAAACGGACATACTGTGATAAATATCAAGGAGATGTTAAAGCGATGAAATATTCAGCAAATTTTGCTACAAGAATAATTTTTTATTCCACAGTGTTAGCAGTTTTTTTCGCCACTTTACATGCTATTAAATCATATCTGCAAAGTGATTTTTGTTGTATCGCTCAAAAAATTCTGTTGCGGAAAGTTGCTTTTGACTGACAGAAACATTATGCCAGTCATTTATAATGGAAGAAAATTGAGTTTCAAGGTTCTTTTTATTCGTTGATTCCACTGTAAAAAACATAGGATTTTGAGCGTTGTCGCAAATACCTTCAAATGCAACCTCCGTTCCAATTACTGAAGTACCGGAAGAAAGAGCGTCTATTACCTTTACTTTTACGCCAGCACCCTTAAAAAGAGGAGCAATAAGAGCCTGACACTTTGCAATCTCCACAACAGGGTTTTCCACAAAGCCTAAAATCTTAAAATTTTCAAGGATGGAAAGTTCAGTTTTTAAGCGTTCGTCCATTCCGCCACCAATAACCACAAACTGTACATCTTTTGAAACTAACGGATAGACTTTTTGAATGAACCATTCAAGCCCAGCTGAATTTTCCACACGATTCCACGCCCCATAAAAACAGAACGTATTTTCAATCTTTTCGATTTTTGCATCTTTATAGTTAAAATGTCCGTTTTTAAGATAAAAGTTTACAGAAACGGAATCAAAACCATATACCTTTTTTATAACGGAACAGTCTTTTTGACTAAACGTTAAGATTTTACCAGCAGATTTTAAAATCTTTTTTTCCGTAAACTTTATCCATGGAAGAAAAATCCTGTTTTTACGCGTAAACTTTTGAAAAATTACATCGTGACACATCAAAACCTTGTTCTGATGCTCTACAAAAAGAGAATACACATGAACCTGCGAAAAATCAAAATAAAGCATATCAAAGTCAGAAGCAATTTTTTGAATCAAAGAAAGAATATTTTTATCAAATCGCTTTGTAAAAAACGGATTTAACAACGGAAGATTTTTGCAATTTTTTAACGACGGATTTATTTTTGCAAGAACTT
>CAYZXM010000128.1:0-2175 GCA_964482455.1 uncultured Treponema sp. | reverse complement strand
TTCTTAGTAAAGGGTATTAAAAAACAAAAAAATGCAAAAATAGTACCCGGAAACGCTATTTAACGATATAAGATGAAATAAAAAAAGTAGACAGCCCCTAGGAGAATCGAACTCCTGTTGACGGAATGAGAATCCGCTGTACTAGCCGTTATACGAAGGGGCCTTTTAAACGAAAAAAGCTGAACAAAAGTTCAGCTTAAAGTTCCCCAAGGAGGATTCGAACCCCCACAGTCAGAACCAGAATCTGAAGTGCTACCATTACACAATCGGGGAATGTTTTAGTTCAAATAAAATATAAAAAATTCATAATAATGTCAATATCTAAATAAGTTTTTTTTCAATTTCATTTTTACTTAAAAACTTAAATTCGCCCGGCAAAAGATTTTTATCTAACGTAAGGCCACCAATTTGAAAGCGTTCAAGAAAAACAACTTCGTTTTTTAGGGCTAAAAACATTCTTCTAACTTGATGAAACATTCCTTCGCAAATAGTAACAAAACATTCTGTTTCACTTATAAAATCAATAAAAGCAGGCTGTGCTTTTTGCTCTAAAAACTTTTTTTCTGGTGGTAAAACAACGCCGCTTTTAAAAATATTTTTATATTCTTCTTTTTCACTTTCTTTAACAGGATTTTTTAAGCGGACAAAATATTTTTTTTCAATCTTAAAATCAGGAGATGTAATCTTGTGCGAAAAACTTCCGTTTGTAGTTAAAAGCAACAGTCCGCAGGAATCACAGTCCAATCGCCCTACAGAATGAATCTTTCCTAGTTTTTCTAAATTAAACTGTGTATTAACACAAGAAATTAAATCGTAAACAACAGGATGCCTATCGCTTTTATGCGAACAAACGTAACCTTCAGGCTTATTTAGCATAATATAAATATGATTTTGCTTTTCTATAATTTTTTGATTTACGCAAAGTTCATCTTTTTCTATTTGAACAGGAAAAGAAAAATCTGTAATCCGCTTGGAGTTTAATAAAATCTGATTGTTCTTTATAAAATTTCTTACACTGCGAGCCGAACAAAATCCAAGATTAACAAGAACTTTAGAAATCGGTTCAACAAAAATCGATTCGTTTTCTAGCATATAGTTTTTTAATATTATATCAATTTTCTTTTATAAGTAAGAAGATTATAAAACGGCGTTGTGTTAAAGTTCCCATTATCCACGGTGTGTGGAAAGGCCTTTCTAGGGTATGTGGATAGCGCTTTCTAGGGGGTGTGGAATGGTCGTAATTGAGTCTGTGGATAATGGGGATTTTAAGATATTGAATAACAGTTGAAATGTTTCTGTTGTATACACTACAATTTTATGGTATAAAGAAAATATTGGAAATGCTCAGTTTCTAAGGCGGCGTCTCCCGAACTCAATCAGCAAATGCTGAAATTTGAAAAAGGGAGGCTTACTAAGGTGACAACTTACGAAATTATTTCGTTAGCTATTAATTTAGCTATTTTGATCCTTACAGCCCTTTCCTATTTTTATAATAGAAAGAGTTAAAAAGTAAAGCCGCCAAGTCTGACCACTTGTAGCGGCTTTATAGTCACAATATGTGGAGACGACCGTAAGAAACGAGCATTTCCTTTTTTTGTTAATATACAGCAGGTTTTGCTTTACGTCAAATAGTAAAAGATTTTTGTGTATAAGTTCCGTTAATAAGGGGTCGAAATCGACCCCCTTAAAATCAGGATTCCATTATTTATTTTTTACCAGCCCTTCGTACAGCTTGAACAATTCGGCGACTACTTCGCTTTCAAGATAATCAATCGGAATATAATTTCTTGTTTCTGAAGAAACACAAGGAATAAGCAAATAATTTTCAGGATTCAGCTGTTCTCTGAATAAAGTTGGAGTATTCGCAAGTTTTAATGATTCAGCTGTATTTGCTTTAATTCTTGCCTGTCTGCATTTTTCAACACGGTCTAAAACTAAAGGCACCTTTTTTAATTCTGCCGAAGAACAACCAACAAGCCATAAACAATAGCGTTCTTTATTCTGAATAAATTCTTGAGAACCTACCATCTTTTTTATCCATTTTAATGATTCAGGACATTTATTTTTGAATATTTCAAATTCGTCAGGTTCAATTTTTAAATTATTATAGTCGCAAGGTTTATTTGGTGCGACCATTGGTAAAACAGAACACAAAGGTTTATTACGACTTTCAAT
>CAYZXM010000127.1:0-2221 GCA_964482455.1 uncultured Treponema sp. | reverse complement strand
CCTATAGATGTTCTTTCGTGAATGCTCTTTCCCACCACATCGTTTACACGACTGCACCGCCAAACTGGCTCAATAGCATTTCTTCTACCCGGTGGCAGAATTTTTATCTTGTTACAAGGAATATAGATTTTTGGCATAAAAGTGTCAATCTTTGTTTTTTAGCAAATTATAAAGACCAATACTATAAGTAGGGTTATTGCAATGCTTACTATATTGCAATCGTAACATAGTCGAATAAGCGTCGTAATGTAGGCGGATGAGCGTTGTAATATAGGCGAATGAGTATCGTAATATAGACGGATGAGCATCGTAACATAGTAAGTCCCAGGTCCGTAACATAGTAAGTCCCAGCATCGTAATATAGTAAGTGGCAGGTTCGTAACGTAGTAAGTGAATGAAAATGCAAAAAATACCGTTTGCTTTTTACTAAAATACCGTTATAATTATCTAGTTCTGAAAAGGGGTGATTTATCAATTTTAAGGCTTTTTTTACTAATTGGTCAAAATTCGAGTTTTTGCAGAGTTATCAAATTCGACAAAAAACATTGATGAACAGATTCAACTTTATAAAACAGAAAAGCTGAAATACTGTAAAAGAAATGCATGAACATACCGGTAATGCTTCTTGCTTTATGATAAATCAGGTTGTAGTTCAGTTTAAAAACTGACTAGACATTTTCAATTCTGTTTCTGTTGAGAAGGAGCTGAAATTGCAAAACCGTAATGTCTGAATATGCCATTCATCGAACGAGACTGGGAAAATTTAAGAAAAAAATCTGTTTCAAAATACCCCAGTCAGATTCGGCAAGACGGATAAGGTCTTTACATTTTTTATGTATCCAGTATTGCAATAAAATCAGTCTTTTGTAAATTTTTCTAAAACTCGAAATTTGTGGTAACTATTCTTTTGAAAGTCTGGCACAGCCAATTACAAAGATAGCAGGTATTAATTTGTCATATTCTCTTGGATTTATAAGAGATGTTAAAAGTGGGAGAGTTAAAACTGCTGTAAACATCCAGCCGAATACTCCACCAAAAAGAACTTTTACCCATTGTTGCATTGCAGCATTGGCAGCAAATGACAGCCCCCGTCCTGCTATTGTCCTTACGACAGTATTTGCAACTTGAGCAACAACTATGTGAAAATTAAATCCCAATATAGACCTTGCTGCTGTAAGCCCTCCCTGAAAAATTGCTGCTCCAACATTGGCAGCTTTGTCAGCTGCAATTCCCTTTTCCCGCAAAAGCTGTTCGACTTGTTTAGAAAGTTCCTTTCGTTTGTCTTTATCTAATTCTACTATCATTGAATTTAAAAGATTTTCAGTAATCCATTCTTCCCTTTGAATGGCACCCTCATAAGTTGAATTGTCATTTGAAAAAATTGGTTTTGAAAGTTTTAAAGATTTTACAAGAACATCTTTTATAATTGAATCAAGAATTTTTCCATAATTGTCAATTTTTCCTTTGATTACGTCAGAAATTCCCATACCTTCTTGAAACGAAGTGTTTATTTCATTTGCAACCCATTCTGCTGTTACAGTTTTGCCATAAGAGGAAAGTTCAGATTGGGAATTTAAAATATCTCCAGCCTTTTTTTCAGCTTTTTTTCCAAATTCAAGAAAAATTCTAAGCATGCCCTTTTCTTCATTAGACATACTTTGAACAACTGATTTAATACAATTAAAATTTTCCATAAAAAAACTCCTTCCTGAAAAGCGAAAACAAGCAAAGCGAAGTTTTCGCTTTTCAGAGTATGTTTGTCAACATACTCTGACTCTATAGAGTCAGAAAAATAATAAATGGTTTGCATTATGTAACGAACAATCTTTAGACGTAGATTCAAAACTTGCGGCAGGTGATTTATCTCTTGTAAATAAAATTTCGTCGGAAACAAAAGAGAAATGTGAAAGTAAAAGAAGAGAATATTCATTTGCATCAAAATTTTGTTCGTTCCAAAAGCCAAAAATATATCCAATTTATGATAGCCGTAATGAAATAATTTTGAATTACTATAAAAACGAAATAAAAATAGTTTCTAATAAGATTGAAAGTGATTATTGTGAATATGTAAAAGTTATTAATGAATATAAAACAGTTTTTGCATTAGATTCATTCTCTTATAAAGAAATTGATAGATTCAACTGGATGTTTGTTAATACGGTTTTAGACAAATTTACAAAAAACGCGTAATTTCTTTTATTCTTATGTAAAAATAAAAAAA
>CAYZXM010000126.1:0-2324 GCA_964482455.1 uncultured Treponema sp. | reverse complement strand
TGCATTAAAAACAGCAAGATATTTTTTTGCACAGTTTTCATCTTTGTACAGTTCGGAAAGCGTGTTAGAAATGTTTTCTAATTTTTCTTGTGCCGGCGGATTTTTTATTACGTTTAGTAAAACCTCTGCTAGTTCTTTTTCGTCGGTTGCGTTATTTACATAGTTACAAAGTCCTTGTGTTGCTTCAAAAAGCGAAGTTTCCTTTGTGGAAATAACCGGGATCTTACAGATTGCGGCTTCTACCGGTGTTCTTCCGAATCCTTCAAAAAGGCTTGGTGTAACAAAAATTGCGGCGTTTTTTAAAAGGTAATTGCGTTCTTCATCTGCTACACGGAATAAAAGCTGCACTTTTTGCGACAGATTGTTTTCCATAATAAACGATTCAAGTTCGTTCCAGACTGTTTCTTCTTTATAGCCGCCACAGAACACAAGTTTTAAGTCCGTCTTGTCTTTTATAAGGTCGTATGCTTTTAAGAGTGTAAGGGGATTTTTCTTTTTGTTGTATGCGTTCAGGTCAAGAATGTACTTTTTTGCTTCGCATCCTTCAACGGGCTTTTCTTTTGAAACGTCAAAGACAATCGAATTCGGAATGACTGGAATCTGCTTTTTGCAGCCAGTTGTCTTTATAATATCGTTTTTTGAATATTCGCTGATTGTAAAAAGGGTAGTGGAACTGTCGTTTATAAAGCGTTCAAATGCGGCGGCTTCTTTTTTTGTTCCGTGGTGGATTCTGTAAATGTCGTGAATGGTTGCAAATGTTTTTAATTTTGTTTTTACAAAAGTTTCGTTCATTGCATACGGAAACCAGATTGCACTGGCTCCGCATTTTTCTGCGATTTTCTTGAATGCACCGCTTTTTTTTATCAGTTTGTTTGCAGTTTTCTTTCCCTTTGTAAGTCTGTAGAGCAGGGTGACTGGCCACCATTTTGCAACAACGATTTTATATTGCGGAAACCTTTCCTTAAAAAAATCAACATGGTTAAAATTGACAATCAGACAGAAATTGTTTGCCATGCCAAGTTTTGCAAAGGCATCAAGCAAATCAGCTGTAAAAATAGAAGTTGAATAGGTGAGTTTCCTGTTTTTTGCTTCCGTATGGGCAAAGAAAGTTGTGTCTATTAGAATCATGCACATTCTCCTTTCAGGGAAAGTGCAGTAAAAGTTAAATATGCCTTACTTCTGTACCCCCCCCCAGTGATTTGTGTAGTAAAGTTATCTGAAACTCCTGGTGAGTATTCTTCAAGGATTTTTTTGTAAAAAGTATTAGAACTTAAGGTGTCTGAATCTTTTTTTAACTTGTAAGTCAGTTTGTGGATTTCCGTCATTTGTTCTATCTGTTCCATCCGCTCTTTAGAATATTCTGAAAAAAGTTCTCTCTGAAGAATATGCGGCGGCACATCAGAAAAAAACGGAATTGAGTTCCATTCTTTTTTGTATTTTTCGGATGCGAGTTTCATAAAAAAGTAAAATATAAAGTAATGAATTAAAGAATTGTTTTCTTTCCAGTATTTAAAAAGCAGGTCTCTTGTAAGAAGTAGAACCGGATTATTTTTTTCAGCACTCAAAAACCAGTTCTGAGCGGCGGTTGCCGGGTCGTTTTTTTCGTTTGTCTTGAATGCAAAAAGCGGAATATTAAAGGCATATTTAGGAGTTTTTGTGCATAGAACGGTTGAATCAATCCATACTCCGCCGTAGTTTATTAAAAGTTCAAGCCTGAGCAAGTCTGAAAGGTGCGTGCGGGAAATAATTCCTTTATTGTATTTTTCTTTTATGTAGTCCGGTAAGGAAATGTAATTCCACATGTTTGCTTCGGTGATGACGATTATTTTTTTATCCGGCATATTGCGTCTTATGCTTTCAAGACAGGCTTTTACAATGTGAGGTGCGTTTTCTTCCCCCTGAAACCAGCACCACCACACAACGGCTGAATATTCATGCAAGGTATTTTGTTTTGTTTCATAATTTTTTAAAAAGTGAGAATATTTATGCTTTAAGTATGTGTAAATAATCCAGTTTTTGTTTACTTTTTTTAAGTCCGAATCTGTTTCCTTAAAAGAGAGTTTAAACCACACAGAAAGAAAAACGTATCTGATATATGACGTTGTCTTTTCAAAAAGTTCTTTCTGTCTATTTTCTTTTAATAATTTTTTTGTTTTTAAGATTATTCCTGGCATTTTACCTTTTACCTTTTAATCCGTTTTTTTGAGAAGTTTTTGTTAGTATAAGTATATTTGTGTACTTCTCCCAATTATGGAGAGAGCGTCATTATACGCTTTTATAAAACTGTAGACTGCGTTTTTCTTTAAAGATTTCTGTACCATTTT
>CAYZXM010000125.1:0-2334 GCA_964482455.1 uncultured Treponema sp. | reverse complement strand
AAATACGGCTGGTGGTTCGATAAGGAACGAAGGGAGATGAATAGGAAGATTTTAAGAGAGATTTTAGATAAGTAGAAATTGAAAAAAAATAATTTCTAGTTTTTGCGTTGTAAAAACTAGGTAAGTAAAAATTGCAAAGCAATTTTTACGGCGTTCTTTGACATTTTTATTTTTAGGGAAGGAGATTTTTATTTTTTGAGAAGTGAATTATGGAAGAAACTTTATAATTTTGCTAAAATGTGAAATATGATTGCACAAAATGGGAAAAATATAAAGAAACTTCTTTCAGAAATTCCTACAGGAACGATTGTTACTTCAAAAAAACTTAATTCTATGGGAATTAGTTATAGTCTTATGCGTTCTTACGAAAAATCTGGGTGGATAAAAAGATTGGCACAAGGTGCTTATACAAAACTGAATGAAGTGATTAGTTTAAATGGTGCCTTATATGCTTTGCAAAATGATTATAATTTATCTGTACATGTAGGAGCGTTTAGTGCATTGAAAACTTTTTATTCAAAATTGCATTATGTAAAAGATGAAACTCTTGTTCATCTTTTTGCTCCGATTGGAACAAAACTTCCAACATGGTTTAAAACTTTATTTTGTGGTCAATATTTACTTCATCTTACGGATTTTTTGCCAGATTCTATCGGTTTTGAAAAAATGAATGTGGAATCATTCTCAATTCAAGTTTCATCAATCGAAAGAAGTTTGCTTGAAATGCTTTACCTTATTCCAGAGCAAATTTCTGTGCAGGAAGCGTATTCTGTAACAGAAACTGTTATGACTTTAAAAACTTTTCTTATGCAGAATCTTTTAGAAAACTGTTCATCTATAAAAGTTAAGAGATTGCTTTTATGTTTTGCAGAAAATGCAGGGCTTCAATGGTTTGATGTTCTTGATGTTCAAAAAATTGATTTAGGAAACGGTGTAAGAAGTATAGAAAGAAACGGAAAGTTGTATCAAAAGTACAATCTTGTGATTCCTGAATTGGAGTAGAATATGAAATTTGCTGAAAAGTATTTTGAACAGGTTAAGTTGCTTTTAGAAGTGATTCCATTCGTTGCAAAAGAAAAATGTTTTGCATTAAAAGGTGGAACTGCAATAAATATGTTTTTTCAAGATTTACCTCGTCTTTCTGTTGATTTGGATTTAGTTTATCTTTATATAGAAGATCGTGAAAAATCTTATGAAAAAATAAATATTGCTCTTAAAAGAATTCTAGAAAATCTTTTGGAATTTAGCTATGAAGCAGTGTTGCAGGGAAAGTCAGAAAAAAAGATTTTGGTTTCAAATAGAAGTGCAACTGTAAAAATTGAGCCTAATTATACGATTCGTGGGTGTTTGATAGAACCAGTTTTTATGCCTGTTGTTCCAAAAGTTCAAGAAATTTTTGGATATGCAAAAATGAATGTTCTTTCAAAAGAAGAATTGTATGCTGGAAAATTTTGTGCTGCTTTAGATAGACAGCATCCAAGAGATTTGTTTGATGTTATGCAGTTATTTGAAAACAATCCTGAAATTCCTGAAAAGCTAGTTCAGTGTTTTATAGTGTATGCTTTGGGACATAACAGACCTTTACATGAAATGCTTGATTGTACCATAAAAGATAATTCCGAAATTTTTGAAAAAGAATTTATGGGTATGACAGATATTTCTGTTTCTTACTGTGATTTAATTACTACTTTGAAAAAACTTAAAACAGAACTGAAAGAGAAACTTATTCCTTATGCTGCAAATCTACTTGATTTTATAAGTTTGAAATCTGATTTTTCTTTTTTGTCTTTTAATAATGTTACAGAACTGCCAGCAATAAAATGGAAACTTAAGAATCTTGAAAAACTTGCTTTATCTGATAGGGATAAGTTTGATTTACAGTATTTTAAGTTAAAAGATTATTTTGAATCTTAGTCATAGATAATCTTTAAGCGAAGAATACACTTTAAACTCCAACACTCGTAAGTATTTTGCTTGCGAAAGGTGCGTATTATCCACAGACCCAATTACGAGCTTTCCATAGACACAATTACGGGCTATCCACAGATGCAATTACGGCCATTCCACAGTGTGTGGATAATGAGAAAAAAATCTTGTTGAATAGTTGTCTTGCGTTCTGTTGAACTAACAGACTTTGTCATGCTGGACTTGTTTCAGCATCTGTTTGCGATGTTTGTTTTGAGTAAGATTTATGTTTCTATTCTTGTAAAACAGTTTTTTGACTGTCAAAAAATTATTCATTTCTAAAATATTAAAAATCTTCTAAAAAAAAGAGTCTTTGCAAAGTTTGTTTTTGTGAAGGTGGGGTTGAATTTCTCTAAAAGTAAAAATGTG
>CAYZXM010000124.1:0-2342 GCA_964482455.1 uncultured Treponema sp. | reverse complement strand
ATTACTCAGGCGATACTTGGGACTAATTTCCGTTTAATTTTTCAAACTTATCAAGAGCGGATTGTTCCATTGGTTACCCAGCAAGGAAAAATCCTTACCCAGTTGGCTAAAAGATAATTTGTTATAAATATTTTGTCAAATAAAAAAAGGGATTCCCTTTTTAAGAGAATCCCTTACTGGGACGACAGGATTCGAACCTGTGGAATGACGGCACCAAAAGCCGTTGTCTTACCCCTTGACGACGTCCCAAAATGAAAGACAAGTAAAAATACTATTTTGTTGAAACAGTTTCGTCTGTCTTCATTTGATTATACTCGTTTATCACCTTGTTTTGCAAGTCCTTTCTGAAATCTGGATCGATTGGATGTGCAATATCCTTATAATCGCCACTAGCCGTTTTTCTACTAGGCATTGCAACAAAAAGTCCCTCTTGACCTTCAATAATCTTAACATTATGAACAACAAAACAATTGTCAAATGTTATTGTAACATAGGCACGAAGTTTACCATCGTTATTGACTTTGCGAATACGTAATTCAGTAATTTGCATAAGCCTTTCTCCTTATTGCTGCAAAAAACACTGCAAAGACTACTGCGTAACCACACATTTTAAGCCTTCATCATTAAGAATTTTTGCAGATCTATCAGCCTCTTCCCATGAAGCATAGATGCCATAAATTGTTGATCCTGAACCTGACATTTCAAAGTATAGAGGTTTTGTTTCTTCTACCTTTTTTAACGCCATTTGTATTTCAGGATATTTCTGCCTTAAAGCTTCAGAAAAAGTGTTTTTAAATTTCCAAGTACGAACTGGAGAAAAATACATCTTTTCCAAACTCTGTTCTTCAGGATATTCAATAGATTTTCCAAGTGCTAAAAAATTATCCACCAAAGAATACGCTTCTTTTGTAGAACTATGTACACCAGGAAAAACTAACACAAAGAATAAATCCTTACGTTTTTTAATATCCCGAACATTCTCTCCACGCCCTGTAACAACTGCACAACATTCACCAAAAGAAGAACAATGCGTAAAAAAGAACACATCACTTCCAACTTTTGCAGAAATTGCATCCAATTGTTCCCTAGAAAGTTTTACACCGCTAAGACATTCCAATGCTCTTAAAAAAGATGCCGCATCCGAAGAACCGCCTCCAAGTCCGCCTCCATCCGGAATATGCTTTTCAAGTTCAACCTTTACAGAAAACTGTTTGCATCCAGTAATGCGGAAAAATGCATCGTATGCCATAGTAATTGTGTTTTTTTCAGGAAGAATCATCTGTTCACAACTAACCTTACATTCAAAATCCTTAGAAGCAGGATTTTTTAAAACCGTAAGCTTATCAGAAAGTGAAACCGTCTGAAAAATACTTTCCAAGTTATGAAAACCGTCTTGCCTTGCGGGCAGAACCCTAAGTCCAATATTTACTTTTGCCGGTGCAAGAACAACAACTTCGTTTACCATAACTAGAATAAATTATAACATGAGAATTTCAGTTGTCAAATTCAATAATTAAAGTAATTTTTACAAATTATCAATTATGTACCTTCGTGTTTACAAGGTTTTATCTTTATGTTACAGTGAACTACTTTATAAGGATATAAGGAGCTTTAAGAAATGACTAAGCAGACTTTAAATGCAAAAGCTAGAACAACTTCTGGCAAAACTGCTGCTAAAAATCTTCGAAAAGTAGGTAGTATCCCTGCTGTTGTTTACAATCACAAGGGTGAAGCTACATCTATCGAAGTGAACGCAATTGAATTTAATAAGATTTGGCGTTCAGTTACTGGATCTACTCCTGTTGAATTGGTTGTAGACGGAAAAAAACATGATGTTCTTATTAAGGATGTTGAATACAATATCCGCAATGATTCTGTTCTTCATGTTGACTTTTTTGCACCTGATGCAAAAGAAAAGATTGTTTATAAGTACAAGATTTTATACTCTGGAAACCCAGTTGGCGTTTTGAAGGGTGGTTTTATGGTAAAGCGTGTGCCAGAAGTTAAAGTTCAGGCTACTCTTGCTAATCTTCCTGAAAGAATTGTTATTGATGTTTCTAATTTGAACATTGGTGATGTTTATAAAGTAAAAGATTTGAATCTTGGAAAAGATGTTACAGTTCTTACAGACGGAGAACTTTCTCTTGTAAGTATTGCTCCTGCACGTGGCTAATTTGTGCAAAATGTAAAAAAAAGGCTGTCATATATTGAAGTGCACCCCAATTATTGGACACTTTAACTAGGCAGATTTTAAGGACTGATTCCTAAATTGTAAAGGGGTCAGTCCTGTTTGGAATAGTCAATATTAGTTCAGTGCCTAAATACCCTAAATTTATTTAAGC
>CAYZXM010000123.1:0-2344 GCA_964482455.1 uncultured Treponema sp. | reverse complement strand
TTCTTGCAGCAGAGTTATCATTTTTGTTTTCTATAATATTTAATGCTTCTTGTAAAGTCAAATCGTAGTCCCAGTTTATTCTTGAAATTAATTCTAACTTTTGCTGTTTATCCATGAATCTTACTTCTCCATTTACTGTTCATAAGAAAAACTAACTCTTATAATTGTGATGTATGAGGGGGATAAAGTCAAATAACAATTGTAAGCGGTATGATATTTCTGATAAAAAAATCCTTCATTTTTTAGGCTATAACACTAAAATCTTTATTCCTGCCTTTACACCAACAACAATTGTGCTGCTGCCTGATTTTTGGCGAGAAAGAGTAGGTTTTGAACTGTAATAGTTGTGATAAAAATCACCCTTAATTAAGTTACCATTTAAAAGGTTTAAGGCTAACAAAAAAGACATTCTGTTTGAAAATCTATAATTTGAAAAAATAGAGATTTTAAAGTATTCAAAGTTCCCTTGTTGAAAGCCATTTAAACTAAACCAGCCGTCTTTAAAATGATGTTTATCATAAGTAATTATTTTTGTAAAAATTGAAACATTAAAATTAAAACCAAAAGAAAGTTTTTCTGTTGGAAAGAAGTTACATTCAATGCCAGTAAAAAAATTGTAATAAACTCTTTCTAAATCTATTCCATAAACTTTATGATACGTTGCGTATTCACTATCCCAAGAAACATTTTGACCATTTGTAGAATAATCTTCTGAACCATAATAGCCGTGCCCATTGTTGCTTGTTATGTTAAAATAATTGTAATCAAAACAAAAAAGTGGAGAAAAATAAAAAACTCTTCTATTTAATTTATCATAAAAATTAAAATAGTAGCCTAACCCTACAGAAGAATTAAAAACAAGGTCGGCTTTTTCTTGTAATTCTGAATAAATTGTTTTTATTGTTCCTAAAGAATCCCAGTCGCTGTCGCACATTGTTCCACAGTTTGCAGAAATTGCAAAATCTGCATTAGTAGTAATAAAAATATTTTTTAGGTTTATTTTTGTTCCTAGTCCGATTTTATAAAGGGGATTAAGATACCATTGTAATTTACTTTTTTTTATAGAATCGTCTGAACTTGAATAAATATATTCATCTAAATGACCTTTTGAAAGTTCAAAATAAGGCAATAATTCAAAAGAAAAGTCTTTCTTTTTTATATCTGCAAATAACAAAGAAGAAGAAAAAATAACTGCAAAAAGAAATAAAAATCGGTGCATAAAAATAAAAAGAGGGCTACCCAATAAAAATAGCACAACGCTAGTTTTTGAATAGCCCCTAATTTAGTTATTTAGCGTCCTGAACAGGAACAGAAGATTCTGTACCTGCAGAAACTGGTGTTTTTGCCTGTGATGTTACTTTTGTAGAAGCACAAGAAGCAAAAATCAAAGCAATCAAAGCAAAAAGAACGACAAATTTATTATTTTTTTTCATTTGCATTCCTCTTTCTTAAAATTATTCATAATCAGCTGGAATTGGGTTACCCTGAATATCTGAATACTGGATACTTCCCTTTACAGACTGCTTATAGTAAACAGTTAAGTAGCGACCGATTCTTTGCTGTGTTTTCTTACTAAAACCTGTTGTTTCTGCAGGAATAGTTGCAGTGTCATAAGTTGTTGCATCGTCTGCACTCTTAAGTTCTACTTTATAAGAACCGTCATCATTTGCCGTAACGCATACTTTTGCAACAAGGTTACCATCTGTAAGAGAAAGATTATCTACATCTTTCCAAGAAGCACCAGGAGTTGGAATAATCTGAGTTTCTGTACCATATGAAGTTTTATTATCGCCAAGTTCATCATTAAAAGTAGAACTGTTGTTGTAACCAAAAACTGTTTCAGGGCATTGTTTTACCCAAGAAACATACCACTGAGCTTTTTTTGAAGAAACGTTGTAACGAATAGAAGCAATTCCGAATGTATAAACTGCTACATTCTTATTTTTGCTATCTTGTGTTACAGATACTGTATCATTCCATTCACCAAAAACGAATCCTAAACCTGCATTAGAACTAACTACAGTTGATCCATCTATGAATTTTGAATCTTTTTCTACAGAAGGTGATTCAATTGTAATTAAAGCATTTGAACTATAGTGATTTGTTGTTGTTGTTGTAAAACCACGGTAATAGTTGTAAGTAGCAGCTTGTTCTGCTGTAACTGTATCCGTAGCAGTACCATGTGTAAATTCAATATTTTCTCCGCTAATGGCATTTCCGTCATCAGAACCGTCTGCACATCCTGCAAAACCTAATACAAGTGCTATTGCAGCACTACTTAAAAGAACTTTTGAAAGTTTCATTGTTTTCTCCTTTTGCAAGGTTTAAAGAACCTGCATAAAAA
>CAYZXM010000122.1:0-2388 GCA_964482455.1 uncultured Treponema sp. | reverse complement strand
AGAACTCCTTTATTTAAAATTGTTTATTATTTTGATATTTTTTGGCAGTTAGAAATTAATAAGTCTCCTCGTAGATGAACCATGTTCTTTTTCTATAAAGCTCACTTCATAGCTAAAATTTGCTTGAAAACGGAAAATCCCTGAACTATGTAGTCGAATAAGTTCTTCATTCATCTGCTCTTGCTTCTTTGCATAGCTTCTACTTTTTGCATCAAATGCAATAGTAATGACATCTCCTTTTTTTGCATCGATGATTTGTGAAATAAGACTGTCTTCTATTGGTGTGCGAAATGATGGTTCATTAATTTCACCATAATTTGTCTCTATTTTTGTACCATATTCATATGGTTGAGTCGTTTCGTATCGATAAATTGCTGGATCAAATTCTTTTCTTATAGAATTTTTCTTTTCTTCCACTGTTTTTTTAATAAAATCAGAAACATCGTCAGTAGCTTTTATCTTGAAATATATTGAATGTATTATCTCGCCATCACCATTCAAAAAAATATGAAGATTTTTAGAATTAAGGGTGATAGTACAATCCGAAATTGGTATAAAATGGTTTGGCAAAAAACCAGCCAGTTGTATATTTTCTTTAGGAATAACGCAGCCGTTAATTAATTTCTGCCGTTCAGCAGCTTTTTGTATTGCCTGTTTTTGTTTTGCTTTCACTTCTGCTTGTTTACGAGCCTCTTCTTCCTGACGCTGTCGTTCTGCCCGCTCTTGTTCTTCTTTTTCTTGCTGTGCTTTTAATTTCTGCATTTCAAGTTTCTTTTCAGCCCTAATCTTGCTGTATTCTGCTGCCTTAATTGAACAACTTCTAATTCCGTAACCTGCACCAAAAAGCAGGGCAAGAGCAAGAACAATTATTCCAAACCATTTAAGAAAAACTTTTGCCACTTTTGCTCGTTTTTTGCCCTTTTCTATGCTGATAAGTTTCTTTTTAAGTTTTTCGTTTTCGGCAGTAGTTTTTTCAACATCTTGCTTGTAGTTTTTAAGCCAGGCAGAAAAATCCACATCTGCACCAAAAGTATCAAACGCTTGGTTTACAATTTGACGGCACTTGTTGTTCCATGCATCTACCCAGAAGGCTTTTGTCTGATTATCCGAGTAGGCCTTATCACGCTGGCTTGCAGCATAATTTAAGAAGTCACGAATATCTTCCTTGTTATTCGCAATTGCGTAACTTTCGATATATTCACGCTTTTCTGATGAATTCTTTAAAGAAAGAAATTTTTTAATAAACACGTCCAATGCACTTGAAACATTCTTCTTTTCAATTACAAAACCACACGAAGGACACTTTGTGGTGTCACTTCCAATCTGCTCGCCACAATTCGGACATTTTCGGATTGAGCCTACAAATACCTGTTTTCTTTGTGCTGATTCATCACTTACCGCAGTTCCACAAAAGGAACAAAATGCTGCCCCTTCCGCAAGTGGTTTTCCACATTTGTTACAATACGCCATCATTTACTCCCATAAAAAAAATCGTTTATATTATTTTGATATTTTTTTGCAGTTAAAAACTAATATATACCCAGTTAGCTGAACCATGTTCTTTTTCTATAAAGCACACTTCATATCTAAAATTTGCTTGAAAATGGAAAATCCCTGAACTATGTAGTTGAATAAGTTCTTTATCCATCCACTTTTGTGTTGTTGCAAAGCTTTTCTTGTTTACGTCAAATGCAAGGGTAATGACATCTCCTTTTTTTGCATCAATGATTTGTGAAATAATAGCGTCTGCACTTGGAGTTGAATCTAGAGAATCGAAAGGAAAAAGAGATAATTCCGCAGCTGCACCATAATTTGTTTCTATTTTTCTATCATGAAGTTTAGTTCCGTCATATCGATAAATTGCTGGATCAAATTCTTTGCTTATAGAATTTTTCTTTTCTTCCAGTGCTTTTTTTATAAAATCAGAAACATCATCAGTAGCTTCTAGCTTGAAAGATATTGAATGTTTTGTAAAACCAAAAAAATCCCAAATAGTTTTAGTTTTTTGAGAATTAAGAATGACTTTACAATCTGAAACTGGTATAAAATGGTCTGCTACAAAACCAGCAAGTTGTATATTTTCTTTAGGAATAACGCAGCCATTAATTAATTTTTGTCGTTCAGCAGCTTTTTGTTCTGCCTGTTTTTGTTTTGCTTCTTCTTTTGCTTGTTTTTCTGCTTGTTTTTGTGCTTCTTTTTCCTTTAGTTGCTGTTCTTTTTGATCTTGTTTTTCTTGTTCCTGCAGTGCTTTTAATTTCTGCTTTTCCAGTTTCTTTTCAGCCCTAATTTCTTTAGTTGCTTCCATTTTTATTGAACAACTTCTAATTCCGTAACCTGCACCAAAAAGCAGGGCAAGTCCAAGAACGCCTATTCCAAACCATTTAAGAA
>CAYZXM010000121.1:0-2441 GCA_964482455.1 uncultured Treponema sp. | reverse complement strand
TGTCGAACGGTCAGGCTTTTGAAGTTTTGGATTCTATGTTCACGATGGGAACTCCAATTATTTATGCTGAAGCTGATTACAAAATCGAACCTATGGAAGAAAAGTATCCTTCTTGCTACACAGTTACGCCTTTGGAATTCCGCCTTATTAATTCGCAGACTGGGAAAGTAATTAAAACAATTATTCCAGATTCAGATATTACCCAGGCAGGACTTCAGTACGAACCTATAAACGATATGCGTACTCCTGTACAGAAAAAGACTGATGCTAAAGAAACTGTCGCCAAAGAAAAATCAAAGGCAAAAAAGAGTGAGAAAAATGCAATTTATTCACAGAGTATGGATGGTGGTGCCCGTACAACTTTAGGATTTAATTTTGGTTATACAGATGGAATTTCTAGTGGTTTTGTATGTGATTTTAATGGAACTTTAGGGCTTACTCCTTGGCTTTACACAGGGTTGGTCTTTGGAACTAATGATACTGAAGATGTTTCGGGATATGGGACTTTAGGAATAAATGTACGGCTCCCTTTGGGAAATTGGTATCCTAATTTTTATGGCGAAATAGGTTTAGGGTGTAGAGTTTATAAAGATAAGAATGAATCAAATTTGGAAAATTATTCATTTAAAACGGACAGTATTCCTGTTGATTTTTCCTTACGATATGCTTTAGGCGTTGATTTACCTTTTTGCAGGTTTTTGAGTCTTAATCTTCAGTATGCTTTAGTTGAACTTAAATCGTCTGATGATGAAACCGGATATTATGATCGCTTTACATTAGGTATTATGTTGGGTTCCACTGGAAGTGTTTGGAGTTGGTTATTTAATTAAAAGGATGAAATATGAAAAATAAAATAATTTTTGTTCTTGTTTGTGCTGTATCAGTTTTATTTTCTGCTTGTGCTGGAAATTTAAATGAAAATTCTGAATATTCTAGTACATATAATACAGTAAATCCAAAGTATACAATGGATATTGTTGCCGTTAAGTGTGACTATCCTGAAGTTTATTATGGTACAATCTTTTATGTTTTAGATGCCACAGACGCTGATAGTTTTTATCTTTACAGTGGGAACATTACAAGTAAAGGCACAATTGATGCAACTGCAAATACAACTGTAAGTCGTGGTTCTTATTCTAGCGGTAATTTTCCTTTGTGTTTTAGTAAAGATAATGAGACTGAATACGAATGGAGTGATTGTATAAAAGAACCTTCCAGCACTACAGGTTATATTGGTGTATTTGATAAAAAATATACAAGTAAAATTTACGGTTATGATGATATATCAACATTGCAGGTAAAACTTGATTCTAATTCTAAGGCATTTATATTTGAAAGTTATTCATATACTGGAACCGCACCTGATGGGTTTTATTATTCACAAAATTCTGAGCAAACTTATGATTCAAGTTACGCATCTTATTTTACTAAAGTAACTGAAGGTAGTGCATTGGGGACTTCATTTGATAATTATCTTTATGCAAAGTACGGTGATTATTATGTCCGCTGTTTTAATTAACAGACAGTTTTAGTAATTTTAAAGCAGGCTTTAACTTTTATTAAAGTCTGCTTTTTTTTTACATTTTAAGGGGGAAAAGTTCCGTTTTTTTTGTGTGTTAAAAATTTCTTTGCTAACTTTGTTTTTCAAATTCTGCATAAGCCGCGTAGTGCAAAACATCGAATTCTTTTGGGGCGATTTTTTCTAAAAGTGAAAGATGTTCTTTTTCCCATTGGGAAAGTTTTTCGCTTGAAAGGGAGGCTCCCGTTCCGCGGCAGGCTTTCATTCTTCCGTTCCAGGATTCGCGTGTAAAATGAACTGGGAGTTTCCATTCTTCGTGGGCGATAAGTTTAAAATTTTTTTCGTATTCAGAAGGAATTGGAATTGGTCTTTGAATGGCACCTTTTCCGTTCCATGCAGGATTGTATTTTAAAACAAGATTTTCTGATTCGTTTGCGATTTTGTCTTCAAAAGGAAGCCATTCCATTTCTAAAAAAAGTACTTTTCCGTTCGGTTTTAAAATCCGACTGAATTCTTTTGCCGTTTTTTCAAAATCAAAATACCAGTAGCATTGGCAGGCAGTAATTACATCAAAAGATGAAGGGGAAAATCCAGTTTCTTCTGCAGTGCGAACAAAATATTGAATTGAGTTGTCGTTTTTGCTCAATCGTTTTGCTTCTTCAATTTGATTTTTTGAAATATCGATTCCAGTCCATTCGGCACCGTATTTTTTCATAAAACGCGGAAGAACGCCGGTTCCTGTTCCAACATCAAGAACTTTTTGACCATTTGTGCAAAGCCCCAGCGAAACGATTTTTTCGTAAAAACTTTGCGGGTAAATGTCGCGGAATTTTGCGTAATCTGTAGAAGTTCTGCCAAAATCGAACTTTGCTCCGTCGTCAATATTTTTAATGGAAATTAGATTTTCGTTTTTCATAATTTT
>CAYZXM010000120.1:0-2449 GCA_964482455.1 uncultured Treponema sp. | reverse complement strand
TATGACTATTATACAAAATGTTTTTTAGATATAATTATCTTATGTCAAAGCAGATGATTATGGGCAATCAGGCTATTGCTCTTGGAGCCTTAAAGGCTGGTGTTAATTTAGTTGCAGGTTATCCTGGAACTCCATCCAGTGAAATAATTGAATTTATTGCAAAATATAAAGATAAAACTGGTACTTATGTTGAATGGTCGGTAAATGAAAAAGCCGCCGTAGAAGTTGCAGCCGGTGCAAGTTATGCAGGAAGCAGAACACTGGTTACTATGAAGCAGGTTGGTCTTAATGTAGCAAGTGATCCTGTGATGTGCCTTTCTTATGTTGGCGTTAAAGGCGGAATGGTAATTGTCAGTGCAGATGACCCGGGACCTATTTCAAGTCAAACAGAACAGGACACAAGAAAATTTGCTGAGTTTTCAAAACTCCCTTGTCTTGACCCTTCAACTCCAAGCGAAGCATTTTTAATGGTGCAGGAAGCTTTTGAACTTTCAGAAAAATATAATACTCCAGTTTTACTTAGGCCTACTACTCGTGTTGACCACGCCTATGAATCTATGGAAATGCCAAAGCTAGAGCCTTGTCGCCAGAAAGGTCAGTTTGTTAAAGATACTAACCGCTGGGTTATTTTTCCGCGTTCATCTTTTTTAAATCACAAGCGGATTTTTGACCGTAATGAACATATACTTCCACAAGAATTTTCTAAAAGCAAATTAAATGCAATCTATTCCGCAGAAAAAAATACACAAAGTTCATATTATTTTGCCTGCGGCGGAATTTCTTATTGCTATCTTATAGAAGCATTAAATATTTTACAAAAAGAAAATGCAGATAATAAAAAAATAAAAAATTATTCTGTATTAAAAATTGGAACTCCATATCCATTCCCATATCCACTTGCAAAAGATTTTATGCAGAAGGCAGAAGACGTTTATGTTTTTGAAGAACTAGATCCTGTTATTGAAGAAAATTTAATTTATCTTTGCGGTAAAGAAAATTTAAAAGTCAACATTCACGGAAAAACAGACGCCCTTGTACCAGAAGCAGGAGAGCTTTCTGTAGAAACTGTAAAATCAATTCTTGAAAAAATATTTTGCCTAAATAAATGTCAGGAAGAAAAACTTGAAAAACCAGAACTTCCTGTTCGTCCTCCGGTACTTTGTGCAGGATGCCCTCACCGTGCTTCTTTTTATGCAGTAAAGCAGGCAATGAAAGGTCAGAAAACAGCTTATTGCGGTGACATCGGCTGTTATACTTTGGGTAACGCTGCTCCTTTAGATATGACTGATACCTGTTTGTGTATGGGTGCTGACATTACTATGGCACAGGGTTTTTATCACAATGAAAATGACAGACATTGCTTTAGTTTTATAGGGGACTCAACTTTTTTTGCAAGCGGAATTACAGGCGTTGTAAATGCAGTTTATAATCAGTCAAAACAGACAGTCTGCATACTTGATAATTCTACAACTGCAATGACAGGCCATCAGCCGCATCCGGGAACAGGGCGTACAATGATGGGCGAAATTGTAGAAAAAATAAGTATTCCAGCAATTTTAAAATCGATTGGCGTTAATTCTGTTATTGAAGTAAATCCTTTTAATCAGGAAGAAGCAGTTGATGCTGTAAAAAAATGCGTACAGACTCCTGGTGTAAGTGCAATTATTTTTAAAGCTCCATGCGTTGCAATTGCATCAAAGTTAGGATTTAAATTTAACGGTGCAAAAAAAATCAATGCACAAAAATGCATTGGCTGTCAAAAATGCATTAAAGAACTTGGATGCCCTGCACTAAGTTTGTCTTTGCAGAAAAATGCAAAAGGAAAACAGATTGTTGCAATTGATTCATCTTTGTGTACGGGATGTTCTTTGTGTGCAGGTGTGTGTCCTGTAAAAGCAATTGAGTAGGAATAAATTATGTCTAAAAATATTTTAATTTGTGGCGTTGGCGGACAGGGAACTGTTCTGGCAGCAAAAGTAATTTCGCAGGCTGCTTTAAGTTGCGGACAAAAAGTTCTTTCTGCAGAAACAATTGGTATGGCTCAGCGAGGAGGTAGTGTTGTAAGTCATGTTCGTATTGGTGAAGATGTTTTTTCTCCATTAATTCCAAAAGGACAGGCAGATGTATTAATTGCATTTGAAGCAGCAGAAGCGGTAAGAAATATCGATTATCTTAAAAAAGATGGAAGTGTCATCGTTAATCATAAAGTTGTTCAGCCTACAACTGCAAGTTTAACAGGAAAGATTTTTAGTGAAGAAGAAATGTGCTCTTTTCTTAAATCTCATGCAAAAACAATTTGTGTAGATACAGATAAAGCCTGTGAAGAATTAAAAAGTTCCCGTGTAGTAAATATGGTTCTTTTAGGTGCTGCCTGTAAATCAGGAATTGTAAATCCTGATGAACTTAAGAATGCATTAAAACTTTTAGTAAAACCCGAATTTTTTGAACT
>CAYZXM010000119.1:0-2487 GCA_964482455.1 uncultured Treponema sp. | reverse complement strand
AGGCAGAAGTTGCAAAGTTGATGGACGGCGTAACTCAGGAAAATCTTGCAGAACGTTGCGACCTTGCCGGTTACAAACACGACTTTTTGAACATTAATGGTTTTGATGTTGAAGGTGTTGATTACGATAAAGAAATTACGGATATGACACTTTTAGACTAGATTTTATTTTAGAATAGCGACTTTCGCTCTGTCCTTGAGAATCTTATGGAATTATGGTAAATTCATTTCATTGTTTTTGGAGGACGATTTGAAGGTCGCTATTTTTTTTGGTTCAAAATCTGATACGGAAAAAATGAAGAAGGCTGCCGAAGTTTTAAAAGAATTCGGCGTTGAATACAAAGCTTTTATAATTTCAGCTCATCGTGCAGGGGAACTTTTGCACAAAACTGTTAAACAGTGTGAGCAGGATGGTTTTGAAGTTATTATAGCCGGGGCTGGTCTTGCTGCTGCACTTCCTGGTGTTATTGCAGGTATTACTACTCTTCCGGTTATTGGTGTGCCACTTGAATGTATTTCTGGCTCTTCAAATGGTCTTGGTGGAATGGATTCCCTTCTTTCTATTGTTCAAATGCCACCTCAGATTCCTGTTGCAACTGTTGGTATTGGTAACGCAAAAAATGCGGCTTATCTTGCTGTGCAAATTCTTTCTATAAAATATCCTGCATTAAAAGAAAAACTTATATCTTTCCGCAAAAAACTTGCAGACGATGCAGCAGCTGGTGTTGCTACTGGAGTTGAACTGTAATGCTTGAAAACGAATTTTTATATTGTGAACACGATGATAAATTCCATGATGAATGTGGCGTTGTTGGTGTTTATCTAAATCCAAAAGAAAAAGATTCTAGCACAGATGTTCAAGAAATGAATGCTGCAACTACATGTTATTACGGATTGTATTCTTTGCAGCATAGAGGTCAGGATAGTGCTGGTATTTGTGTTTCTGACGGTAACGAAGTAAAAATCCATAAACAAATGGGTCTTGTTTCTGATGTTTTTAAGGTTGAAAATCTTCAGGAACTTCAGGGAAATCTTGCGATAGGTCATGTTCGTTATGCAACTTCTGGTTCAAAAACAATTGAAAATGCTCAGCCAATGTTAATTCAGTCAAAACTTGGACCGGTTGCAGTGGCTCATAATGGGCAGCTTGTAAATTATCTTCAATTGCGTGATATGTTTGAAGAAACTGGTGCGGCTTTTTCTTCTTCCAGTGATACAGAAGTTATTGTTAAGCTTATTGCTCGTGGCTACAAAAAAGGCTTGGAGCGTGCTTTAACTGATACTATTCAAATGATTAAGGGGTCTTTTGCTCTTTGCGTAATGACAAAAGATTCTTTAATTGGTGCACGCGACCCTAATGGAATCCGCCCGCTTTGCTTGGGACAGGTAAATGGTGGCTGGGTTCTTGCAAGCGAATCTTGTGCAATTGATGCAATAAACGGAACTTTTGTGCGGGATATTCGTCCTGGCGAAATCGTAATAATTAATAAAGATGGTGTTCTTTCGTTTGAATTTGGCGAAAAAACATCTAAACGTTCTTGCATTTTTGAATATGTTTATTTTGCTCGTCCTGATTCAATTATTGATGATATTCCTGTTCAGGAAGCTCGTTACAGAATGGGTAGTCAGCTTGCAAAAGAAGCTCCTGTAGATGCCGATGTTGTAGTTGGTGTTCCTGATTCAGGTCTTGGGGCTGCAATTGGTTATTCAAGACAATCTGGCATTCCTTATGCAATGGGTGTTGTAAAAAACAAGTATATTGGGCGAACTTTTATTGCTCCAACGCAAAAAGCACGCGAAAATATGGTTTTTGTAAAACTTAATGCCCTAAAAAGCGATTTGAACGGTAAACGCGTAATTGTAATAGACGATTCAATTGTTCGTGGTACTACAAGCCGCCGACTTGTTCAAATTTTAAGAAGAGCTGGGGCAAAAGAAGTGCATTTTAGGGTAAGTTCTTCGCCAGTTAAGTTTCCTTGCTACTTAGGAATTGATACTCCTACAAAAGCAGAACTTATTTCTTCTGGTCATGATGTAGAAGAAATCCGTAAAGAAATTGGTGCAGATTCCCTTGCATTTATTTCTGTAGACGGTATGTTTGAAGCGTTACGAGAATGTAATCCTGAACAGTACGGATTTTGCAAAGGTTGCTTTACAGGTGAATATCCGATGAGTGTTCCTGGGGAACTTACAGGTCATAAAGTAAATTAATAAAACTGAAATATTTTAAAAGGAGACCATAAAATATGGCAAGTTACAAAGAATCTGGTGTTGATGTAGAAGAAGGTTATCGCGCTGTTGATAAATATAAAGAAAGTGCAAAAAGAACTGCAATTCCAGGCCTTTTAACAGGGCTCGGAAGTTTTAACGGAATGTTTGAAATTCCAAAAGGATACAAAAATCCTGTTATGGTAAGTGGAACTGATGGCGTTGGAACAAAACTTGACATCGCTTTTCAGATGAAAAAATACGATACAGTTGGAATTGA
>CAYZXM010000118.1:0-2616 GCA_964482455.1 uncultured Treponema sp. | reverse complement strand
CTTTTCTAGCGTGCCTCCTTGTGAATTAATTTATAAAACTTCTCTTTGCCTATAATTTTTATAAGACAAAATTTTATGCATCTTTTTATAAAATGCTTTGTTCTTACAAAAAATGATTCGCGTCCGTATTTTCTATACAAAGTGTCTATTGAACTCTTTTCAAAGTTTTTGTAAAAAGTGTTTCGTTTTTTAGAGCGAACAGGACTTTTATAATATTGCGGATTAAATTTTACTGCTTCATTAAAATCAACTTCTTTAAAGCGACATAAATTTTTTACGCTGTCAAAAAAATCTTTTCCCTTTTTATTCTGAATGATTACAAAACTTGTGCCTTTATCATCAAAAAAATCTGGAAGAACATTTTCTATTCCCCAAAAGTCTGCAATGGTTATGTCAGCAGGATTGTTGTCTCCACGAGCAGAACAACTATAACAAGATTCTCTTAATGCATTGTCATGTAAAAAAAGTTGCAAATATTTATCGCCTGATAATTTTTTGATGTATTCACTGTCATTTACGAAAGTGAATGACAGTGAATACATCTTCCAGCCAAAATTCTTTTGTCTGAAAGATGTTTTCACTGTTCGCGAAGCGGACTTTTTTTCGCGATATTTTATGTATTTTTGCCACAAGGCCGGACTTGGCACTCCATGACAAATAAAATCTACTGTAAAAAGATTTTCATATTCTTTATTTAAAAATGTCTTTAATCCCGCAATCTGACACGGCGTTCCACTAAACAAAACTTTTTTTCCGCTTTCCAAAAAATCTTTACATTCAGCAAATGTATTTTCTATGCGACTTTGTAAATATTTTGACGTTCTAAAACGTTCAAGCCCTTCAACACAATCAGTCCAGCTGTGTTTTACAGAAAAATCTTTATCAAATTCAGCACCAAAAACAATTCCGCCTTCCTTAATAATTTTTTCTGCAAGAAGACTAAACATTCCTCCCGAAGAACTTTTCATTCGCAGATTTTCATCATTACAAATTGCAGCAAATGCTTCTTTCTTAGAAAAAGTATTTTTATTTTCAAAAAGCAAAACCGGGCAGCGTTTTTCGCACAATTTACATTCAACGCAAAGAGAATTATCAACTTGCGGGTACAAAAATCCTTCGTCATTTACAAAAAGAGAAATTGCATTTTTAGGACAAGTCTGCACGCAAGAAGTACAGCCGCAACATTTTAAACTTGGTAGATTAGGCATGAATTTTTCCTCGTAACTTTTTTAAAAGTGCTGATCGTTCATTTTTTGTCATTCCAATAAATAAAGCTGTGCCTCCTGTCATCAAAACTGAAGCTATGCACACTAAAAAAAATCTTAATATTTCATTTTGAATAAAAAATTCTAAAATTAACGGAAGAGGAACTGAAATTAACGAAACTGCAAAAATCCGTAGCACAACATCTTTACAAAAACTTCTTAATGAAAAAGAAATCAAATGCCTTACAATAAAAAGCCTGACTACAAAAGCAATCGTTGTTATGCAAATTCCAACTACAAAAACAGACCATGCATCTACCCCAAAGGAAAGCACAATCCAGCTAACAGGAAAATTTAAAAGTAAAATTCCACCCACCACAGACTGATACAATTTTATTTTTCCAGTTGCCTGTGCAAGCGTCATAATTGGATAACTTACAGAATCAATTAAAACATCAAGCAAAACAAGACGGGCAAAAAGAACTGTATTTTCAGGCGGATTTTTAAGCCATACTTTCAAAACAAATGGCATCTCCAGCACAAGCGGAATTGTAAAAATCAACATTAAAAAAAATGTAAGTCGGCAACCACGAAAAGCAAGTCTTATACAATCTTCTTTTTCATCAGCAGCATAGGATTTTATAATTTGAGGTCTAATAGCTGTTGAAAAATTCTGACTAAAACTTGAAACCGCCGCACTTATCTGAAAAGCGATTGCACGAGCCGCATTCACGACCGCCCCAAAAAACTGATTTAATAAAATATTTAAAATCTGATTTTTAAAAACACCAACTGCACTTCCAAAAAGATTCCAGCCTACATAACTGAACATCTCTTTAATTTTTTCTCTTTCCCACAAAAACCTGAATTTACATTCCCTATAATGCTTCTTGCAATAAAATCTATACAACGAAGTGTTGATTGCTGCCACAAGAACTTGCAAAAGGCCGTAAAGTATGAGCTTGTCGAACGTGCCTATTTTCAAAACAAAAACGATGGCCAGTTTCAAAACAGCTTCCACAATGCTCACGTAGGCGTAAACATTCATATTTTCGTGGGCTATGATGGAACTCATGTAAGGCGTGGTCATAATCGTGAACAAAAACGAAATGATTGCGCACTGATAAATCCACTTGGCGGCTGTAAGGCGTTCGGCGGGAATTACTAATTTTTTGCAGACAAACCAAAGTCCAAGTGTTTCTGCAAGCAAGATGATTGCCAAAGCCAAAATTGCGTAAATTGTTACTGTAATGGCAAATATTTTTTCAAGACCTTCCTGATTATTTTTTCCCAGTTCAAAACTAAAGTACCGCTGACTTGCACTTGCCATTGCACCGCTTAAAAAACCGAACATTGTAACCACACCAGCAACAACATTGTAAATTCCGTAATCCTCTGCACCCAGCACGTT
>CAYZXM010000117.1:0-2687 GCA_964482455.1 uncultured Treponema sp. | reverse complement strand
GTTCAGTTATAGCGATGAAACAATTGACGGCAAAAGCAAAACAAAGGCTTATGCACTTTTTGAAAGTTCCCTTTTAGAAAGCATTGAAGTGGGAACAATAAACGACCGCGAAATGTTTATGAAAGGAATAGATTATTCGTATTACTACGAAGAAGCGGAATAGATAATAAAGATTACATTGGTAAATTTTTGTGTGATAGTTCATTTATACACTTTAAAAAATACCTATAAGCATTTTAAAAAATGGTTATAAGCAGTTTAAAAAATTACTATAAACACTTTAAAAAATAGCTATAAGCAGTTTAAAAAATACCTATAAACATTTTAAAAAATGGCTATAAGCACTTTAAAAGATTGTTATTAACATTTTAAAAAAACATTATTTACATTTTAAAACATAATTATTCTAAAAATTGAAAAAGATAAAAAAAATGTTAAGAAAAAGTTTTCAAAATGTAAATATTTTTATGAAAACACTTGATTTATTTTTTATATATGTTTATATTTATTTCAGATGCTAAAAAGAATTTTATAAATTCTTTAGGTCTTATAAAGTGGAGGTATTTATGGGAGTAACGGCATTTGGAAAAATACTAAGAAAAAAGAGGGTTGATTCTTCGGAGATTCTTGGTACGATGGCAAAACGCTTGGGAGTAAGTGCACCTTATCTTTCTTCCATAGAAAACGGCCAGCGTGAAATTCCTGATTCTTTTGTTGAAAAAATTGCAGAAGAATACGGTTTTTCGGATAAGGAAAAGATTGAACTTAAGGAAGCACAGGCTCAGTCAAAGGGGAGTGTAAATGTTTCGCTTGGGGAACAGAAAAACTCAAGTGAATATATTGAAACCGCTGTAATGTTTGCAAAGGATTTTTCAAAACTTACAGAACAGCAGGTAAAGCTTATGAAAGAGCTGCTTGAAAAATTTCAGGCAGAATCATCAGGAGAAGAAAATGGAAGTGGTGCAGTATGAAACACAGTTAAATGATGCAAAAGTTGCAGAAACTCTAGTCCTTTCAGAAGAGGAAATCAAAATTACTTCGTTCTGGAGTCATATCCTTTTTACATCTTGTACGAATCGTAAATTTGATCCTCTTTTTGTAATGGAAAATATTATTCCTCAGCTTGATAAGTCTTTTAATTACGTAATTGAACAAAAAGAAACTTGGACGCATGGGGAAACAGTTGCATCCCTTTACGATTCTGTAAAGAATCTGATTATTATAAGAAGTGATGTTTACGAAGGGGCACAAAATGGGAATTTCCTTGATGTGATTACGGTGGCACACGAAGTTGTGCATTGCATTCAGTCGATTATGCTAAGATTGATAAGAGCGTTTGACTGTGCAGAATTCAAAAAGGAATTTTCAAAAATAAAAAAAGAGCAGATTGAAAAACACGAATTTCAGACTGATTCTATAATGCGGCTTTTGTTTTTGCCGGAAGAAATTACAAAAGGCAGAACAGAAGAAGAAATAATTGACAATTATATCTTAAAACCTCTTCTTTCGTTTTTGTGCATTATTGTAAAAAATGTTGGAAAACAGCTTTTAGAGGTTGTAAAGGAAATAAAAGTTCCTGATATAGCGTAAAAGATTTTGGAGTTAGTTTATGAAAAAAAAGATTTTATGGAGGAAGCGAATGCATAGTGGAATTGTAAGATGCTTGCAAAAAAAAAGCTTGAATCTACGTCAATAGATTCAAGCCCAACAAAGTTGAGAGATAATACATAAAAAAACATTTTGAAAAAATATGTATATATCTTACTTTTAATTTTGTTTTTTTGCAAGCGGGTAAACGGACAAATTTATCGGAGTGACAAAATTAAAAGGCTCTTCACGCCTAAAGATGAAGAAGGATATAAAAATGGAAAATTTATCGACTTTAGAAAATAGCTCATCATTAGTAAGTGTAACATTAAGAGAAAATTCTTTTAGAAAAGATGGAACTTATTTTGCAACAGTAACGCGTAATAAAGCAACATTTAGAAACATTCTTTCAGAAATTGCAGAAGAAAATAAAGGTATTGACCCGTTTATTTTGCAATACTGTGCAGTTCTTATACAAAAAAAGGTTTTAAAGCTTTTAGAGCAGGGAAAAGCCGTTAATATTCTTGACCTTGGAACTATGTACATTGCAATGAAAGTTTGTGCAAAATCAAAGACCGATGTTCCGCAAAGTGGAAATTTTAGCGTTAAGTTTACTCCTACAAAACTTACAAATGATGCTTTGCAGAATCTTAGTGTTGATAAAATTGTTTATAGCGACAAGTCCCCAGAAATTGAAGAAATTTTTAATATTGCTTCTGGCGAAGAAAATGTTCTTTTTGTGGGAAAGCCAGCTAAAATTTCTGGTACGCATTTAAAACTTGGAAGCGATGAGAGCGGAATTTATTTTGCGACAGTTGATTCAGATGGAAATTTAGAAAATTCTTCTGCATGGATTAAAGTTGATAGCGAAAAAGTGTTCCGTAATAAGCCTACAGAATTAAACTTTTTTGTGCCGGAAACATTGGATGCTTCTAAAACTTACAGAATTGTTATAAAAACAAATTATATTTCTAATGTCGTATATAGAAAAGAAATTTTAGAGTCTGTAAGTGGCGATGTAATAATAAAAGCGTAAAAAGTAGAATAAAACTTTAGCGTTCGCCCGGTTCTGTTTTTGTGATGGAGCCGGGCGGTTTTAT
>CAYZXM010000116.1:0-2923 GCA_964482455.1 uncultured Treponema sp. | reverse complement strand
AGAACTGAGAACTGAGAACTGAGAACTGAGAACTGAGAACTGAGAACATTTTGCCCTTCTCCTTTACTTTGTCAAGTGAAGTCTGACTATCTCAACTGTTTTAAAATTATAACAGTTTTATGGTAAAAGGCAAACGATATTTTTTTATATTTTTTTATACTAACTGTTTTTTAGTGCAAGAACTTCATTTATGGAAAGGCCGGTGCATTTTGCAATAATATCAGCGGCTATGTTACTCTTTAATAAGTTTGCAGCGGTTGTGCGTTTTTCTTCTGCAAGACCTTCTGTCCAACCTGCTTCGTGGGCTTCGTCTTTCCATTCTCTAACTTGATCTTTCCAAAGCATATATTCTGGCCTCCATTTTTCCTGGTGTTTGCATTCAGTTACGGCGTCTTAAATCTGTTTGGTAAGCTGGTCGGTTACACTTTTTTCTTGTATGTAACGAAGGAATGCCTTAACTTTTGGGTCGCCGGATTTTTCAAATGCACATGCATTATAAAGCACTTTGTGAATTCTGTCATTTTTACCTTGTATCTTCTATATTATTTATAGAAAAAAATTCAATTTCGGAAATGTTTGGCTTAAAAAAATGAAAAAAAGTTCAGCACGACAGGCATACGCCTAAATTTTAACTGTGATACTTACTATTTTGCACCCGCAATGCTTACTATACAGTTGGCAAAATCTTAAAGTTTTTGGGAATTATCACATCTAAAAATACTGCATTGAAACGATAAATCAAGTTCACTATAATTTTTTACTATGAGTAACAATAATGAAAACACAAAGTTTGTTCACTGGGCAGACCAGATGGCAGACAAAATTATTAAAGAAAAAGGTGATCTTGATTTATATACCTGTGCTTCTGGAATTACACCTTCTGGAACAGTTCACATTGGTAACTTCCGCGAAATTATTACAGTCGATCTTGTTGTACGTGCATTAAAAGCTCGCGGCAAAAATGTACGTTTTATTTATTCTTGGGACGACTATGACGTTTTTAGAAAAGTTCCTGCAAATATGCCAGACCCGGAGATTCTTGAAAAATATCTTCGCTTTCCAATTACAATGGTTCCAGACACTACAGGCAGAAACGAAAACTATGCTCGCCATCACGAAGTTGATATTGAAAAAGAACTTCCACGAGTTGGAATAAATCCTGAATTTTTGTATCAGGCTTCCCGCTATAGAGATAACCGCTATGCAGAAGGTATGAAAAAAGCCTTACAGAATCGCGAACTTATAAAAGAATGTCTTAATGAATACCGCGACGACGCACACAAAATGAAAAAAGAAGATGTTTACTGGCCGGTTTCTATTTTCTGTGGAAAATGCAACAAAGACACAACAGAAATTACAGATTACGACGGCGAATATGGTCTTACATACAAGTGCGAATGCGGTAACTGTGAAAAAGCGGATTTAAGAACATTTAAGGGGGCAAAGCTCGGCTGGCGCGTTGACTGGCCTATGCGATGGAACGAAGAAAAAGTTGTTTTTGAACCGGGCGGAAAAGATCATATTTCTCCGGGTGGTTCTTACGATACTGCAAAACTTGTTTCAAAAAAGATTTACGGTTGGGACGCTCCTGTTACAATGCGCTACGACTTTGTAAACTTAAAAGGCGTTCCTGGTAAAATGTCTTCTTCTAAAGGAAAAGTTATTTCTTTAGTTGATGCTCTTGAAGTTTACCAGCCGGAAGTATTGCGTTACATTTTTGCAGGCACAAAGCCTAACACTGAATTTGCAATTTCTTTTGACCTTGACGTAAATAAAGTTTATGAAGATTACGACAAAACAGAACGCATTGTTTGGGGCGTTGATAAAGCAAAATCAGAAGATGTTCTTAAAAAAGAAAAACGCATTTACGAACTTTCGCAAATTGATAACAAAATGCCTTCTGTAATGCCTTATCAGATTGGCTTTAGAATGATGACAACTCTTTTGCAAACATACTCAGGCGATATTGATGCCGTTATAAAATCTTTAGGCGATGTAAAACCTGAACAGGAAGCAACTTTAAGACGTCGTGCTGCATGTGCATGGTACTGGATTAAAGAATGTGCTCCTTCTTGTGCAGAAGATTTCTGTTTTGCATTAAGAGAAGACGGTTCAAAAGCAGAGCTTAGCGATGAAATGCTAACTGCTGTAAAACGTGTTCGAGATGAAGTTGTTCCGCGTGTTGGTACTTTTGCAGTTGATAAAGAATGTCAGCAGGCTATGTACGACATTGCAACAGAACTTGGTCTTGATGCAAAAGCATTATTCACTGCTCTTTATCAGGCATTAATTGGTAAAGACCAGGGACCTCGCCTTGCTTCATTTATGAAAATAATCGGAAAAGAAAAACTTACAAAGATTCTTTCTGTTTATTAAGTATTGCAAGATTCCGGGCTTAACCCGGAATCTGTAAAGCTTTGCTAAAATTTAATTAAAATAAGCATTGCACCATAAATAAATACGACAATGCATGAAACCAAGTCGCCAAAACCCGTAACATCTGCAGAAGAAATAAGACTTGAAAGACCGAACATATTCAAAAGCAAAAGTGGCATTGCCATAAATATTACACAAAATCTTGCCGGAAGGTTAAGACAGTAGCGTGCAAAAAAACCAAACGAAAAAATCAGCCACGGCTTAGCCATTAGCGGAAAAAATCGTTTAGAAAGAAAAATCGGAAGCGAAAAGTCTTTAATAGCCTTAAGAACATTCTTTTCTGCCTCTGGAGTATAAATAGTAATTAGAACGGTAAATGCAATAAACGATAAAAGTATTACAACCAGCAGTGACTTAATGTATTTTACTACAAGAGTTTTATTCATAATCTTTTCCTTTTTTTATTGATGGAACATTATACCACGCTTTTATATAAACAAAACAAAAACTTACAAAACCATAAAAAGAGTACCCGCTGTAATCAGAA
>CAYZXM010000115.1:0-2964 GCA_964482455.1 uncultured Treponema sp. | reverse complement strand
ATTTGCAGATGACGCAAGTGGCGTGCTGGGTTGGAAAGAAAACACAATATAGTGCAGTCGAGCGTAAGAAACGGACATTAAAATATATCTAGCAATAAAATATATGCAATAAAATATATGCGTTTACTATTAAAATTAGTTGTGTTATAATTTTACTGTTTTTTTATAAAAAAGGAGTAAAATCTTATGTTGGCACTTAAAATTGGTCTTTTTATATTACCCATGCTTTTTATTGTTTTATGTACTCTTATAGATAATGGAGATATAGATTTTATTGAGCCCCCACAATCATTTTGGTGGACTCTTTCTATAGGAACATGGTTAATTGATATTCTTTTATGGTTTAATTTGTTTTTTGTTTCAAAGATAGTTTTAGCACTGCTTGCTTTGATAATATTTTGTCTAGCAATAGAAATTAGAATAGATAATAATACATACATGAGTGATGATGACATGTATGCATTTTTCTTTTGTCTTATCACTGCTGTATTGCTTGGACTTGGGGCTGCAATTTGGTTTATAAATCCTTTTGGAAAAATAAAGAAAAATCAGCCACAAGAGATTGAAAAATCAGCGAGTGTTTCAATTTATGATAATGCCCAAATTTATAAAATTGAGCAAAAACAAAATACAAAAAGTCCAAAAGACATTAAAAAAGCTCAAGCTTATGATTTAAAGCAAATTGAAAAGTTTGCTTCAAAAGAATTTTATAAACAGGAACTTCTTGTTCAAACAACAGAACCTGCAATGTATGTTATTGCACCAATGACGTACGACACAGCTAAATTTTCGCAGGATAATTCCCATGATTCTGCAATGTTTGGCTTTAAAACTGTTGATAATTCAGTTGAACGTCTTGGAATCCTTGAAACTTGTATTACAGATTTTGAAAACAATGTTGATGAAATTACAGGAGTTTCTTTCCTTGACCGTTCAAAGATTTCGCAGATTGAAAAAGAGCATAAGTTCCAGCTTGGTGACTGGTCTAACAATAATAAAACAGCAGAAGTCGGTAAGGCGTTAAATGCCAACATTCTTTTGTTCTTAGACAAATTTACTTATATTGATTCAGGTTCTAGTCAGTATCGCTTTGAAGCAAAGTTTGTTGATGTAAATACAATGCAGTCTAATTCATTCATTGTTGTTTATAAAAATCCTAAGAAAAAGATTGTTACACCGGAAGTTATTTCTGAGATTTCATTCAGGGATTTTACTCCAATTTCTACTAAAAATGATTCCTTTGACGATGAACTTTATTTAAAAACTCAAAATGTAATAAGAACTGTTCAAAAGAAGGATTTAAAAATTATTTCTCCATTAGGTGCTGTTACAAAAGTTCAAACATCAGAATTTGATGTGAATAATCCTAAAACAGAATTGGCAAATGCTTCATCCCTTAAATTTGATGGTTTTGATGAACTTGAACTGGCTTTGGGTAACGAAACTAAGACTTATTCGTATACATTTAATGCAAACGAAATTTTCATTGAACGAAGTGAAGATAACTTTTACACAGACGGAAGAATTGGTGTTCTGACTGTAAAAACTGACGACGGTTATGAAAAGTTTGATGTGTTTACAAACGACAACCGAGAGTACTATTTACGACTTGGTTCTGTAGAACTTGAAAAAGCATTTGTTAACTATTATTTACAAATGGTAAAGCAATAAACTTAAACGGAGAAATTGTGAAAAAACTTTTATCGATTTTTTGTGTTATTTTTTCATTGAATGTAATTTTTGCAGAGGATTCATTTTTTGAAGGGGACGGTGGAAAAAATCATACAATTATGTTTGCAAACTCCGTTTTAGAAAATGGGATTTTTGATAATTCTGATGAATGGGTTTGTGCAAAAGTAAAAACAAACTTGATTTCTGCACTTAATAGGTTTGGCGGTTTTAGTTGTGTAGATATGGCTTCTACAAAAAGCGTTATTAAAGTTCAAAGAGAATTGGAATCTGGACTTTACGATGAAAAACAGTCGATTGAAATAGGAAAACTTGTTCGTGCAAAAGAAATTGTAAATATTACTTCAACACGACTTTCAAGCGGTTCTTATTCAATCAATATATCTTTGTTAAATGTAGAAACTGGCGTTATTCTTGGAATGTATGCTTCGCCAAAAACTTTTGATTCTACAGAAAGTTTTGCAATTTTGGCTCACTATGATTGTATTCCGTTTTTGTTGATGCAACTTGGTGTAAAGCAAACTTCACTAGGAAAAAGAACTCTGCAGGAAGAAATGCAGGTTGCAAAAAATCAGGTTATTGAAAATAAAGCCATTGCTAAAGAAAACGCAAAGTTAGAAGCAGAACGAACAGAACTTGCAGAAAAACAGGCAAAGATTGTTGCGGAAGAAAAAGCTAGAAAGGCTGCTGCTGAGAAAGCGGAATATGAGGCAAATCAAAAAGCTCTTGCAGAAAAAAAAGCCAGGGCTGTAGCGGCTGCGGCTAAGGCAAAAGAGCAGAATCCGTTTTTTAATGAAACTTACGTTACAGAATTTGAAAATGGTTCGCGTTATGATAAGTATATTGTAAAATTCGTTTCCCAAAATGAATGTTCAATAACTGTAAGTTCAGTAAATTCGCAAGGTGTTAAGGCAGAATTTACAGCAGATGGAAGTTATGCTTACAAAAATCAAACACTTTCTATTTTTGCACGAATGAAAAACGATAAAGTTAAGCACGTTCAAAAAATCAATTGGAAAGGTATGGTTACTTTTAAAAACGGATACAACACTTTTTATCTTATGATTCCTGTAAATTCCAATGATAACGCAAAAAAGATAAAGGCTGAATTTCAAAAAAGATAGTTTATAAGAAATAAGTTAGCAAAACATAGCCGCCAAAGTCAGACTGTTAAAGTTAGACGCAGTTGGCGGCTTTTATTTAAATTGCACATAGCATTTTTTTACATTTATACATCTTTAGATTTATGATATATTCACCTTATGAAAAAAGACA
>CAYZXM010000114.1:0-3045 GCA_964482455.1 uncultured Treponema sp. | reverse complement strand
CCGCGACATCCACCTTGGCAAGGTGGCGCTCTACCACTGAGCTATTTCCGCAAATCTGGCGTTTTTCCGGCCAATAATTAATTAAAGCGGAAAACGGGAGTCGGACCCGCGACATCCACCTTGGCAAGGTGGCGCTCTACCACTGAGCTATTTCCGCAAAATCTGTATTTCAAACAAATTGAAATGCAACAAAACGTATGAATGATACTAGTCTAACCTGAATAAAAAGTCAATACGATTTTTGCTTATTTTTGCTTTTTTAATTTTGTCTTTGCCATTTTTTTCCGTCATATTCAAAAATAATTGCCTGACAGTTTGCAGGAAGTCCTTTTCCCCAAAAGTTTTCTTTTGTGTTATTTTCAAGATAGCACATAAGAGCACAATTTAATGCTCCGTGGGCAACAACCATAACTCTTTCTGCTTGTGAATATTGAACTTCTATAACTTTTTGAACAAAATCTTTTGTGCGGTTCATAACGTGTTCTAAAGTTTCTCCATTAGGTGGAGGAAGATAATTTCCTGGATTGAAAAAAAACGAACTGTATGGATTTTCATCTTTATGCCAATCTTTCCATGAAGAACCTTCACCATTTCCAAAACTGATTTCGCAAAGTCGTTTATCTTTTATTATGGGAATATTTCTTTTTCCACAGATAAGTGTTGCGGTTTCGTACGCTCGCATTAAAGGAGATGAATATATTTTATCAAAGTGAATATCTTTAAGTTTTTTTCCAAGTTCGATTGCAGCATTTTTTCCATTTTCATTAAGAGGAATGTCTGTTCCGCCTTGAAGTTTTCCTTGTAGATTCCAATCGGTTTGCCCATGACGCACAAGATATAGTTTCAATTTAAAGTTCCTTTACAGTTTCACTTAATTCTTTTCTTATATAATGTCGTTCTGATGGTGTGGAATCTTCTGCTGGATAACCTATATCAAGAAGACATACTACATGAAGATTTTCCGGTAGGTTGAATGCCTGAATAATTTTTGCAGAATCAAAGCCTCTTGCCCATAATGTGCCTAAACCTAAATTCTGTGCTTCATACATCATTGAAGTTACAACAATCGCAGCATCAACTTCGCCACCATCGTAATTTTTATATTTTGTTTCATTTGGATTTTTGTAACTTTCTGAAGTTTCGTAACAAACAAGAAGAATGACCGGAGCATTGTATGCCATTGGAGTTGCGTCTTTTACCTTTTTTAAGGCTTCGGAACTTTTTAGTACAAAAATTCTTTGCGATTGTGTGTTTTTTGCAGTTGGAGCAAGCCTGCCAGCTTCTAAAACTTTAAGAAGTTTTTCATCTTCTACTTTTTTTTGTGAAAACTTTCTTACAGAATATCGTTCTTTGCAAAGGTTAAGAAAATCCATAAATTCTCCATTTAAAAAGTTTGGAGTTATTATAGTGCTTTTTGCATTTTTCTTTCAATTAAGTAATTTATTCAATTAAGCAATTAAGCAGTTTATTGACTTTTAAGATAATATTTGTTAGTTTAATTTTTGTTACTCGCCCGGATGGCGAAATTGGCAGACGCGCTAGGTTCAGGTCCTAGTGAAGGCAACTTCTTGTGGGTTCAAGTCCCACTTCGGGTAATTTTTATTACACAATAAGTATTTACTACATATGGAGTTATGTAATAAATGTGATTCTCAAATTAAAAGAAAGATTTTTATCAATCTTGCTATAGGGAGCAAAATTTTAAAAATTTTTCAGTAAAAGATGTCCTTTTTTCAAAGATAGATGTTAAATTAACTTTTGTCAAGAATATTTTATTGTTTTTTTTTTTAATTGCTTTAATTCTATTCTTTTTTATATGAAAATGTAAAAAAAAAAGGAGTATCGAATTTGAGCTTTGCCAATAACTTAAAAATGGAATGTTTTTGTAGGGGAATTTTTCTAAAAGATTTAGCAGAAAAAGTTGGAATAAATTATAGCACGATAATGTCTTACAGTAATAAAGACGTTATTCCTAAAGCTGATATTGCTGTAAAAATTGCAAAAGCCTTAAATGTTTCTGTGGAATATTTAGTTACAGGTGAAATACAGTCAGTGTCTGGAATAGACAGTTCTTTTTATCCTTTTCTAAATGACTTAAAAAAACTAAATCCAGTTTTTATAGACATTCTTATCAAGTTAATTCATGAATTGGCAAAAAAAACGTGAGCTCTTTAATCCTAGTTTTATTGAGCTAAGGAGACATTTTGAAAACATATAAAGTGTTTGAAAAGAACTCACGTTGGTACGTTAGTTTTTGCGATTTTAGCAACAAAAAACATCAGCGATTGCTAAAAAATTGTAAGAATGAAAAAGAAGCCAAAATTTGTGCTTCAAAAATGGACTTTATGAAGGATGAAGAATACCTTATAAAGAATCTTGCAAAAGATATGTACCTTCCAGGAAGTGAACACCTAAAAAGACTTACTGATTTTGGAAAAAAGTTTGCACCTGAAACTTTATATCAGAAACGCTACCAGCTTGAAGTTATGGTACGTCAATTTGGTGAATGCGACATAAGAAACTTAAAAGTTCGGGACATTGAATTATTCTTGATGAAAGATAAACATTCAGGCTCGTGGAAAAATAATGTTATAGATACTTTTGTTACAATTTATGAAGAAACAAAATGGAAATGCGATAATCAAGTGCAAAAACCACAGATTCACAGATTTGCTAGAAACACCAAAAAAGCCGACGTATTTACAGTCGATGAACTTAAAATATTATTGACTCCAACTACCTGGAAAAAATATTCGGACTTTCTTGCATTTTATATGATTGCTGCTTGTGGATTAAGGAACGGAGAATTAAGAGGAATAAAGGTTTCAAGGATATACTGGGATAATAGAGTTCTTTTGATAGACGGATTTTGTAAAGAGAATGGATTCCGTACAAATTACAATAAAAAAGGCTCTGAAGAAGACAGAAAAATCCGTATTGCTCCAATATCTGATAAACTACTTGTAATGCTCAAAAATTATATAATAGAAACTGGAAAGACTGCAGACGATTACCTTTTTTATAACAGAACAGGAACAAAGCCTA
>CAYZXM010000113.1:0-3066 GCA_964482455.1 uncultured Treponema sp. | reverse complement strand
AATTTTTGTCATCTTCCAGCCATAAACGGTTACATCTGCGGTTATAATTTCCGTTGTATCGATATAACGAGAATCAGAACCAAAACTAATCGTTCCGTAATCCAAAGATTCGTCCATTGTTTCTAAGTTTGAACACCCAAAAACAAACGACACAATCAGAGTGCAAAAAAGCACTCCGGTCATCCTTAAAAAGTTCCTCATTTTTCCATCCCTACTTTTTTATATTTTTGCAAAGCCCGCTTTTCCCGTACGTACCTTGCAAAATGCACAATTTAGATAAGACAATAAGATAAGATCAAAACATTTCTCTATATACTTTCGATTTTAAGGCACATTCATAAAAACGCAAGAAAAAAAATGAATTTTATAGTAAAACTGGCAATCTACTGACAAACTTCCTTTTAAACTCTAAAATTAAAAACATTATGAAAAAATTATCAGCCTTTTTAATTACCCTAACATTTGCATTTTCTGTTTTTTCGCAGGAAGCATTAAAATCCACAGAAGAAGAATACTTTGACTTTTTAAGTCTTTTGGGAATCGTAGAACGTCCTACCCTAAACTACAGAACTTTAAGCGATTCCGTATGGATAATACGAGAAAACGACACAGAAAAAAATATGCATCCCTGGCAGAATAACAACCTTGGTAAAAAACACATTCTTTGGAAGTCAGATTCTAAAAACACAAACTGGTTTACCAATGGTTTAAATAGAAGTGTTTCATTAAAAATATATGGCCCTGAATGGTTCAACTCTTACAACACCGCTACCCCTTATGGACAAAACGACGGTGCTTTGTGGCAGGGAAAAGGCTACAACACAAGTTTTACTGGCGGAGCAAGGCTAGAAACATTCGGCTTTGAACTTACGGTAAAACCGCAGGTAACGTTTAGTCAGAATTTGGAATTTGAGTATATCTCTCCAAATTATATTTCTACAGATTCAAACGGAAATTCTACCATCTACGCTGGAAAAGCCGCAAAATACGGTTATTATGGAGTACCTTCAATTGATGCACCACAGCGTTTTGGTGATTCTTCATTCTGGAATTTTGATTTTGGTGATACAGAAATCCGTTATACTTGGAAATCTTTTACAACTGGATTTGGAACTCAAACAATATGGCTAGGACCTGCACAGTTAAATCCAATAATTCATTCCAATAATGCAGCGTCTTACCCAAAATTCGATATAGGACTAAGAAAAACATCTCTTTATCTTCCAAAATTAAACTGGTATTTAGGAGATTTTGAATTCCGTGGATGGTGGGGAAAACTTACAGAATCCGATTATTTTGATTCAGATTCTTCAAATGACAATAACCTTATTGCAGGTTTAGCAATGGCATATTCTTTTCCAGGAATTTTCAAAGGATTTACAATTGGTTTTAACAGAACCATGCTCAGTAAATGGAACAATATAACTTCTTATGGATTATTCAGAATATATTTACCAATCATGAGTGGTGGAAATGATGCAGCAGATCAAAGATTTTCATTCACATTCGATTATCTTCTTCAGTCTGTTGGTCTTGAAGTTTATCTTGAATGGGCAAGAAATGATTTTAGCCCAGATATGGATTATATAATCCGTTACCCTTTTCATACACAAGGCTGGACTTTTGGTACACAAAAAGCATTTAACTTTGCCAGCAATTATGGCTTAAAAATTCTTCTTGAACTTACCTATCTTGAATGTTCTACAGATTACGACAGACTTATAAACTGGTATTCAACTTTTTACAGTCATAGTGAAATACTTCAAGGCTACACAAACCAAGGACAATGGCTTGGAGCAGGAATAGGCACAGGCGGTAACAGTCAGTATTTAGGATTTGAGTTCTTTTTTCCAAAAGGTACTGCGACTTTATTTTTATGGCGTAACAATCCTGACTTAGACTATACAATGTATATTGATGCAAAAAATGATGCAGAAAACATAAAAAACGGAGACTTTAACGCAGAAGCAAGTATCCGTTGCAAATTAAACTTTAGTACAGATTTTAAATATTTTCTATCTAAGTCAACACTGCTAGCAACCTCTTTCGTTTTTCAAGATGAAAGAAACTACTTGAATAAGTCAAAAGAAAATCATGCTTCAACACACAGATATAATTTGTATATGTCGCTGGCATTGAAGTACAATTTTTAGATGATATGAGCTATACCTAAAACAGCCATCTCGAAATTGGTTTAAAGGCTATTTTGAATGCCACTGTATTTTTTAGATACATTTTAAAAGCTCGTGTTTTTTCGTGTTTTGGTAATTCTTTAACATATTTAATAATATTCAGTTGTTTCACCTTTGAAAAATTATGATGAACCCAAACATTAAAAAGTCGTTCGGCCATATAACCAAAAATTCGACCTTGAACAGCGTTGTAATATTCAATATTTATCTGTTTTTCAGCTTCAAAAAGAAGACCAAAAAGCCATTCACAGTAACAGTCAAAATCATTCCACCCTATAACAGTCATGTTATAGGGTGATAACCTGTTGTTGCAGGTTATCACACTAAACACATCTCTGTCGTATTCAGGGTATTTTTCATGAATTATCTTTTTTAATGTACGCAAATCTTCTGAAATATGGCAAACACTATAATTAACCTCAAGTGAATATGGATAAATGCGTTTTTTTGCCATTATTCCGTCATGCTTTTGAAGAATCTTTTCAAGTTTTTTTATATTTAATTTATAATTTTTTACTTCATTTTCTCTGCATAAAACTGCATCATCAAAAAAGTTCTTTTTATCAAAACTAAAATATCTTCTGTAGTGGTTCAGCCCGATATATTCCAAATCAGGATAAAGTTTTTTAATATTTTTCCATGCCCAGTAAAGTGCAGTAAGTTCGCAGTAGCTTTTGTTTTTTGCACTTATATTATCACATGGCTCTCCGTTTACCTGGTCATCACGCTGCATGCCTAAATCTACATCACTGATTGCCGCTCCAACCTGAATCGGTAAAAATATTCCGTCTTCATTCTGTGGAAGTTCGCACGGCTTATGACAGCAGATTAAAATTTTACAATTATCTTTATTTAAGGTTACTTTATTTTTCAT
>CAYZXM010000112.1:0-3127 GCA_964482455.1 uncultured Treponema sp. | reverse complement strand
CCTTAAAAAACTGCCTTTTAGACGGAAGTAATTTTGTAGCCAGTGGAATCAATTCTACCGGCGGAAGCCTTGATTTAGTGAATACAACGATTTCCAGTTTTGGAGTAAACGGAATTAATGCAAGTAAAGAAAGCGAAATTAAACTTACAAATTCCACAGTAAGCAATAACAAAGCAAGCGGCATTAAGGCGTTAGATACAAATATAACGCTGGACTCCTGCCTTATAACAAAAAATTCAACAGATAGCACTAGTGCCAATGCAAGCGACGGCGGAGGAATCCATTTCCGTAACGCAATGGACAAAGACGGTACAACTCTTAAAAAACTCGTCATAAAAGACACTCAAATGACAGAAAACGGCAATACTTTAAAAAATGGTGGTGCTCTTTATATAAGCGGCGGAATAGTCAGCCTTGAAGGAACTACAGAACTTAAAAAGAACACGGCTTTAAGTGGTGGCGGAATCTTTATAAATCCTGATCTTACAAGCACTCTTAAAGATTCTGATTTTGGCTCAAGCTGTAGTTTTACTGGTGTTGACAATCAGACAATAAAACTCGACATAGCAGAAAACGTAAAAATCGGTGGCAAAAGTGGCGAAGGAAACTCTGTAGAAAAAAGAGGTTCTGCAATTGCAGTTTCTGGAGGTGTATCATCATTGTATATGATGAATGTAGAAATAAACACTTATGGTACAATAGACTACAATACAGTAACTGCTACTTCTGATGATCTCACAGATATTGTTTGCGGTGCAATTTACATAGGATCCGATTATAATAGTGGAACTTATGCTTGCCAAAGAACACTAAATATTTATGGTGGTTCTATATCTAATAACTCTAGTTCATTCGGAGCTTCTGCTTTGTATGTACATCACTGTTCAGAAGAGCAGGGCAATAGAACTATAAACATAAAGCCTGCAGACGGTAAAAAAGTAAATATCAAGAACAATACTGGTGCACCGGCGATTTATCTTAATAGGTATACATATAATGCAGAAAATATCTTTAATAAGTTAAACTTAGTTATTGGTGAAGAACTTTCTAGTGATGCTACAAATGATCAAAAAATAGCCGCAGACAAAAAAATCAATATTTCTAATAATGAAAAAGGTGCTGTAAAAGCGGCGTATGCAACCGTAACGCTAAATCATGGAATCTTAGATGGTAATGGTACTGGAATGTCTAGCACTGACTTTGGCTCTGCTTTTTGTGATGCAGAACTCTTAATGCTTTATATAAACGGCGGTAAAATTACAAATAATAAAAACGCTGCTATTTATAGTGCAGATAATAACTACAAAAGTTCACTTACTATGAAAAGCGGCTATTTTGAAGGAAATGATGTTGCAGTCAAGCCTAACTGCTCAACCTTTTGTGTATCTGGAGATGTGTGTACAAAACTTTCTGACACAAATTATAGAGACGCTACAACTGCATCTGTTTGGGTATCAGGCAAACTTGATTATACTAAAAACCCTTATTATGTAAGCAGTAACTCAAGTTCTTACAAGACGCTGTGCATTAAAATCCCAGCTTTAAGTACTGGCAACGTCGTTGTTTGCAGCCTTAATGTAAATACATACACTTTGACAGAAGATGATAAAGACAAATTTTCATATAATTTTGAAAAAGATGGTGCCAGTGTGGAGTTTGATAGCAGCAACAATACTGTAAAATATAAAGCCTCTAGCAATTAAACCGCCAGTCAGGCGCACGTGCAAGTCTAGTCGTTTTTGTAAAAGCAGCAAAAATCCACCCAAATGGTAAAAAAAATAGCCATTTGACGAAAAGCAAAACCTGCTGTATATTAAAAAAAGGAAATGCCCCAAACATCGGGTTATCTCCACTATTTAGCAAATAGCCGTCCTAGCAGTTCAAACGAGGGCGGCTATATTTTTACTCATGCTTATCTTTAAGGTAAGAGAGTGCCGTAAGAATCAGAATGGCAATGTTAATTGCCAACGAAATAATTTCGTAAATCGTCATCTCGAGCCTCCCATAATCAAATTTCAGCATACGCTGATTGAGTTTGGGAGATAACCGCCAGTTCAAGGCATTTCCAATATTTTATTTATACCGTAAATTTGTAATGTATACAACAAGAAAAAAGCAAAAGTAAAAACAGCGTCTTTTTGTCATATCAATAAAAAATCAATAAAAAATACTTGAATTTTAGACTTTTTATTTGTACTTTGAATTTAAGAGTCAAGAGTGTTGCCTTTATGCGGTGCGTTGAGGTTTCTCACTTGGCTCTCTTTTTTTTGCGTGAGTAGTTCAAGCTTTTTTTCTTCAATTTTCTAATTTTTTTTGACATATTCCGCCTCTCCCCTTACAATCTTATTAAAGTCGTTTATGGTCTAGAATTGATGGGAAACTTTTTTGGACTTTGTAAGGGAATGAACGCAAAAATAAGGTTGAAAAATGAAAAAAGTGTTTGAATTCTTTGGTCTTGCGTGCCTTTTGGCATGCCTTGCCGGCTGTTCGTCTGAACTTAGCGAACAGAAATATTCTGCTTCCTATGGAAATCTTACTGTAACTTCTGTAAAGAACGCCACGCAGGAAAATGCTCGTGCAATTTATTTGGACGCTCTTAAACTTGCCGATGCAACAGTTACTGGTTACGATTCCAACGGAAAAATCTTTACAAAGACACAAAGCGGACTCACTGTTAGTGGCGGTAAAGGATCTCTTTCAATTTCTGACATTCCAGTGTGCAGCAACGCCGTAGTTCAGGTTCAGGCATACGATGAAGATTCAAACAAGGTAGAAGGCGTGCTTATTTCTGCTGTAACAAACATTAAATCTGGCGAAAATGAAATTAATGTTACTTGGGAAACTTCTAAAAAAGGCTCTGTTTTTGCATCTTTAATTAAAAACGGAACAAACACAAACACTCTAACTTCCGAAGAGATTTCAAAAATTGAAGCGGCCATTCCTTCTGATGTTCACGCAAGTTTAATCGATTCTAGTTCGATTGCAAACGATTATAAATCTCTCTCACTAAAAGATTCTTCTTCTTATAAAATGGATACAGTATCCGTTTCTTTTACGGCAAGCGATGTAAACGGTTATACAATACAAGTTGGAGATCCTGTTTCTTCTATAAAAACAGTTTCTTCTG
>CAYZXM010000111.1:0-3195 GCA_964482455.1 uncultured Treponema sp. | reverse complement strand
TATACCCGCAGGACTTTGTATAAAGTCCCAACCTGATCCGGATAATGCCGGCGGAGGAAGATATGAAACATTCTTCTTTTTTTAAATTTATTTCCATTACATTATTTGGTTTAACAGTTCTTAACGGCTGTTCAAAAAACAAAAATACAGACGCAAAGCGTTTAAGCGAAGTTGTAGTCTACACCTACGATTCTTTTTTGGGTGAATGGGGAGCAGGACCACAAATTGAAAAACTTTTTGAAGATAAGACAGGCTTAAATCTTACATTTGTTGACTGTGGCGATGGTCTTAGCCTTTTAAACCGTGCAACTTTTGAAAAAAAGAATGTACAAGCAGATGTTATTTTAGGCCTTGATAATTACACAGCATACAGAGCAATAGAAGAAAAGATTCTTGACCCATACAAACCGCAGAACGCAGAAACACTCCTTAAAGAAGAACTTGAAAAAGAACTTTCATCAGACTGGAGCCTTACTCCTTATGACTATAGCCACTTTGCAATCATCTTTAATAAGGAAGCAAACGTAGCAGAACCAAAAAGCCTTACTGACCTTACAAATCAAGTTTACAGTAAAAAAATTATTCTTATGGATCCACGAACTTCAACTCCTGGTCTTGGATTTTTTGCATGGACACTTGCAGTTTACGGTGAAAAAGCAGAAGATTACTGGAAAGCCCTTAAGCCAAATATTCTAACTATGTCTAGCGGTTGGAGCGAAGGATGGGGACTTTTCCAAAACGGAGAAGCACCACTTGTAATTAGTTACACAACAAGCCCAGCAAGCGACATTGAATATAATAACATGAATCGCTACGACGCTCCTGTTTTTACTGACGGACACATAATCCAAGTTGAAGGATGCGGAATCTTAAAAAACTGTCCTAACAAAGAAGGAGCAAAAAAGTTCATCGATTTTATAATTACAGACGATGCACAAAAAGTTCTTCCATTAACACAGTGGATGATTCCGGCAAATAAAAACGTAGAACTTCCAGACTCATACAAAAAAGCCTGCCCTACTGTAGAAAAAACTCTTTCTGTAGATCCTCGCTTTGTAGAAAAGAACATTGATAAAATAATGGCTGTTCTGGAAAAATAATTTTGACCTTAAATCAAATTTTACAGGTGACCTTTTATACCTTAAAAGAGGCCGCCTGTTCTTCGCTTATTGCTCTTTTAATTGGGTTTCCGCTTGCATTTTTTTGTGCAAAAAGAGATTTCTTTTTTAAAAAGATTATTCTCTCTCTTTCTATTATTCCCTACTGTATGCCAACTTTAATAATCGCTTTAGGCTACGTTAGTTTTTTAGGAATAAACGGAACATTAAATAAAATTTTAATGGCACTCTTTAACCTTAGCGATTCTCCATTAAAGATTTTATACACATTTACAGGTCTTGTTTTAATTCAGGGGTTTTATAATTTTCCAATCATTACAAAAACTGTAAGCGACACTTGGAAAAACTTATCTTATGACGAAGAAGAAAGTGCAGAACTTTTAGGTGCAACTCCATTTCGTATTTTTTACACAATCACATTAAAAAAACTTTTACCTTCTGTTACAGGAAGCCTTCTTTTAGTTTTTATAAATTGTTTTTTAAGTTTTATTTTGGTTCTTCTTTTTGTAGGAATTGGAAAAGCAACTTTAGAAGTAAAAATCTATTCAATGATGCGAAACCGTTCTTCTCTTTTTTATACATTAAGCCTTGCAAGTCTTGAAACATTTATCTTACTTATTTTTACAAGTCTTCACACTTTTACAGAAGAAAAAACAAACCGCTTAAAAGGAATAAAATGCAGTTTTTCTAGTTTACAAAAGATTAAGGGTAAAGAAAAAATTGTTTTTTTTATTTTAATGATTTTAGTCACTTTCTTTTTTATTTTTCCATTGATTGGAATAATTTATAATGCGTTTTCTTTTAATGCATTTAGTAAAGTTATAAGGTCAAAAAGTTTTTTATCTTCCCTTTTTACAACGGTTTTTACTGCCTTTCTTACTGCGTTTTTCTGTACTGCCATTGCTTTTTTTTATTCAGTAATTTTAAAATTTAATAAAAACAAAAGTCTAAATATTACCTTAAAGATTTTTGCAATGCTTCCAATGTGCGTTTCTAGCGTAGTAACTGGTTTAATTATAATTCTTTTAGTTCCTTCAGGAAATTTTATGACACTTGTAGCCGCACAAGTTTTTTTATTCTGGCCTTTGGCATTCCGCCAGATTCAGCCTTGCATACAAAAAATTGATACGGACACAATGCAAAGTGCTATTTTAATGTCAAAAAATAAAATAGACATAACAAAAAGAATTTTATTTCCTGTGTGCAAAAATGGAATCCTTAGTGCGTTTGGATTTTGCTTTGCCGTAAGTGCTGGCGACACTAGCCTTCCCCTTGTACTTGGCTTAAAAAACTTTCAGACGCTTTCGCTTTTTACATATAAACTTGCAGGCTCCTACAGATTAAACCAAGCGTGTGCTTCGGGCGTAATTTTAACTGTGCTTTGCATTTTAGTTCTTGCATTAACTTATAAAAGGAAATCAAAATGAAATATTTTTGTGCAGAAAACTTACATCAGACTTTTTTAGATTTTACATTAGACGTTTCTTTTGAATGCGAAAAAAACTCTATGACGTGCATTTTAGGTTCAAGCGGTAGCGGTAAAACAACAATTCTTCGCCTTATAAGCGGACTTAATAAAGCAGAAAACGATAAGCAGAAAATATTTTTAGACGGCGAAGATATTTCTAGTTTAAAACCGTGCAAACGCCACATTGGAATGGTGTTTCAAAGTCATACTCTTTTTAATCATCTTACTGTAGAAGATAATGTTTGTTACGGTTTAATTTCTGAAGGAATAAAAAAAAGAGATGCTAAAAAAGAAGCAACAGAGTTCTTAAAATACTTTAATCTTGAAAACTTTGAAAAACGTTACCCTGAAACTCTTTCCGGTGGAGAAGCCCAGCGCGTTGCCCTTGCAAGAACATTAATCGTAAAGCCAAAATTAATTCTTTTTGATGAACCGCTTTCCGCCTTAGATGCTCCGCTTAGAAAAAAATCTGCTCTTCTTATAAAAGAACTTCAAAATAAATTTAATTTTACCGCCATTATGGTTACTCATGACATAAATGAAGCAAAAGCCATAAGCGATAGAATCATCGTACTTGAAAAAGGAAAAATAAAATGGCAGGGAAACACA
>CAYZXM010000110.1:0-3325 GCA_964482455.1 uncultured Treponema sp. | reverse complement strand
TAGAGCACCACCCTGCGGAGGTGGGGGTCGCACGTTCGAATCGTGTCAGTCTCAAGGCTTAAGAAAACCTGCTAAATCAGCAGGTTTTTATTTTATATAACTACCATCTAAAGCTCTTTGATGAGTCCAGATGCCTTTCAAAGTAACCTTCAAAACTCCGCCAGGACGGGAACGTAGCAACGGTATGAACGGATTTACTTGTGCTTAGGATTATCTGGGCTCTTCAAAGGGCTTTTTTGTTACAGTACGCATCATAATTTTTTAATGTTGGATGATAATTTGTTATGATGCGTATCAAAATGCAAAAGGTGAGGTTTATTCTAATGGGAATCTTTTTTCGCCGGAAATAAAAACCATTTTTACTTTGCCAAACACTTCTTTTTGTTCAAATGGTGTTGCTTTTCCTTTGCTTAAAAAGTTTTTGGAATCTATGCACCATTTTTCATTTGGGTCTAGTATTGTAAAATCAGAATCATAACCAGGCGTAAAAAGACCTTTTTTTATTTTTAAAATCTTTGCAGGATTTGCAGACATTAATGCGGAAAGTTTTCTTTCTGAAATGTGGTTTTCTTTTACAAGAACTGTGTTGCATACGGCAAAACTTGTTTCAATTCCAGAAAAACCAGGAGAACCTTCTGCTTTGTCTTCCTGAGTATGCGGAGCATGGTCTGTTGAAATGCAGTCGACTGTGCCGTCTAAAATAGATTCTATAAGAAAGCGTCTGTCTTTTTCTGAACGGAGCGGGGGATTTACCAAAGCCCTGATGTTAGGCTCTTCCGTGCCAGAAAGTGCTATGTGATGGGGCGTTACTTCGCAAGTTACGGTAAAGCCAGAGTCATCTGTTTTACCTGATTCTTTAATTTCGTTTTTTGCTTTTTTAATGTATTCAATCGATTTTTGTGTACTCACATGGCAAAGATGAATATGGCAGTTAGCCATGCGGGCAAGTTGAATGTTTCGTTCTGTTGCAATGTCTTCTGCAAGGCGAAGCAGGTCGTTTGCTTTTGTAAGGTTTTCATCTATTTTAGAAAGAGCGTCTTTATCAATGTTTTTGAGCTCAGTTTTTCCGCCCCAGGCAGGAAGATTGTATTCTTTCATTATTTTAAGGGCGTTTTTTCTATAAGGGCGAGCTTCTTCTGCAAGAAATGGGTCTTCGCAGTGGCAAGAAACGATTATGCCTTTTTTGCCTGCGATTTTCATTCCGTTTAGCATTACCGCACTAGAAGAAACTTCTTTTCCATCTTCTGAAATTATTGGAACATTTTGTGCGTCAAGTTCGTTCAGGTGGGAAACATCTATTCCTTCAAAGTTTTTTGTAATTGAACAAACCTGAAACATATTTGAAAGATTCAATTTTTTTGCACGGGACACAACTTCTTCTGCCTGTTCTTTTGTTGAAATAACCGGTTTAGTGTTAGGCATTGCAACTACAGTTCCATAACCGCCGGCAAGCGAGGCTTTTAAGCCGGATTCCAAATCTTCTTTGTAGGTAAGACCCGGGTCACGAAAGTGAACGTGCATATCGATAAAAGAAGGTGTAACGGTAAGGCCGTTTGCATTATATAAAACAAAATCGTCTGCAGAATAATTTTGATTTAGCGTAATTTCTGCAATTTTAAGAATGTCTTCTTTATTAGAAAAATCCCCATGAAAAACTGTATGGATTTTTCCATTTACAGAAAGAATTGCACCGTTACAATCCGTGTTTTTGTCTACAAGGCGAGCGTTATAAATAATAAGAACTTTTAACATTAAACTTTCTCCACAACAGTTCCGTCTACACCTGCTTTGTACATTGTGTCGCAGTATTCACAGCAGTAAAGTCCCTTTGCCTTATCTACAAGAAGGAATGTCGGCTTTACATAAGTTTCTGTAACTGTTATGCAGCGTGGATTTTTGCATTTAAATACGTTTTGGATTCGGGAAGGTAGTTCCATTTTTATTTTGCGAACGATTTTTTCATTCTGAATTACGTTTACGCTGATATTCGGGTCGATAAAACCTAAAATGGAAAAATCTATATCCATTACGTTTTCTATTTTAATAATGTCTTTTTTTCCTGTTTTTTTAGAAGGTACGTTCATTATAAGGGCTGAACAAAAAGAAGATTTGTCTAATCCAAGCCACTGAAAAATCTTCCAGCCAGAACCTGCACGAATGTGATCAATAACAAGACCGTTTTTTATAGAATCAATGTTTAGCATAGTTTCCTCTTTTTTGTTTTGCTTAAAGCGAGCCAGTTAGTTTTGCAATTAAAGCCATTCTGGCATACATTCCAAATTTTACTTGCTTAAAGTATGCGGCACGCGGGTCTTCGTCTACTTCCGGGGAAATTTCGTTTACGCGTGGAAGCGGGTGAAGAACGCACATTCTTTCTTTTGCAAGTTTCATTTTTTCTTTATCGAGTATGTAGCTGTCTTTTAATCTAAGGTAATCTTGTTCATTAAAGAATCTTTCTTTTTGAACGCGTGTCATATAAAGTACATCAAGTTCGCCCATAACGTCTTCAAGTCGTTCTGTTACGGTGTATTCAATGCCTTTTTCGTTAAGCTGTTCAATCATATATTCAGGAAGGCAAAGTTCTTTTGGACTGATGAATACAAACTTATTTCCCTGGTAGCGACTTAGTGCTTGGGTAAGGCTGTGAACTGTGCGACCAAACTTAAGGTCGCCGCAAAAACCTACTGTAAGTTTTTGGTAGTCGCCTAAAAGTCTGCGGATTGTAACTAAGTCTGTAAGGGTTTGCGTAGGGTGACTGTGTCCGCCGTCGCCTGCGTTTATTACAGGTACTGGTGAATATTTACTTGCAAGCAGGGCTGCTCCTTCTTTTGGGTTACGCATTGCAATTACGTCTACATAAGAAGAAACAACTCTGATTGTGTCGGCAAGTGTTTCGCCTTTTGTAGAAGATGTGTAAGAAGCGTCGGCAAATCCTTCTACAGTTCCGCCAAGATGAAGCATAGCGGCTTCAAAAGAAAGCCTGGTTCTTGTGCTTGGCTCAAAAAAAAGTGTCGCAAGAATTTTCCCGCGACACACATCTTGAAAAGAATTAGGATCAACTGTCATCTGTTCTGCTAATGAAATAATTTCGTCAATTTCGGAAACAGATAAATCACCAGGTTCAATTAAATGACGACCTTTTAACATACTTTTAAGAACTCCAAAATTTTTATTTGATTATATCGTAAGGAAGAAACTTGTGCAAACAAAATGAAAAATGTTCTTATAAACCTAAACTTTGATTTATAAGAACATTTATTAAAAACATTTATGCGTTTATTTATTTACTCTAAAGACCAGCCCATCATCTTGTACCAGTCATAAA
>CAYZXM010000109.1:0-3557 GCA_964482455.1 uncultured Treponema sp. | reverse complement strand
CGCCACCTTGCCAAGGTGGATGTCGCGGGTCCGACTCCCGTTTTCCGCTCTAATTTTAAAAGCGATTCAGGGCAACTGAGTCGCTTTTTTATTATATTTGACCGCTTGTATTTTTTACAAAAAGCAGTTTATTCCAATTTTAAGGAGCACAAAGTGAAACTTACAAAAGAATTCACTAGTCTTGAAAAATCAGCTGTAAAATTAACAGTAACAATCGAAAAAAAAGACGTTCAGGAATCTTACAATCAGACTTTGGCAAAATACACAAAGAATGCACAAATCCCTGGATTCAGAAAAGGACATGTACCAGCAAATATTCTTGAACGCAAATTTGGCGACGGAATCAAGGCTGATGCTCTTAGCGAACTTATTGATAAATCGCTTAACGAAGTTTTTGAAAAAGAAACAGAAAATCGCCCTCTTCCATATCAGCAGCCTGTAATGGAAAAAGTTCCAGAATTCGATGTTTCAAAAGATCTTACATATTCTGTAACATATGATGTTTTCCCTAAAGTTGATGTAAAAAACTTTGCTGGAATCACAATCAAAGAACCACAAGTTACAATTACAGACAAAGACCTTGAAGAAGAACTTAAATCTATTCAGGAAAGAAACGCTGTTGTAATCGATAAAAAAGCTGACGAAAAAGTTGCAAAAGATGACATTGTAACTGTAGACTACGAAGAAGCTGACGGTGAAAAACGAAATGGTTACGTATTTACAGTTGGTTCTAGTGATGATTCATATGGAATTTCTGACCAGGTTATCGGAATGAAAAAAGATGAATCAAAAGAATTTGAAAAAGATTCTAAAAAGATTACTGTAACTGTAAAATCAATTAAAGTAAGAAATCTTCCTGCTCTTGATGATGAACTTGCACAGGACGTTAATGAAAAGTTTAAGACACTTGATGATCTTAAAAAAGACATTTCAAAGAATATGGAAGTTGCAAAGAACCGCAAGATTTCAGAAGTTAAGTCACAGTCTTTACTTGAACAGCTTATTGAAAAAAATCCATTTGAAATTCCTGCATCAATGCTTCAGGCAGAACTTGATGGACGCTGGCGTATGATGGCTCAGCAGTTCCAGACAACACCAGAACAGCTTGAAAAAATGATTACTGCTTCAGGTCAGACAAAAGAAGCTATGCTTGAACAGTGGACTGGAAACAGTGAAAAAATGCTTAAGAGCAGAATCATTGTTGACTCACTTATAAAAGCAAAAAATATTTCCGTAACACCAGAAGAAATTGAAGAGCAGTACAAAAAGATTGCCGAAGAAGGTGGAATGGATATAGAAGAAGTTAAAAAGCATTATTCTGATGCACGTTCAAAAGAATGGCTTATTGACGATACAAAAGAACAAAAACTCTACACAGAACTTTATAATGAAGTAAAAGTTTCTAAGGGTGATAAAGTTTCGTTTGCAGATCTTTTTGCTGCAAAATAATTATATCTAAAGCAAAAAGGGGCTGTCTAATAAGTTTAGGACATAATGTCATTTTTGAATTTTGGCAATACTTATTAGACAGCCCCTTTTCTTTAACATTTTTTTGACGTATTCATAAAATATCACTATATTTTAATGTGTATGTTTTTTGGAGAAAATATGAACGAACAAATGAACACGCTAGTACCTTACGTTATAGAACGCAGTGGTAACGGGGAACGCTCCTATGATATTTTTTCGCGTCTTTTAAAAGAACGTATTATCTTTATTGATGGCGAAATTACTGATGCAACTGCTGACCTTATCGTAGCACAAATACTTTATCTTGAATCAGAAAATTCTGAAAAAGACATCAGTGTCTACATAAACACTCCTGGAGGCTCTGTTACAGCAGGTTTGGCTATTTTTGATACAATGCAGTATGTAAAATGTCCTATTCAGACAATTTGTCTTGGACAGGCTGCTAGTATGGGTGCTTTTCTTTTAGCAGGCGGAACAAAGGGAAAACGCTATTCATTACCTTCTGCTAGAGTTATGATTCATCAGCCATGGGGCGGTGTCGAAGGTCAGGAATCAGATATTGCAATACACGCAAAAGAAATTCTTCGCTTAAAAAAACTCACAATTGAACATTTTGCAGAACGCACAGGCAAATCATACGAACAAGTTGCAAACGATATGGAACGAGATTTCTTTATGAATGCAAAAGAAGCATTGGAATATGGAATCATTGATCAAATAATGGAAAAAAGGAAGCAATAATGAAAATTTTTAACGAGAACACTTCTTATTGTGCTTTTTGTGGATCTTCTTCAAAGAAAGGTTTAAGACTTGTAAAAAATCCTGCAGGAACAGTAAGCATTTGTAGCAATTGTATTTCGATATGCCAGGACATTTTAAAAATGGATGAAAGTTCTCTTGAGGCTATTAACCTTACTGACGTTCCTACTCCAAAAGAATTTAAAGAATACTTAGATCAATATGTAATTGGTCAGGATGAAGCAAAAAAAGTTCTTTCTGTAGCCGTTTACAATCATTACAAAAGAATGTCTGTACCAAAATTAGAACAAAAGAAAAACGAAGTTCGCATTGAAAAATCAAACATTCTTTTAATTGGACCTACTGGTTCTGGAAAAACTCTTCTTGCAAAAACATTGGCAGAAAAACTTAAAGTTCCATTTGCCATTGCTGATGCAACAACCCTTACCGAAGCCGGATATGTAGGCGAAGATGTTGAAAATGTTCTTTTAAAGCTTATAAATGCAGCCGATGGCGATATTGCTGCTGCAGAACGTGGAATAATTTTTATTGATGAAATAGATAAAATTGCTCGAAAAAGCGAAAATACTTCTATTACTCGTGATGTTTCCGGTGAAGGCGTTCAGCAGGCTCTTCTTAAAATAATTGAAGGTACCACTGCCAGCGTTCCTCCTCAGGGTGGCAGAAAGCATCCTAATCAGGAAATGCTTCAGATTGATACAACAAATATTCTGTTTATTCTTGGCGGTGCTTTTGTTGGTCTTGATAAAATTATTGAACAAAGAACTGCAGAACATTCAATGGGATTTGGTTCAAATGTAGGAGACCTTACACCTGAACAGCAGCGGGAACTTCTTAATCTTTGCACACCAGATGATCTTGTTAAGTTTGGTATTATTCCTGAACTTATAGGTCGTATGCCTATGACCGTTGCATTAAAAGAACTTACACGCGATGACCTTGTAAATATTCTTACAGAGCCTAAAAATGCAATTACAAAGCAATTTAAAGCATCGTTTTCAATGGATGATGTTGATCTTGAATTTACACCAGATGCAATTGAAGCTATTGCAGATGAAGCTATCAGACAAAAAACTGGTGCTCGTGGCTTAAGAGCAATTGTAGAAAAGTGCCTTACAGAAACAATGTATGAAGTGCCTAGTATACAAGGTCATAAAAAATTAGACATTACTCGTGAACTTATTGAAGCAAATGGAAAATATGATCTTAGTAAATTCCTAAAAATTGAACCTTCTAAATCAGAAGAACCTAAACAATTAAATGCTTAAAAAGTTTGATGTTTAAAAATAAAAAGGCTGCTTAGTTAGTGAAGTGCACCCCAATTATTG
>CAYZXM010000108.1:0-3562 GCA_964482455.1 uncultured Treponema sp. | reverse complement strand
GTTTATACAAGAAAAAGCAGTAACGATTTTTTATTTTTGATAAATACCATTTCCGTCATAGTAGATAAAACTATATTCGTCAGTCTTTACTTCCACTGGATTTTTATAACCTGTCTGAAAACTTTCTGTGTTTAAAAAGAAATCATCTTTCTGAACATAAATCATAACATCATACTTACCATTTTCTATATAAAATGCAGCATCCTCATAATAGGAAGCACCATCTTCATTATTCCAATATAAAACATAATCGCTAGCATCTTCTGATTTCGCATAAACCGCAATAATTTTGTCAGTTTGATTTTCAGCTTGATTCGTTACGACTATTTTACCTTTATTTTCTGGCATTGAAAAATTACAAGAAACGACTGAAATTAATAAAAGAATTATTAAAATTGAATGTTTTAAGATTTTCATAAATACCTTTCTGGAATATATATTATCCACAATTCTTCCATGACAGGCTTTCGGAGAACTCAAAAAAAAGTTCGTAGAAACGCCGTCAGTCGTGGAAAAATTGTGGGTAAATCCATTGATAAGTATAATTGAATTTCACCATATTGTAAATAACTATTATTATACCTATTTACAATAAAAGCTCTAAATTAATCAGACATACTCATGACTTCTTCCTGCATTACCTTTTGATTACTTCTTGAACGTTTCTTTTCTATTTTTTGAACGTTCTTTACAAATTCATCTCTTGGAATTACATATTTTGAAAGCTGTTTTTCGTCCATTAAAACAACAGAATTTAAGTCAGGAGAATGAGAAACTAAAATTAAATTTTGAGTAGGAATTTTAATTTTTTTTCGTCCTAAACAATCATTTACAGATATGCTCATTTTTACTGTATCTCCAACTTTTAAGTTGCAAGATTTATCTAATAGAGAACCTTCTCGGTCTATAACTTCTGTATTATATCTAATTGGATCAAGTACAGTTGAAGCAAATGGAGTTTTATCCGTAATAATTTTATCACTTACATTTGAATCATAACTATCTGCAAGCCGCTTAGTGTATGATTCTCCTGTAAGACTTTCCCATTTTAACAGTTGAGTCTTCAATTTTTCCCTTTCTTCAGGACGCATTTTTGTTATAAGACTTTTTGCAAAGTCCATTGCTTCTTGAACGTTATTTGCTCCTTTTCGACAAAATGCAACATAGTTGTGCTGGAAATTTTCAGCATTATTTGGACGCTGCTCATTTTCATCAAGTTGTGCTTTCATAACATATTCTCGGCGGACTTCTTTTGTAATTTTTTCTGCATCTTTAAAAAGACAGGAATTTTCAATCTGAGTGTTATATTGTTCTGCTGAAATCTTTAAGTATTTACGCTCATTTCCTTCCAGTTTTGAAAGAATTACAGTTTGGTCTGTATTTTTCCATTTATAAGGATTGTAATTTGGATTTGGTATTTTTTTACCATTTTCATCAGTTATAAATTCATTTCTAATGCTATTAAGATAAGTTTCTGTGTTTGTATTTAGAACACCGTTATTTTCTGTTCCTGAAAATTCCCAGCCTTCAAGCACTACAACGTGTCCTGTATGATTGTTTCTGTAGCCAAATGCTGGAACAGGTGTTCCTGGAACATAAGCATTTTCAACGAAGAATTTATGAAATTGTGATTTATCCAATATCGCCTGTGGAATTTTCTTTACATTTGTAGGATTAGCCACTTTATCTTTTTCTGCACTTTCTTTTGCTTCCTCATTCAGTTTTTGCTGACCTTCTGGAGTTTGTAAATATTCCCAATAAGCGTCATCAATATATGACGAACAAACATCCTCATAAGAGTTCATATAATCTGCGGAATTTTCTACTGGTTCGTCCATTAAGTCGTCTTCGGAAATAACATCATCTGGTGAAAAATTATTTTCAACATAAGGTTCTGAACTTGACTCTGTTGCTATATTATTTGATAAATCTTCATTAGGTGAAACATTTTCTACCGAAGAAACATCTGCTGTAGGTTGTTCTTCGTTTATTGGCTCTTCTTGTACTGAAGCATCTTGCTGTTGCAAATTTGAATGTTCATAAGAATACTGACTGACAAGTGGAGTAAGAACTTTTTGATGTTCATAAGATTCTTCAGTTCCGTCACCGTGATCAAGTTCATCGATAACAGTTTCAACAATATCTTTTGTATTTCGGACTTCTCCTGGTTCACCAGTAAAATTTTCTGAAAAATCAACAATATGGAACTTATCACTTTGGTCAACGTAAACTGCAATGTCATTGTAGCGGAGATAACGAATCATACACTCTGCCTGTTCTTCAGAAATTTCAGGCTGTCCAGGGAAATTATTTTTATTGAGTAATTTTGCAAATTCTTTTGCATCTATATCACCTTCGTCACGATTTTCTGGTGTAAGAATAAATGTTCGTGGTTTTTCGTCAGAACTTTCAAAGTCATACTGCGTAATCAACGCCATTTTTAATTTTTCAGACATTTCAAGAGGATTAAGTTCCTGTAAAATCCGTCTGCGTTCTTTTTCTGTAATGGTAGCTTCATCATTTTCAAGTTTGCTAATAAATTTAGGTGAAGTAACATCTCTATCATTACCTTTAAGTTCATCAGTAATAATTTCCATAATACCTTTCTTATTTTCAACTTCTTCTTGTTCTTCAGTAAAACTTCCTTTTGTTGATTCAAAAATATTTTCAGATTCCGACTTATTTATAATGTCATGTTTTTCTTCAAAATCTCTTACTTTTAATGATTCAAGATATTCTTCAATCGTACCAGATTTTTCAGGCTTAATTGGATTCATATCAAAATTAAAACCATTATATGAAAGTTCTCCGTCTGCCTTAGCTTCATTTAAAATATTAAAAAGACTATCTTCACTAAGATTACCTTTATAGCCAACTAAGATTTTAAGTTGACCTTCATTTTCACCGTAAAATTTTACACCAGTAAGTTTGATTTTTTCAGAATCATCTACACAACTTTCATTGTATTCTTCAAAGTATGGCAAAAGTTTATTTGAAACCTGCTCATTAAAATAATTTTCATCAACATCAATATCGTAAAAATGAATTGTATTATTGTTTTCCATTTGTTTATTTTCCTCTACTGTATTTTCCATAAGAATATTTTTTCTATTTATTAAATCTTTCATTGGTTGAGCAAAAAATTCTTTAACTTCGGAAATTTCTTCAGTAGAAAATTCTTTTGCAATAAATGTTTCTACCTCATTTTCCCAATCAATTACTATGTCTTTTGAAATTTCGCCATTTTCTTTTGAAATTCGTTCAAGAACACTTTGAGCAATTTTACCACAAATACGAGAATGTACTTCACTTGTAAGAAGGTCTTCATTGTCTGCAATGTCTGCATAATCAGGACTATTTTTAATTTCGTTCCAAAGATAAGTATTTTTCAGAATATCCTTACCCTTATTCCAAAGTTCCGGATTTGTGCGTTTTGTATATTCGTCCCAAAGATGAGTATATTCGTGGACAGCAACATTTGAATTCATAATCTCTGGATTTAAGTAGATTTTATTTTCAAAAGTGAAGCCGTAAACTTGATTTTCTTCAACATAAAGTTGTT
>CAYZXM010000107.1:0-3573 GCA_964482455.1 uncultured Treponema sp. | reverse complement strand
TTTACGCTTTCAAGTTCACCGCGAGAAAGCCAGGCAGCATTTTCGTGTTCCAAAAGCGTGAGTGAACCTTCTTGGATTTGGCACAAAAAACATTCCATTACAAGATGAAACTTTGGGTAGGTGTATTCCACCGTGCAAAGATGCTGAACGGGTTTTATGGTTGTGTTCAGTTCTTCTTTTATTTCGCGGATTATAGCGTTTTCAGCCGTTTCGCCTTCTTCAATTTTTCCGCCGGGAAATTCCCACCAGTCTTTCCATTCGCCGTAGCCACGCTCTGTTGCAAAGATTTTTTTAGTGCCGTTTTCTTCTTTTAAAATTACCGCCGCAGAAACGTGAATTGTTTTTAATTGTGATTTTGATTCTAGTATTTCGTTCATTTTGTTGTCCTTTGTTTTTTTTGTTTTAGCTTATTTTTGATTATTTTCCAAGAGTGTCGGTGCGGGTGGTAAGGTCAAGGTAGAGTTCTTCGGGGAGCGGATTTTCTAGGGCAAAGTGGATTGTAAAAGGCTTGCTTCCTTCCGCTGTATCAGAAAAAGAAATGACTTTTCCAAGATATGTAAAAGGCTGTGTAATTCCTTCAATCTCTTCAAATTTTCGAACAAAAAGGTGAAGATTAATTTCGCGCTTATAATTAAAAATGATGTTTTTTCCGATTTCACTTTCCTGAGTGGTAGAATTTGGGGACTGCCACTGAAAAACTGAAGGTGTAATAAATTTATCCTTGTAATTTATAGATTCTTTAATATTTGCATTTTTGTGAAGATTTACAAACAGAAAATAGTCAGGTTTTGCTGCGGTTAAAAGGCCTTGCCCGCGAAATGATGAATGAATTTTTGTGTAATTGCATAAAAGCGCTGTGTTTCGCATGGAATACTGTGAGTAAAGTTTAAAAAATGGAAAACCGTAATCTTTTTCGCCAAAATCATTTTGATAGCGCAAAATATTGTATTGAACTAAATCTGAAAACCATTCAATGCAAAGTTGATTTTTTAAAAGCAGAGTTTTTACATCTGGATTAAAATCAATTTTTTCACCGTCAAAGTTTAAAAGGCATTTTGAATAATTTTTTAATTCTGATGAGTCAAAATATTTTCCGCTTAAAGTCTGGCATGCGTGAATTAAATTTTCTTTGTGGACTGTAGATAAATATTTTTGTGTATTTAAGCAAAGTTCTTCAATTGTGGCGCCTTGTGAGCTTTCAATTTTTTTCAAAAGTCTTGACGCAATGCACCATTCTTCAATTCTTTTTGCAGGACTGTAAAAAGTAAAAAGGCGCATAAGAGATTTAAAAATCTCATTTTCTAAAAGTGCACTTAATTCCGGATGAGTGTCTTTTTCGATATAGGCAACAAATTCCAGATATGTTTTGTAATTTGAATTGAATGTGGAAAATTTGAGTGGGTCTGAACTTCCGTCGTGTTTTAAATAATCCGTTAAAAAAGGAATTTTCCCACCGCAAAGATGTTTAAAATTTAAGTAAGATTCCCTCATATATTTCATGGACATAAATTTTTCGTTTTCAAGCTGGTGTAAAATCTGATTCTTTGTGATTTTGTCCATGTGAATGTAAGTGCCGTTCGGTAAATCTGCAAAATCAGTTTCAACTTCAAGTTTTAATGAATCCTTGTCAACTTGAGTTTTTCCGTTTAAGGCGACTGCCATTAAAAAAGATTTATTGTAATTGCCTATAAAATCCAGCACTGTAACAAATTCTTTTTCTTCAAGTTTACGAAGTCCGCGTCCCAACTGCTGAATAAAAATAATTGAAGATTCTGTAGGGCGGAGCATTAAAATCGTATTTACTGATGGAATATCGATACCTTCATTAAAAAGGTCAACTGTAAAAATTGCTTTAAGTTGGTCGTCATCGTTTTCAAGGCGTTTTGTAAAGGCAATTCGTTCGTCGATATTTTTATTTTTTTCGCTTGAAAGAGCAACTGAAGAAATTCCGCGTTTATTGAATTCATTTGCCATATATTCGGCGTGTTTAATTGACTGACAGAATCCTAAAATTTTTGCTTTTGTTCCGTCGTGACCGTAAAAATTCATTTTTTCTACAATATAATCAACGCGATAAGAAACCATAAGCATTTTTGCAATCGCTTCCGTGTATTCGCTACTTCCAGGTTCTGCTTTTATTTTTGAATAGTCTATTCCTTCTGCGTCTTTCAACCCAAAATAATGAAAAGGACAAACAAGATTGTATTCAAGGGCCTGTCTTAAGCGGATTTCAACTGCAACATTATTGTCAAAAACTGAATAGATGTCCCCGTCATCGCTGCGCTCTGGAGTTGCAGTAAGTCCGAGTAAAAATTGAGGGGTAAAATAATTTAAAATCTTTCGATAACTTTCGCTTGAAGCATGATGGGCTTCATCAATTACGATGTAGTCAAAATGGTCTGGCTCAAAATCTGAAAAGTGGCGGCTTAAAGTGTCTCGTGTCGCAAAAAGATATGTGCAGTCAGAGTCTTTTTGATTTCCTGTAAAAAATCCTGAAGTATATTTTTTGCCTGTTGCAACAGAACGGCTCCCGCAAATTGCATCAAAAGATTCTTTTGCTTTTTTTAGAATATCTTCACGGTGAACGATGAATAAAAGACGCTTTGGATTTACCTGAAGGGCGTCAAAAACTGACATATAAGTTTTACCGCTTCCAGTTGCAGCAATTGCAAGGGCTTTTTTTGCACCAGTTTTTCGTAAGCGGTCAAGTTTTACGATGGCTTCCTGTTGCATTTTATTCGGCTGAATGGCACTTGCCTGAGTGTATTCAAAAAGCGGATTTGATTTAATTTTTTTCGTTTCTTTTTTGATTTGTGAAAGATAGTCGCGGTAGGCAAGTAAAAAGTCATCAGAATAATCTTTTGCCCATTCGCTTTTCCATAACTGGTCAAATTCTTCTAAAACGGATTTTGTAAAAAGTCCTGGTTCTTGTAATTCTTGCGTTGATTCATTTTGGAGGACATTCCATTCAACATTTGTTTTTAAGGCCCGGCCTGTAATGTTTGAAGAACCTATAATTACGGTCCATAAATCTTTGTTTTGTTCGCTGAAATTCTTATGAAATAAATATCCTTTTGCGTGAAATCCGTCTGAATCCGTAGGCGGAACATAAATTTTAAGAGAAATATTTGGAAAACTGGAAATTCTTTTAAGAACTTCTGGGCTTGTCATATTTTGGTAAGTCGTAGTAAGAATCTGCCCGGGAATATTTTTCTTTGCAAGTTCATCCAATGCTTCAAGCAGAACTTGAAGCCCGCCGTAAGTAATAAAAGCCACACTGATTTTAAACTGATTGCATTCCAAAAGATTTTCTACAAGAGTGTTGTAAAAGTTTCGTGTGCGGGTGTTTGTAATAAACTGCTGTTTTTGTTCTGTAAGGTTTGGATTTGGATTTTCCTGCATAAGAAATATTATATTTTAATTCAGAGATTTTGGGCAGCTCTAAAAAATTATTTTCAATGTTTTTTTAGCATCCGCGGAAAGCTCAGGTCTTGTCGCCAGTCAGAATACGCCTATAATTACAAACACTTCCTTACGCTGTTTCTTGAAACGCCGAACGCTTTTGAAATTTGA
>CAYZXM010000106.1:0-3793 GCA_964482455.1 uncultured Treponema sp. | reverse complement strand
GACGGAGGTGAACAATAATGCTTAGTATTTCAGCAGAAAAAATTGATTCATTATTCGCAAAAATTGCCGAAAAACAGCCTTTGTATCTGCCCGTAGAAAATAAAACTGGTAAATCAGATTTTCAAAAATGGCAGGAAGGAACAAAACTTTCTTCTGCATTAAAAACTGTTCGTTCTGCAAAAGATTTTTTCTTTCCAAAAACAGAACATATGGTTTCTTACGAATTAAATGGAAAAGAAGTTAAAGTTACAGATCCTAGAAAAGAAATCGAAGATTTTGTAATTTTTGGCGTTCGTCCTTGTGATGCAGTTGGTTTTACAATCATCGATAATGTTTACCTTAATATGAATCCAGTTGATTCTTACTATAAAAACAGACGCGAACACGGAACTGTAATCACTTTAGCTTGTAATGACCCGGAAAAATCTTGTTTCTGTTCAACTTATCAGATTGACGCTTCTCTTTCTAAAGATAAAAACGGTTCAACAGGGGATGTTTCTTGTTGGCTTTCTGACGGAAAATATTTTTTCAAAGCTAACTCAGAAAAAGGAAAAGCATTAATTGAAAATGTAAAATCTTTACTTTCTGAAGCAGATGAAAAATCCGTAGAAAAAACTCAAAAAGAAATTCAGGAAAAAGTTGAAAAACTTCCATTTGCACATCTTGACCTTTCAAAATTCAAAGGAAAAGACATGCTTCAGATTTTCAACTCAAAAATCTGGTCAAAAATTGCAGAACCATGCGTAGGATGCGGAACTTGTACTTATGTTTGCCCTACATGTATGTGTTTTGATGTTCGCGATTTTGACACTGGAAAAGGCGTTCGTCAGATTCGCTGCTGGGACTCTTGTATGTACAACGATTTTACTCAGATGGCCGCTGCAAATCCTCGTCTTACACAAAAAGAACGAAGCCGCCAGCGATTTATGCACAAATTGATGTACTATCCGATGGCTCACGAAGGACTTTTTGGTTGCGTAGGTTGTGGCCGTTGTATCGAAAGTTGTCCGGTAAATATGAACATAGTAAAAGTCATTAAAGAAGTTCAAGAAACTAATGACATTGGAGGAGATAAATAATGGAAACTAAAGAATCATTTATCCCTTATGTTGGAAAAATTATTGACATTAAACAAGAAACTCCTGATGTAAAAACTTTCAGCGTAGTCGGTCTTGATGGAAAAAAATTATTTGAACACATTCCAGGTCAGTGTGCAATGCTCATCGTTCCTGGCGTTGGCGAATCAATGATTTCTATTACATCTTCTCCAACTTTGAAAACTCACATGGAATTTTCAATTAAAAAATGTGGTATCGTTACAGAATGGCTTCATAATGCAGAAATCGGACAAGAAATCTGCGTTCGCGGACCTATCGGAAACGGTTTCCCAGTTGAAGGGGCCCTTAAAGGAAAAGATATTCTTGTAATCGCTGGTGGTATTGGAATTGCTCCAGTTCATTCGGTTGTAAATTACATGATGGATCACCGCGAAAATTACGGAAAAATCCAGGTAATCTACGGAAGCCGTTCAATGGCAGACTTGGTTCGCCTTGACGAAATGCAGAATGTATGGATGAAACAGCCAAACTGTTCAATTGATTTAACAATCGACCGCCCAGAAGAAGCTTGGAAAGGTCATGTTGGTTTTGTTCCGCCGTTCGTAACGGAATTAAATCCTGATCCTAGTATGACTGTAATTATGTGTGGACCTCCGATTTTAATTCACCTTTCACTTGATAATCTTAAAAAATTAGGATTCAAGGACAATCAGGTTTTCACCACAATGGAAATGAGAATGAAATGTGGAATTGGAAAATGTGGTCGTTGTAACATCGGCGATAAATTCGTTTGTAAAGATGGTCCGGTTTTCAGTTTTGACCAGCTTGGCGAATTACCACCAGAATACTAATCGTATTTTTGCTTTCGGGTTTTCTTTTTGAAAGCTCGAAACGACTTTTTTCAATTTTAGGAAAAAAGAATTAAGTTCCGTAAAATCAGGAACATCCCTTTTAGGAGTAAACTTATGGCAGATAAAGAAATGGCTACAATTTATATTTTTGGTAAAAAATATGATGTACCTGCTGAATTAACAATTATGAATGCTATGGAATACGCTGGCTATCAGCTAAAACGTGGCTGTGGATGTAGAAACGGTTTCTGTGGTGCGTGTGCAACAATCTACAGAATTAAAGGTCAGAATCAGCTTCAGACTTGCTTGGCTTGTTCTAAAAAAGTTGAAAATGACATGTACATTGCAACTCTTCCATTCTTCCCACTTGTAAAACAGGTTTACGACATCAATAAAATTAAACCGGAACAGGCTGTAATGATGCAGCTTTACCCGGAAATCTATTCTTGCGTAGGTTGTAACGCTTGTACTCGTGCCTGCCCGCAAAATCTTCAGACTATGCAGTACATCGCTTATGCTCAGCGTGGCGATTTTGCAAAATGTGCAGACCTTTCATTCGACTGTGTAATGTGCGGATGCTGTTCTTCTCGTTGTCCTGCTGGAATCAGTCACCCACAGGTTGCAGAACTTGCTCGACGCTTAAACGGAAAATACATTCAGCCACAGAGTCAGCATCTTCTTGACCGCGTTGCCGAAATCGATTCTGGTGCGTGCGAAGAAGCAATCAAAAAGTTCGTTGAAATGTCAACTGGCGACAAAGAACAGATTAAAAATCTTTATAACAACCGCGAAATCGAAAAATAAGGCTATAGGAGTAAAACATGTACGGAAATTACCTTGATGATGCTGCAAAAATCGTTGCAGAAAAACGTGAAGAAAATTTAAAATTTGAACATGCTCGTCTTACAGCTGAACAGAAAGACGATTTGTTGTTAAAGTTCCACCCGGATAGAATTAAGGAACAGTTTACAGAATTAAAAATTGGTCCAAACAAAGGTCAGAAAGCTCCTCTTGAACTTGCAAAAATGCTTCAGGCAAAACCAAGAATTGAACCTGAACACATCGATTTAAATCATGTTGACTATGAATCTGATGTTTTGGTAATCGGTGGCGGTGGTGCTGGAACTAGTGCTGCAATCATGGCAAGCGAAGCTGGTGCAAAAGTTCTTTTAGTTACAAAACTCCGCGTAGGAGATGCAAATACAATGATGGCTGAAGGTGGAATTCAGGCTGCAGATAAGCCAAACGATTCTCCTGCTCAGCACTATCTTGACGCTTTTGGTGGCGGACACTTTGACGGAAAACCAGAATTGGTTTACACACTTGTAAATAAAGCTCCTTCTGTAATTAAATGGTTGAACGATCTTGGCGTTGAATTTGATAAAGCTGAAGACGGAACTATGATTACAACTCACGGTGGCGGAACTAGCCGAAAGCGTATGCACGCCTGCAAAGACTATTCTGGTGCAGAAATTATGCGTACACTCCGCGATGAAACTTTCAACCGAAAAGATGACATTACAGTTGTAGATTTTACTTCTGCAATCGAAATCATTAAAAATGACAAAGGCGAAGCTTGCGGTGCCGTTTTAGTTAATATGGAAACAAACGAAGTTCGCATTGCAAAAGCTAAAGTTGTAATCATTGCAACTGGTGGTGCCGGACGAATGCACTATCAGGGATTCCCAACATCTAACCACTACGGTGCAACAGCCGACGGTCTTGTTATGGCATACCGTGCAGGTGCAAAACTTTTGTATCAGGATTCATTACAGTATCACCCGACTGGAGCCGCTTACCCGACACAGATTTTAGGAAAACTCGTAACTGAAAAAGTTCGTTCTCTTGGTGCAAAACTCATCAACAAAAACGGCGAAGTTTACA
>CAYZXM010000105.1:0-3843 GCA_964482455.1 uncultured Treponema sp. | reverse complement strand
AATAATGAATCAATTTTTTCTGCTGAAATACTAAGCATTATTGTTCACCTCCGTCATTTGAGCGATTGTAGACAATGCTTGTTTCCGCATCATCAGTTTTAAATGTGAGCATAGGCGGTTTTGTTTCCATGTCGGAACCAGCCTCGTATTCACCGTAAATTTCGTTAATATCTTTAATGTATTTTCGGTTAAGAAGATAAAGCGGAATATTCTGAGGGCAAACTCGTGAACATTCGCCGCAATCTGTACAGCGACCGGCAACATGCCAAGCTCTGATAATGTGGAAAAGCGATTCTTCAAAACTTGTTTCTGCAACTTTTTGAGTTGTATAAAGTTTGTTGTTGTCGAATACACATTTTTCGCAAGTACAAGCCGGGCAAACATTTCGGCAGGCATTACAACGGATACAGCGAGAAAATTCGCCTTTCCAGAATGCACTTCGTTCTTCGCTAGTCATTTTTTCGTATTTTTCAACTACCGAAAGACGATTTGAAGTACCGCTTACACGATTTTCTTCTAATCCAATGTATTCATCACAAGAAATTGAAGCTTTTCCGGCACAACTTTCGCAAACTTCTTTTCCGTCAAGTTCATCTTGACATGGAACGCCGATTGCATAAACATCTTCGCGTTTAATTCTGTTTTCTTTTAAAAGCTGAGTAAACGAATGTGTATCAGCTGGCTTTAAGAAAACTGCAACCATTTCCTGTGGAATAGGAGCTTCACTAGCGTTTGGATCACGCTGTTTTGCCATTGTATTGTTCATTCTTGTTGTGCTTTTTTTGATTTCAATATCTTTTGTAATTTTTACAAGATATTTTGAAAGGTTTGCAGCACAATATTTATTGAATACAAAATCTTTATCTAATTCTTCTGCAGAATGAAAGATTGAAGGAGTAACGTCATCGTCAAAAAGACCTTTTTTCCATCCGACAACATACTGAACTTTGCCTTCTGCAAGTAATGTTTTTGCTTTTTCGATTAATTGCTTTTCTACATCTTGCATCGTACATCCTCCAGGCGTTTACATTCGCCAAGTTCTTTAATCTGAGAAACGAAGTCGTTCATAATTCCGGCAAAGCGTACACCTTCAGCGGCAGAACACCATTCTACGCGAGTACGTTGTTTTTCGATTCCCAAAAAGTCGAGCTGGCTAAAAAGAAGAGTCATTCTTCGGCGGGCAAAATAATTTCCCGTTGAATAATGGCAGTCCCCAGGATGACATCCGCACAAGATTACGCCGTCAGCACCACGCTGAAAGGCTCGCAAAATAAAAAGCGGATTTAAACGGCATGAACACGGAATGCGAATGATTTTTACATTTGCAGGATATTCAAGTCGGTTGTTGCCGGCCAAATCTGCACCAGCGTAAGAACACCAGTTACAGCAGAAAGCAACGATTTTTGGTGTCCAGTTAGAATTCTTATTATTTTCCATAAAATTTCTTCAGTATAATTTATGAATGTAAAACATTTACAAATTACAGAACTGAATCTACCTCCGCTAAAATTTGCTTATTGCTAAAGCCTTTAAGATCCATAGCACCGCTAGGACACGCAACTGTACAAGCACCGCATCCTTGACACATTGCAGAGTTTACCTGAGAAACGCGTCGAGTGATTGTAGTTCTGTTTGGACCGCGGAAATCTTTTTCAATATAGCTGATTGCACCATAAGGACAAACATTTGCACACTGTCCACAACCGTTACAAGCATTTTCGTCCGGCTGAGAAGTACAAGGATTGTTTTTAAGCTTATCTTTAATCAAAAGACAGATTGCTTTTGCTGCGGCACCAGAAGACTGGGCTACAGTTTCAGGAATGTCTTTTGGTCCCTGACAACATCCGGCAAGGAAAATACCGGCAGTAGGGCTTTCTACAGGACGAAGTTTTGCATGAGCTTCAAGGAAGAAGTCGTTCGTATCCATAGAAGTTGTAAGCATAGTAGCAAGAGGTCGGGCAGATTTATCAGCTTCAATACTTGCAGCTAAAACTACCATATCGGCCTTAATGTGAACTTGTTTGTTCAAAATCAAATCTGAACCTTGAACATCAAGCGTTCCATCAGAAAGTGGAGTAACTTTTCCAACCTGACCTTTAATGTAGTGAACACCATATTGTTCAACTGCACGGCGGTAGAATTCATCAAAGTTCTTTCCTGGAGTTCTGACATCAATATAGAAAACTGTAATGTTTGTATCAGGATAATGATCACGAGTTAAAATTGCATGTTTTGCCGTATACATACAGCAGATTTTTGAACAATATTCATGACCTTTAGTAGAATCAGCAGAACAACGGCTTCCTACACACTGAACAAATACAATGTTTTTCGGTTCTTTTCCATCTGAAGGACGAAGAAGATGACCATTTGTAGGACCTGACGCATTACAAAGTCGTTCAAATTCAAGTGAAGAAACAACATCTGGACTTTGAGAGTAAGCATATTCATCAAATTTTGAAAGATCAATCGGATTGTAACCAGTTGCTACGATGATTGCACCGTATTTTTCCGTAATGATTTCTTCCTGCTGATGAAAATTGATTGCTCCAGCGGCACAGGCTTTTTCACAGAATCCGCAGACATTGTCTTTTCCATTTTTTAATCCTTTCATGTGAAGACAATAATTTGCATCGATGTTTGCAACTTTTGGAACAGCCTGAGCAAACGGAATATCAATTGCTTTTTTATTATTAAGATTTAAGTTAAACGGATTTGGAACTTTTTTATTCGGACATTTTTCGATACAAGCTCCACAACCTGTACATTTTGTTTCATCTACATAGCGCGGATGTCGTTTAATATCGATTGAAAAGTTTCCAATATATCCTTTTACGCCACAAACTTCCGAATAAGACAAAATTCTAATGTTAGGATTCTGACTTACTTCTGTCATTTTTGGAGTTACAATACAAGATGCGCAGTCAAGGGTCGGGAATGTCTTATCGAGCATAGCCATTTTTCCGCCGACTGTAACATTTTTTTCTACAATGTCAACTGGGAACCCTGCATCTGCAATGTCGAGTGCGGCTGTAATTCCGGCAATACCACCACCAATAACAAGAGCACGCTTTGTCATTGGAGTTTCACCAGGAATTAAAGGTGTATTAAGAATAGTTTTTGCAATGGCAGCTTTACCTAAGGCAATCGCTTTTTCAGTTGCCTGTGCCATATCTTTCATAACCCATGAACACTGTTCACGAATGTTTGCAATTTCAACTTTATACGGATTTAATCCAGCTCTTTCTGCACAACCACGGAATGTTTTTTCGTGCATTCGAGGAGAACATGAACAAAGAACTACACCAGTCAATTTATCATTTTTGATGTGTTCTTCAATCATTTGTTGACCAGCAGATGAACACATATAAGTATAATGAGTTGAAAAAACAACGCCATTTACTTTTCCAAGTTCTTCTGCGACTTTTGCTACGTCAACTGTACCTGCAATATTTGTACCACAGTGACATACAAAAACACCAATTCTTTCCATCTGTCACTTCCTTATTTTTTGTATTTTCTAAAAGCGCTCATAAGAGCCTGCTGAGGAATATCGTCATCTAAATATTCAGGAACCTGATTTGGATCTAAATGATGAGGCCCTCTTTGACCTTCAACATACTGACGCACTGCATCGATTAATTTTGCCGGTTCAACCTGACGAGGACATCGTTCAAGACAAGCAAAACAAGAAAGGCATGCATAAATGGATTTTGTTTTTAACAGTGGTTCAAGCTCACCGTTTTCTACCATTTGAACAAACTGATGCGGGTGATATTCCATAGAATCATAATTTGGGCAAGTTCCAGAACATTTACCACAAACCATACATTTTTTAGGATT
>CAYZXM010000104.1:0-4345 GCA_964482455.1 uncultured Treponema sp. | reverse complement strand
ATGGTGTTTCAGAACAAGCTTCAGGAATTATGTGAGCCTGAAGAATTTTTTCTGCAAGTGTTAAAGCCATTTATATGCTCCTTAAAAAATAATATGAAATGAAATGTATAAAAAAAGTTTAATGAGAAAATTATTATTATTCAATAATGAAGAAAAATGGGTTATAATAACAAAAATGTGTAGAAAAAATAACTTTTTACTGATTCTTTTGCTTTTTGCATATAGTATGTTTTTTTTCTCTTGTTCATCTGAAGCGGTTTTGGATTTGTCTTCTGGTTCAGAAGAAACTCTTAAAGCAAGTGTAAAAAAAAGAGCCGAAGATGTTTTATGGACTAGGGAATGCGAAGGAATAAAACTTACAAGAAAAATTTCTAATATGACGGATGTTTCTTCAAAATTAAACCTTAATCCTATGATTGTTCTTCTTTCTGATGTAGAAAATGTTCCTATTTATCCGGCAATTGAAGGTTTTTCCAGCCTTGATACAACTCTTTTTACTTCAGAAGTAAAAAATACAGTAGAAAAATTCAGTCAGAATGTAATTTCCTGGGTTTTTGACGAAAGTTTGATTTGTGAAAATTCAATATTTACTTTGATTCTTTTTAAATATGATGTTGAAACTTTATGGAAAGAAAACTTTTTGCAGGATTTTCCGTCCGATGACGAAAAAAAACTTTTTACAAACGTATATTATGGGGAACCATTTATTGATGAAAATTCTGTGTGTACTCCGATTCGTTTTATGAATTCTAAAGGTTTTATGGATGTTCAGATTATTATGGATAAAACTGAAAGTTTTAAAATCTGTCAAATTATAATTAAAAAGTGGGGAAAGTAAGATGCAGGCAAACTCTCTTTCTGGAATTGAACGTGAATTAGTTCTTCGCTACCTTTTAGACGGAAATGTTCCGGTTACAATTACGCCGGAAAACGAAAAATCAGAAACTGATGAAATAAAATCAAAAGAATGTGCTGTTGTTCCAGTTCTTTTTAAGGCGGAAAATATTTCTGTGTTAAAAGAAGGAATAATTCTTTTAAATGATTTACCGGATGCAATGCTAAAATATGTTGATTCTTTGGTGCGTGTTGAATTTTATTTTAATAGTGCCGGCCTTTATTTTATTTCAACATTAAAAAGCATAAAATCGGGCTATGCACTTGTAATTCCAGAAAAAATTCACCGCGTTCCAGACTTTTACGCAGAAAAAAAATATGATTTTACGGCTTTACTGGTTCTTTCTGTAAGTGAAAAGGGAGCGTCTAAATTCCCTTGCGTTCCGTGTGAAAGTGTTGAACTTTTTGTTCATCCAAAATGGAGTTCCATAAAGTTAGAAAATCAGCAGCGTGCAAAAAAACTTCTTGAAGAATATGTGCAGAATGTAAAAGATAAGCATTCGGCAGGAAATGGCCTAAGGCTTATAAATATTTGTCAGTATATGGTTCTTCCAAAAATAGAACGTGTGGAAGCGGTGCAGGGTAGAGTTAAGCCTTTTGAAATTCTTTTTGTAGACCACGAACGAATTATTTTGGGTTTTGAAAAAAACGAAGCGTTTGAACTTTCCGAAGATTCAGAATATCCGCTTGAAATGTCTTTTGCATTAAAAGATACAACAAGCATTGTAAGAAAAATTTTTGTTACCTGTAAAGTTACTAACCTTTTTAAGAATGAAGATGGCACAAAATTTGCCGCAGACTGTATTTATACAATGCTTCAGGAAGAAGACTGCCGTTTTCTTTATGAAAAGGCAACAAGCACTTTGTTTGTGTAAGAATCTGCAGAGCAAATTTCAATTTTTTTACAAACAGATAAACGCATAGGTTTGATTTTAATAAATGTACACGAGTTCCCCAACGCATTTTTGGCTCATGAGTAAATGTTCACGAGCCATTTTTGCGTTTTTCTGCTTAATTTTTTTTATTTTCTTCTTTTTCTAAATCTTCTTCTTCTGGTTCTACATCAGAAAGTTCTTTTAAGGTGTCGTCAGTTTTGTTTCCCAAAAGAATTGCAATCGGGTGCAGGTACGAAACATTTTCGCAGATGATTTTTATCATAACCATAAGAGGAACTGCGATAATCATTCCTACAAAACCCCACATCCAGCCCCAGAAACTTAAACTTACAAGAATTACAAAAGGTGAAATGTCAAGATTTTTTCCTTCGATTCTAGGTTCGATTATGTTTCCAAGTACAAAATTTATGAGCGTCATTGAAACAAGAACGAAAATCGGTGCAAACGGATGCGGATAAAACTGAAGAAGTGCAAAAATACTTGTAAGACCTACGCTAAGAATTGAACCGAATGTTGGAATAAAGTTTAAAATAAACGAAATAAACGCCCACATTATCGCAAAATCCAGTTTCATAAGAATTATAGAAAAATAAACAAGAACTGCGGTTAAAAGCGATATAAAAAACTTTATTGAAAGGTAACGCATTACTTCGGGAATCGTCTTTTTTACGATTGTTACAACTCTGCCCTGAACTTTTCCTTTGAACATTGCATCAATTTTTTCATGACCGTTCTTCATTTCTATAAGTAAAAAAACGCTTAAAAGAAGAACGAGTAAAAGGCTTTTTGAAACAGAAATAATGTCCGTTGAAAAACTAATTGCAGCAGATTGAACAAATTCCCTGACTTTTAACTGCGACCAAAGATTTTCAAAGAATGAAAGTTCGGAATTAAATTGCAAATTAAAAGTTTCTGCAAAAACTTTATAAATCGAAAGAAACTTTGACTCATAACGAGAATATTGACTTACGATTGTAGTAAGGCTTGTTCCCATTATAGTTATAAGTAACGAGATTATAATTACAAAAATTAAAGTTGTTATTAAAGTTCCTAAAACCCAAGGGATTTTTATTCTTTCGTTCAGTTTTTTTACAACTGGATAAAAAACGCATGAAACTAAAATTGCAACTGTTACCGGGAGCGTAAAACTTGAAGAAAGTTTTAAGAACACTCCCAGTGCAACAATGGCAAACATAACAAGAATATAATAGATACCTTTTGTGTGTTTGTCTTTTTGCATACTATCTGCTACCTCTTTTTTGGTTCAATTTTGCTAAATCCACAGAATGGAACTAGAACTTCAGGAATTGTAACCGAGCCGTCTGCATTCTGATAGTTTTCTAAGATTGCAAGCATTGCCCGTCCTACAGCGATTGCAGTTCCGTTCAAAGTGTGAACGTATTTGTTTTTTCCGTCATCATCTTTGTATTTGATGTTTAATCTGCGAGCCTGATAATCCGTACAGTTTGAAGTTGAAGTTACTTCGCCGTATTCGCCGCCGTTTCGACCTGGCATCCATGCTTCCAAGTCCCATTTCCTGTATGCAGGAGCACCTAAGTCGCCTGAGCATGTGTCTACAACATGGAACGGAAGACCCAATCCTGTAAAAATTTCTTCTTCGATTTCTCGGAGTTTGTGATGCAATTCGTCTGACTGTTCTGGTGTTGAATAAACAAACATTTCAACTTTATCAAACTGATGAACGCGGTAAAGTCCTTTAGAGAACTGACCTGCAGCACCGGCTTCGCGTCTGAAGCAGTGTGAAAGTCCGCCGTACATAAGTGGAAGTTTTGCTTTGTCTAAGATTTCGCCTGAATGGTAACCGCCGAGTGTGATTTCTGCAGTTGCAACAAGACAAGTGCCTTCTTCTTCGATTGAATAAACGTTCGATTCGTTTCCGCGTGGATTAAAACCGATTCCCTTTAAAATTTCTTCGCGGGCAACATCTGGAGTGATAAATAGTTCAAATCCGTGTTTTCGCAAAATATTTAACGCATACTGAATTAAGGCTTGTTCAAGGAAAACGGCTTCATTCTTAAGGTAATAGAACTTAGGACCAGAAACTTTAGTTCCTCTGTCAAAATCAAGAAGGTCAAGTTCTTCTGCAATCTGAACATGGTCTTTTGGTTCAAAATCGAATTTGCGTGGAGTTCCAACTTTTTTTACTTCAAGATTTTCTGTATCGAGTTTTCCGATTGGAGCATCCGGGTGAATCATATTTGGAATCTGACGAGCAGCTTCTTCAAGGTCAACTTCAATCTGCGAAAGTTCTTTTTCAACTTCGGCAATGTCTTCCTTGATTTTTTTACCAGCCTGAATTAATTCCGCTCTTTTTGCATCATCTAATTTTTGTTTCATAGATTTTGCGTTTTCGTTTCGCTGCTGCTGCAAATCCTGCTGTTTTGTAACAAGGGCAGTGCGTTTGTCGTAGAGTTCAACAACTTTATCGGCATCGGCTGTCATATTTCTGTTTTTAATGTTTTCTTTTACTGCTTTAAGATTGTCTTTAATAAACTTATAGTCTAACATTTTTTTCCTTCTTATAAGATTTTGTT
>CAYZXM010000103.1:0-4377 GCA_964482455.1 uncultured Treponema sp. | reverse complement strand
AATCTCGCCTTTTAAAAAGCATTGAAGAAGGAAAAACTGGCAAAATAAAGACATTTCAATTGGAGGCTTTATGATTGTAGGTTTTACAGATACAGCTTTCGAAGAATACAATTATTGGTGTGAAACTGATAAAAAAATTGTAAAAAAAATAAAAGAACTTATAAAAGATATTTGCAGAAATCCATTTGAAGGACTTGGAAAACCAGAACCTCTTAAACACGAACTTTCAGGTTGCTGGTCTAGACGAATTACAGATGAAGATAGACTTGTATATAAGGTATCTGATGAAATGATTCTAATTTACTCTTGTAGAACGCATTACCATAAATAAATAAATATTTATTTATTTTTCATTTATCGAAAAATCACTTTAACTCCAAAAACAAGTCAAAAAATTTTTTTTCATAAGTTTCCAAATTTAAACATGAACAATATTTTTTTCTTGCAGCAACAGAAAATTTTTCTATCAATTGCTGATTATCAATAAAATACTTAATAGCAATACAAAAACCTTCTATATCATCGGGAATTATCATTCTTGAAAATGAATCCTCAAGGATTTCACTGGCTCCACCATGATTTGTTGCAATCACAGGACGAGAAAACATGAGAGACTCCAAAACTGTGGTCGGAAACGGATCAGCCATAAGACTAGGTACCAAAATCACATTTGCATTTAGATAAATATCTTCTATATTTTGTGTAAAATTGTGCAACGAAATAATTGAATCTAAATTATTCCTACTAATTTCCTGATTTAAAGTATTAAGTAATTCTGACTTAAACGGAGGTGCACTTCCGTACAAATCAATCAAAATTTTCTTTTTATATTCATCATCAAGTTTTTTCAAAGCTTCAATTAAAAACCACTGCCCTTTTTGTGGCATAAATCTACCAGGAAGAGCAAATCGAATTTTTCCGTCAGCATTAATTTTATTTTCCATAAAATCTTCAGCAATATCTGGAATACCATTATGAATAACTGAATAATTTTTAGAAAACAATAAATTATCTTTTACATGTTCAGAAACGCAAACGACTTTATTTGCACCAAATTTACAAAGAATAGAAAAACCAAAATTTAAAAATTTATTTGCAATAATTTCATGAATATATAAAACTCGTTTTTTTGAAAATCTAGAAAAAAGACACAAAATAGTTGCAAGAGTATTACAAAAACAATAATCAAATTTCTTATCAAACAATCGTATACATTTTATAATCCTAAAAGGTAACTTTAAATAATCAAAAAAAGAAAGCTTTGAATGAACAATCGGTAAATTAGGATAAATTTTTATTTCAATATTTGAAGAAACTTTTCTGATTTCTTCATTCAAAATACCAATTTTTGGAAGAAGAACAACAACTTCATGTTTCTTATACAACATTTTAAGAATATACAATAAAATTTTATCTGCACCGTAAAGTTCTACAGAAGGATGAATAAAAAGAATCCTCACTTAATTTCGCTCCTTGATTTTTCTTGCTGGAACTCCTACATAAATAGAATTTGGTTCTGTCGATTTTGTAACAACTGCACCAGCACCAATTACACAACCAGAGGCAATTTCAACATTTCCAATTACAACACAATGAACACCCATATTTACATCATTACAAATAACAGGAATACCTTTTTGAGTTGAACCAATTACCCCCCCCCCCGCGAATTGTGAAATTTGAACCAATCACTGCAGCTGAATTTATTATTATTCCATTACAATGATGTATTACAAAACCAGGACCTATTTTTGTTCTAGAAGGAATATCGCATCCATTCTTTAGTGTCAGTTGTCTATATAAAAAACGTTCAATACAATAAATAAAAAACAAACTTTTCTTTGTTCTTAAATATTCACAAAATCTTTTTCTTACAACAATTTTATATTCTCTTAAGAAAAAATATAAAAAAAGTGGATTTATTTTCTTTCCTAACTCAAAATCCCAACGTTTTTTATCAAGTACCAAAATTTTTAAAAAATCATTAAATTTCACTTTTCAACCTTTATTTTGAAAAAATAGTTTGATATGTAAGTAAACTTTCTGAATTAGAAAAAAAGGAATATTTAACAATATTCATACAATAAGCTGCAATTATAAATAATGAAATAATATATAATAAAGATTCTCGCCTTGACAATTTAATATAAAAAGGAAAAACAACAATTATTGATACTAAAAAGTATTCCATCAATCTAACAACCATATAAATGTCGGCAAACACATTTACAAAAATACTTCCGAATAAAAGAATATTTATAAAAGGTCTTAACTTTTCTGATTGAAAATAATAAGAACGACATTTTGAGTTATTTATCAAAAATAAAACAATTAAATATAAATAACCTATAAGTCCACTACCACCACTTTTAGGAAGATATAACAATGTTTCTGCATAGTTAGAATAATGCCCTGGAATAATAGACAATATCGAACATAAAATCTCTAGCATTCCAATCTTCTTAAAAATTAAAGTAATTAAAATAATTGTATTAAAAACTTTCTTTGATAACTTAATTTTTGCAACAATATACATCGGAAAAACCACAAATGCAGACTTATGAAAAAGCATTGCAAAAATAACAATGAGTATCCATTTTAAAAGTTTTTTTTCAACGCAATATTTGTAACCATAAAAAACAATACAAACCGCAATAAATTGACGAAATTCATTAAAGGAAAAAAAATAAAGCCCAGTAGCAAAAAAAATAAATAACGAAAGCGGAAAAGATTGTGAATAGTTTTTTATTCCTAAAAATAAGAAAAAATAAATTAAAAAACCACCTAATACAAAAACAGTATTTGCAGGAAGTTCAAAAAAAGAACCTAGAAAATATAGAGCTCTAAAACCCGGTTCAAAAAGTTGCCCTGTACCTCGCTGAGGCTTATTCCATAAATTGAATTTTGCGTTATTATAATAAGACATGTAATCAATTCCCACGTTATAACGTAGACCATAAAACAATGTCATACATAAGATTAAAATAAAAGAAAATAATAATTCAGAATTTCTAAGATATTTTTCTTTTCCAATTTTTTTATTATTTCTAAGAAAATATGAAAAAAACAACTCTATTGAAAATAAAGAAATATAAGCCATCTTTACCTTTTTACCAAAATAATCAGTCTTGCTAAGAAAAATATTCTATGTTCGCAAAACCAAAAAAAAATTCTTGAAAAGAATGGATTAAGTTTACACTCAGAAAGTCTTTCTGAATTATAAAGTTCATAATCTTCTTTTAAAGGATGCTTCTGACCTTTCAAAATCCAAATTTTTATTCTTGATTTCTGAACTTTTAAAATTTCAAAATATTCGTTAGGAAGAAATTCTTCTATTTCTTCTATTACCCGTTTTAATTGGCTAACTTTATTTTCATTTAAATCATAAGTAAGAGAGTTTTGATTTGTACAATCATAATGATAAAGAGGTTCTTGTACATGAACTATTTTTTTTGCAACATAAAAAACCTTACTTGTAAGAAGAAGGTCTTCGCACATATTCAATCCTTCAATCCATGAAATTTTATATTTCATGAAAAGTGATCGACGAATCAACTTTTCAGGAAGCCAGCCATGCAGGCTTCCTGAAAGTAGTCCTTTTACATAATCCTCTTTCTGAGGCATTTCTTTTATAATTAAAGAACAGTTTTTTCTTTCTATCACTAAATCACAGATAACAACATCTGCATCATTTTTTATAGCAGCATCATAAAGTTTTTCCAAATAATCTGGTTCTACCCAATCATCACTATCTACACAAATAATGTATTCTCCATGAGCTTGCAATAAACCAGTATTTCGAGCTGCTGCAAGCCCACGATTACAATCATGAGAATATAGCAATACATTTTTAGGATTATTATGTTCATTCAAAAAATTTTTTATAACAGAAAAAGAATTATCAGGTGAACAATCATTTACAATAATAATTTCACAATCATTAATTATTGAATTTTTTAACAAAGATTCTAAACACCTGCGAATATATTTTTCTACATTGTAAACTGGAATAATTATGCTTATTTTTGGAGTATTAGACATTTAAAATCTCACAAATCTTATGAAAATTAATTATATTTCTAACGTATTTATTTTTATAACAAAAGAGAAAGTTTTATTTATGTAAATTTAGTATGAATTAGTGGACACAAAAACATCATATTCTTTCATAGAAGAATAAGTTTTTAAAGTTCCGTTTTTGTAACTTTCTAAAACTTCACTTTGTTCGGCTTTTAATTCATCTGCAAGTGAATTCTTTTCAGCATAAGTACGTCTTGTATTTTTATCTTTTTTTTTTATAAATATATTTAAAAACAAGAGTGTTTTCCGGCTTTCTAAAAAAACAAATTATAAATAAAATAATTTTTTTCTTTATTC
>CAYZXM010000102.1:0-4475 GCA_964482455.1 uncultured Treponema sp. | reverse complement strand
GAACGTGCTGGGTGCAGAGGATTACGGAATTTACAATGTTGTTGCTGGTGTGGTTGTTTTATTTAGTTTTGTAAACAATGCGATGGCAACAGGTGTTCAGAGGTTCTTAAACTTTTATCTTGGTAAAAATGACGAAGAAAAAACGCAGGAGATTTATTCTGTAAGTCTTGTAATTCATGGAATAATCTGCCTTGTTTTTATTTTTCTTGCAGAAACTGTAGGACTTTGGTTTGTAAATGCAAAATTAAATGTTCCGTTGGAACGAAAGACGGCTTCTTTTTGGTGTTATCAGGCGGCGGTTGTTACAACGCTGGCAAATATAATGCGAGTTCCGTACAATGCAGTAATTATTGCATACGAAAAAATGAGTTTTTTTGCAGGTTTAAGTATTGTTGAATCTGTTTTAAAACTTTTGGTTGTGTTTCTTTTAAAAATCTCTCCATTAGATAAACTTGTTTGCTATTCTTTTTTGCTTACGGCGGTTTCGTTTGTAATTCTTTTTGTTTATAAAATTTATTGTAATAAGAATTTTACGATTGCTCACTTTAGAAAAAATAAAGATAAGGGCTTAGGTAAGGAACTTGTTTCATTTAGTGGGTGGAGCCTTTTTGGTGCAGTTGCAAATGTAGCAAATTCTCAAGGAACTAACATTGTTTTAAATATTTTTACGAATGTAACTGTAAATGCTGCAATGGGAATTGCAAACCAAGTGAATACTGCGGTTTACAGTTTTGTAAGCAACTTTCAAACAGCGTTTAATCCGCAACTTGTAAAAAGTTATGCAGCAGGCGAAAGGAAAGAATTTAGTGCTTTAATTTTTAGGGCATCAAAGTTTTCGTTTCTTCTTTTGTGGATGATTGTTCTGCCTTTAAGTTTGAATCTTGAAACCGTTCTTTCTGTATGGCTAAAAAATGTTCCAGAGTATGCGGTGGGGTTCGTTCAGCTGATTTTAATTTATTCGTTAGTAGACGCAATGAATGGACCTTTATGGATGGCAGTTCAGGCGATTGGGAAGATTAAGAGCTATCAGATAATTGTAAGTATTCTGATTTTCTTAAATCTTCCAGTTTCAATAGTGGCATTTATTTTAGGGGCAAATCCTTATTCAATTTTACAGATAAGAATTGCACTTGGAATTGTGATAACGGTTTTTAGAATTTTTTATTTAAAAAAGAATGTAAATCTTTCTTTTTTGGATTTTGTTAAAGATGTCATTATAAGATGTGCTTTAGTTTTGTTTTTTAGTTTGATTTTAGTAAAGATTTTAAGTTCTAATTTTACTGGAATTGCGTTTTTTTTTATTTCGTGTACTTTAAGCGTTATTTTTTGTGTAATTTTTTCTTTTGTAATTGCGTTAAAGAAAACTGAAAGGCTGATTGCATTAAATTTTATAAAACAGAGAGTTTTTAAGAAATGAATGTATCTGTAATAGAAAAGAATAAATGTTTTGGCTGTTCTGCTTGTGTGCAAAGTTGTTCAAAGAATGCCATAACAATGGCGATGGATAAAGAAGGTTTTTTATTTCCATCTGTTAATAAACAAAAATGTACTGATTGTTCTTTGTGTTTAAAAAAATGTCCTTCATATTCACCTGCAAAATGGCAGAATTACGAACAGAAAGTTTACGCTGCAGTTTATAAAAATGATGAAATTTGCAAGAAATCTGCTTCTGGCGGTGCTTTTTCTGCCTTTGCAAAAAATATTTTAGAAAAAAACGGAACTGTTTTTGGTTGTGCTTATGATAAAGATTTAAATGCCATTCAAGTAAAAATCGATTCTTTATCTGAACTTGAAAAACTTCAAGGCTCAAAATACGTTTTTTCTGATGTAAAAAATACTTTTTACGAAGTAAAGAAAATTCTTGAAAGTGGTAAAAATGTTTTATATTCGGGTAGACCGTGTCAGATTGCAGGATTACTTAAGTTTTTAGGAAAAGATTATGAAAATCTTTTAACAGTTGACCTTGTGTGTCACGGAGTTCCAAGTCAATTGCTGTTTACAAAATATCTTGAATGGCTTGGAAAGAAAAATTCTGGAAAGATTATTTATTATGGATTTAGGGATAAAGATGTTTGTGGTTGGAGTTGCGGCGGTAAAATAAAGACAAAGACAAAGACAAAGACAAAGACAAAGACAAAGACAAAGACAATAGAGGCTTCTTGTGATCCTTATTATGCAAGTTTTTTGCGTGGTGAAACATATAGGCTTTCTTGTTATGAATGTCCTTTTGCTTGTACATCGCGGGTTAGCGATATTTCAATTTGCGATTTTTGGGGAATTGAAAACTTTTACCCAGACTTTGATACAAGTAATGGCGTTTCTGGAATTATTTTGAATTCACAGAAAGGAAGATTATTTTTTGAAACTTGCCAAAGCAATTTTAACTTAAAAGAAGCAACGATGGATGAACTTAAGGCGTTCAATACTAATTTAAATCATCCGACTAAAATGCCGCAAAAACGAAGAACTGTGTATGAAGAGTGCCTTGTTGGCGGAAAGTTTGTGCCAAAAGTGGAATATTTTTCGCCTATAAAATTGTGGGTTACTAGAACTCTATCAAAAATAATTCCAGGAAAAATAAAAAAAATAATCAAGAAACTTTTGGGGAAAATATAATGAAAAAAGTTGGCTGTATTACTTTTCATGCTTCTCATAATTATGGTTCTGTTTTGCAAGCATATGCATTGCAAGAATATATAAAAAAGAATTTTTCAGATGTTGATTATAAAATTATAAACCTTAGGACAAAAAGACAGAAAGACATGTATGCAATTTTTCCTAAGGGAGCATCATTAAAATATAGGGTTTTTATTTTACTGAATTATTTTGCTTTTGCAAAAAAATATAACCGTTTTGAATATTTTATAAATAATAAACTTAATGTTACAAAAGAGTTTAGTGAAGAAAATTTAACGGAAGAAGATTTTAATTTTGATGTTTATATTTCTGGTGGAGATCAAATTTGGAATTTAATACCGCTAGATTTTTCATGGATTTTTTATCTTCCGTTTGTAAAGAAAGCAAAAAAGATTTCTTATGCTGTTTCTATTGGTCCTAAAATGCTTTCTTTTACTGAAGATGAAAAGAAAAAAGTAAAGGAATATGTTGATTCTTATGATAGTGTGTCTTGCCGTGAAAAAGAAAGTATAGAACAGCTACAAAAGATAACTGATAGAAATATATCGCAAAATATTGACCCAGTTTTGTTGTTGGATAAAAAAGACTGGCAAAAATTGGTTGGCGAACGACTTGAAAAAAAATCTTATATATTTTTGTACATTTTAGATGGTGATGCAGAGGCATATTCGTTTGCAAAAAGACTTTCAAAATTAACACATAAAAAAGTAATAATTTCTAAGCCAATTTGTAAGAAAGATGTTTTTTATTTTTCAAACAGATTTGATTGTGGTCCAATTGAGTTTTTAAATTATGTTTATTACGCAGATTGTGTTATTTCAACATCTTTTCATGGTTGTGTTTTTGCATCAATTTTTGAAATTCCTTTGTTTACATTAAATGCTGATAAAGACAATCGAAGAAAAAATTTCTTAAGTAAATATAATCTTAATGAAAGAAATGTAGATTTTTCTGTTTCCGATGAAAAATTAAAAAAATTATTAGAATCTTGTGATTATAGTGATTTTAAAAGCAAGATTTTAGAAGAAAGAAAAGTAAGTTTTGAATATCTAGCAGGTGGACTTAAGTAAATTAATTTGATGAAATGGTGGAATTTTTCCATTCATTTCATGAGTTTTTTGACATTTTTATTTTTAATTTTACTGCTGGAAATTGCCCTTTTTATGCTATACTGTTGGTGTAGAATTTTGTATATTTAAAATATGGTTAATACATGACGGAGGTGTAAAATGCGGTATCTTTCAAAAGAGTATCAGGAACATTTGAAAAACAATGAAGTTTATCAGTTTATCGTAAATCACCCAAAGCCAGATTTTAAGGAACTGGATAAGCTAAAAGATCCATACGAAGATGACCTGCTTAAAAAATATGAAGAATCTAAAATAAAAGAGGTTCTTGTTAATGGTAATTGAGCAGTGCATAATCGAAAATGAAGATTTTTCTATAGAGCATCTTCTTGCATTGCCAGAAAATGAAAAGCTTATTGCGGATTTTAAGGCATTAAACGGGGCTCAGGGACTTGAGAATTATCTAAAATATCAGGCATCAGATGATGAAAAATCTATGAGCTCTAGAACATATCTTGTAAAAGACAAGGCGACAAAAGAACTTGCAGGTTATTTTTCATTGAGAAGCGGGCTGATTACGGTTCAAACTTATCATGAAAGTTTTGATACGATTCCTGCTGTTGAACTTTCAAATCTTGCGATAAATGGTGAATATAGGGAAAATCATAAAGATAAAAAAAGATTATCATTTGTCTTTTTGCAGTCGTTTATCATTCCACTTGCAAAAATAATGAGCCGTTACATAGGCATTAGAACTCTGTACATTTACGC
>CAYZXM010000101.1:0-4562 GCA_964482455.1 uncultured Treponema sp. | reverse complement strand
TATTCGTGCTGTAATTTCTGGCGGTCTTCCATTAGATAAATAAATTGTAACTATTTTTACAATTTGTTTGTTTTATGGTGTACAATAGTAGAACAAAATAGAAAAAAAGGAATTATATATGAAACGTTTTGCGTTGGCATTTTTAGCATTAATTACTTGTGCGTCACTTTTTGCACAGAACGATCTTCAGGTTCTTGCGGTTGTAAAGCTTAATAAAAATGAATCAATTTCATTAAAGCAGATTAAAACTCGTGTTGAAATGTATGAAAAGCAGAGAGGTTCGCTTCTTTCTGTTGATGACAGAAAAAAAGTGTTAGATGCTCTTATTCAGGAAAAGCTTGTACTTCAGGCAGCACAAAAGTCAGGACTTTCGCTTACAGATAGTCAGATTGAAGAAATGTTTCTTCAGCAGTTAAGTCAGCAGCTTATCGGTCGCAATGTAACAAAAGTTTCCGATTTGGAAGCAATTGTTAAACAGCAGACAAATCTTTCTCTTGATGATTTTATGAAACAGCAGACAGGAATGTCAGTTGCAGAATATAAAACATATTTAAAAAATCAAACTTTGGTTCAGCAGTACATTATGCGACAAAAGGAAAACGAAATAAAAGCCGTTGCTGCCACAGACGAAGAAATTAGAGCATTCTATGAACTTAATAAATCGCAGTTTGTATGGACTGATATGCTTAAACTTTATATGGTCGTAGTTCCAAAAGATAAGGATTCAGATGCATCTAGAGTTAAAGCAAATGACCTTTACAACAAATTAAAAGATAAAAAACTTACTGTAAATCAGATGACAGTTGAATCTAAGAAAGAAAATTCAGGCTTTCAGTCTGGTGAAGTGCTTATCAATAAAAACCAGGTAAGTGCACAGCAGTTAGGAATTTCTTACAAAGACCTGCTTTCTTTGTTTGAAAATAAAGTTGGATATTTTTCTAGCGTAGGCGAGTTTGATACATATTTCCGTTTCTTTACGGTAATTAAAAAATATGATGCAAAAATGTTAGGTTTAAGTGACATTGTTCAGCCGGATTCAACAACAACAGTTTACGACTACATTCGCAGTTATATGGGACAGCAGAAAGTTATGCAATATTTTACGGTTGCTGCTCAGGAAATTGCAAATGAACTTGATACAGAAGCAAATGTTGAACGAAAAAAGACAGGCGATGCTTTAACAAAGCTTCTTTCTTGGTAAGAGGGAAGTTATGTCTAGAAGAATAAGCCGAATTCTTGCTTTTCAAACATTATATTCTTGGGATGTAGCAAATGTTCCAATCGAAGATTTAATTTCTTTTTCTTGGTTGGAACAAGATGCTTTTGACGCATCAGAAAAAGATGAAGATAATCCTGAAGAAATAAAGTATTCTTTGCAAAAAAAATTATTGGAACAGTTTGATGTTCTTGACAGTGCCAAAAAGCAGGAAGTTTTTAATTATGCAAGACTTCTTGTTAGGGGAACTGTAGAAAATATTAATCAGATTGATGAAATTATAAAGAAACATCTTTCTTCAAAATGGACAATAGACAGAATAAACAAAGTTGTACTTGCAGTTGTTCGTATGAGCGTTTATTCATTTTTGTACCAGAAAGATGTTTTACCAGCAATTGTAATTGATGAAGCCGTTGAAATTGTAAAAGATTATGGCGAAGAAGAAAGTCATAAATTTACAAATGCAATCTTAGACGGAATAAAAAAAGATATATTGGAGCAAAACTCTTAAATGATAAAAAAACTTGGCAGGAATATTCTTTGCATTGCGTTTGCCGTGCTGTTTCTGCCGGTTTTTTTTTCGTGTTCAGGCAGTTCAGAGCGAAAATCCATATCCAGTGCACTTGAACAAATTGACATACTTATAAACCAAGAACAGTACAAAGATGCAGAACGAGAATTAAAAAAGATAGAAAAAAAATCTTATAGTTCTTGGATCGAAATTGGAATATTTAAGCGTTACATAAAAATCGGCTTAAAAGAAAAAGCAGAAAAAGTTTTAATAAAAGCATTAGAAAAAAATCCTGAAAATGAAGAATTAAATGCAGTGTATTCAAACTTTCTTTTAAGAAATAAAAGAACGAGCGAAGCATTATTAATTGGAAAAAAGTTACAGGGAACAAAATACGGTTCCATTTATTCAGAAGCAGTATTTAGGGAAACAATAGAAAGAGCAGAAAAAAATGAGTTGGAAAAAATCTTCTTAAATGAAGAATACTTTCCAATTTATTACGATGCCTATACAGGAACAAACGAACTTTACTGGCTTAGAAATTGTGCACTTTTGCGTCTTAAAAACGGTGCTTACGAAAATGCCGCTGCAATTCAGCCGGGAACAGCAAAAATACTTGAAGCAGAAAACGGATACTTTTGGGCAAATGTAATGTACGATGCCGGCCGCTTTACAGAAGCAATTAATTATGCAGAAAAATCTGTAAAGTTATTAAAGTTTCTTTCTGGCAGAAAAAAGGAAAAGGTTTCGTTCTTTAGTTTAACAAGTATTTTGCAGGATTCTTATATCCAGTTAGGCGAAGCAGACGAAGCCGAAAACATCAGAAAAGAATATATCGATTCTCTTATTAAAAACGATGGAAAAATTGTTCTTACAAATGACAGCAGTATCGAAAATAACGATTTTTTACCTGCAATCTTTGTAAATAGTGCAAAATGGTCAGAAGATTCTGATGATAAAGAGCGTGAATATTTTCTTTTAACGTTTTGTGCAGAAACCTGGCCCGATTATGTTCCCGGTCTTCTTGCATATGCAGATTTTGCATGGAAAAGCAATTTGCCGCCAGATGAAAGTTTTGTGCAGATGGAACTTAGGGATAAAGGACTTTTAACTTTAGAAATGGAACGTTACGATAAACGCCCAAAAATTCCTTTAAGCGATGCTCTTTATAAAATCGATGAAAGCCTTAAAAGAAAAAAGGATCCATATCTTTTTATTGCTCAAAAAGATTATAAATATAAAACCGATAAAACGATTACTGTTTTACAAAAAGTAGCAGATATTTGGAAAACCTTAGAGCAAAATTCGATTGCTCCATCTGTTTATGAGCCGGTACTTTTTGATTATGCAATGTCTTTTCTTTTAAAAGAAAACCGAACAGAAGAGGCGTGGAATCTTTTTTATAAATACGTTTGTGCAAAGTATAAAATAAGTGAAGAGTCTGATTTTTGGTCGTCTATTGTGCAAAAAGTCAGCGGATTTACTACAAAAGAAAGCGAGTATGCATTTTATTTTGCAATACAATTTAAGAAGAGTGCGGAATCGTTACGACTTGGTGAATATTGCGTTTTTGAAAATCAAAGTGCACAGAATTCAGATAAAAAATACATTTCGACTGCAGTAAGCGATGAGTCTATTATGAATCTTAGTATGGTTTATAATGCTTTAGGAAAAACTAATGAATCTTTAGATTTGTATAAAAGATTGAACGGAAGAACTTCTGAAAGAAAAATAAAATCGAATGCAATGTATAAAATGGCTGAAATCTATTTTGACTTATCAGACTACAAAAATGCAAAGATTTGTGCAGAATACAGCGTAACGTTAGATATACAAAATGTTCAGGCTAAACTTCTTTTAGAAAAGATTAAGACAAAAAAATAAAAGGATTACCATTTGTTTGCATTATGCTTAAGGTAATCCTTTTAGAAACGCTTAAAAATTATTTTATTCAATAACTGCTATAACATCGCTCATACGAAGGATAAGATATTCTTTTCCGTCTGCCTTTACCTGTGTACCGGCATATTTATCGTACATAATGCGGTCGCCGATTTTTACAGTAACTTTGTCTTCGTCAGTGCCAGGTCCAACTTCTACGACTGTTGCAGTCTGTGTTTTTTCCTGTGCAGCTTCTGGGATAAATATTCCGCTTGCAGTTTTTGTTTCTGCTTCATCATTTTTTACAAGAATTCTGTCTGCCAATGGTTTAATTTTCATTCTATTTTACTCCTATGTTAGATATTTTTTATTTTGTTACTTTTAAATATAAGAAATCTTTTGCTTAATCGTCAAGAAAAAAAAGAAAGTTTGAGCAGATTTAAGAAGAAGATACAGTGATGGTTTTATAAAATTAATACACATTTTCCCTTGTAGACGTTATAATCAAAAGTATGCAAGAAATCAGAAAATTACCGATTGGGATTCAGAACTTTGAAAAACTGCGAAAAGAAAATTACATTTATATTGATAAGACTGAATATATTTACACTCTTACACATTCTGGTCAGGTTTACTTTTTAAGCCGCCCTCGCCGTTTTGGAAAGAGCCTTTTTCTTACAACTCTTAAGGCATATTTTGAAGGCAAAAAAGAACTTTTTGCAGGTCTTAAAATTGAAGAATTAGAAAAAGATAATCCTGACGCATGGAAAAAATACCCGGTAATTTATTTGAACTTTGCACAAAACAATTTTTCTAAAGAAATATCTCTTGAAAAAAATATAAACCTGCAGCTTTGCGAGTATGAAAAAGCATACGAAGTTCCACCTTGCTACACAGACCCTTTGGATTCTACGGACTTTGCCGGGCGTTTTATAAATATAATCCAAACGGCAA
>CAYZXM010000100.1:0-4669 GCA_964482455.1 uncultured Treponema sp. | reverse complement strand
ACATTGACACTGGTGGTTATGCGTGATATTATAGAATCAACGAAGTTATAAGTGTTCATGCATTTATGAAAACTGTAAGTTTATTGCCGTAAATTTACAGTTTTTTTTCTTTTCACTCTCATTTGTAAGTTCTATTAATTCTTTTTATAATATTAAAATATCGCCTGCATAATATGATGAAATTTTGTTTCAAGGAAAGTTAGAAAATTGCGGACGTATTCCAATGTTTCTGGAAGGCTTCGCAGAATCATTAAAACCATAATGAGTATTATTAAAATTCTTATAAAATGTCTTGTTGAGTAGAACATTATGCACCTCTTTTTTTTATAAAGGTTGTTATCCGTTCTTTGTAAGAAAGTGGAGGGTTTATTATTTGTATTGCTATGATTGCAAATTTCAACTTGTTTGTATTTTTTGCCGACTTTATGGCGATTGATTGAATCGTTCCTTTTACTGCAATCTGTTCGATTGGTTCATGAAATTTCAATATTAGAAATATTTCACCACCTCGCTTAAACTCATTTTCATTAAATGATGCTGTTGTGATGTTTGCTCCTGAAAAACTTATATTGTTGATAAGACAAGGAAGTTGTCTTTTATTAAAGATGACTGTTTGTTCTGGTTTTGAAAGTAGAAATTCTTCTGTATAATTTAATCCGATGTTAAATCGTTCTTCTTTTCTTTTTTCCCAAAGTTCGTGATGTTCTTCTAATTCCTGTATTTTTTCTGTCAGCAAAATAAAGTGTTTCTTTTTTGATTTTTCAAGTCTAAGTTTATAAAGTCCATTTTCTAAGCGTTCTATTTCTGCTTTTATTTCCAAATAGTTTCCATTAAGTCGGATATTTAAAATTACAGAATCTTGATAGAACTCTTTATCTGTAGCAACAGTCCAGACTAAACCTGCGTCACTAAACTCAAGAACTGTACAGAATGCGTTATTTTCTCCTGTAAGAAATACATTTTCTATTCCAAGACTATCTAATATGTCTTTATATACTTTAATCATTTTTTACTCCGCATTGTTTATATTTGTCGTGTAATAAAATCAAGTTTGATTTTATTAATTTTGTCGTATGGCTTGTACTATCATCTAAAAGACAGGAAAGTTTTTGCCAAAAAGAAACTGGAAGGGTATAAATATCTTTAGTTCCTAATTTTTCTAGTGTGAAAAGTCCTTGCCTTAAAAGGTCTATTCTTCTTCCTCCACATATAAAGTAGATTAAAGAAACTGGTTCTTTAACGTTCGGAAGATACATTTTCTTTAGTTCTTTGGACTTATCTGTCGCAGTTACTATATAGACTCTTCGGTGATGAGAATATTTATATTGTAGAACGACTATACCTGAAAAAGAAAATAAAGTTCCCTTTGTACCTAAATCTTCATAATCTAAAATGTTTCCATTTGCAAAAAGATTAAAGGCTTCTTCATTCTTTTTTGGAATTCTTACTTGAATCATAAAAAAATTATATCTTATGTAATTAAAGTTGTGAATAAGTAAAAAATTAACTATTGACAAAACATTGTTTTTATCTTTATACTCTTTTTAGAGTGATACTCAAAACTAAAAGGACGGTATGATTTCCCGCAATCTATCCATTCCGAAAAACAAAGTAGGTAGGTTTGATATGGAAAATCAAAACACAAATTATTCTCCTGTTGAAATGGCTTCTGCAATGAGTGCGGAAGAAAAAAACAATCTTGAAATTGCTAAGGCTAAAGCTGACCGCAAGGTTATTATTGACGGTATTCAGAAAGGAACTTTGTGCTGTCTTCCTGGTAAAGACGGTTATGCTGATACCATTCCAGCAAAAAATCCTGTAACTGGTACTGTTTATCGTGGCTCTACTATGCTTTTATTAAAGCAGTTTGCAAAAGAAAATAATTTTAGTTCCAATGAGTTCATTACATTTGAATCGATTGATTTCATGAATAAAAAACTTAACCTTTTTGGCGATGACAGAATCATGCTTGAAAAAGGTTCTAAAGGTGTTAGTATTTCTTACAGCAAGCCAAGTGATGAAGTAAATCCAGAAACTGGTAAACATGAATTAGTTTCAGAACATGCAAGACTTTTCAATGTATCGCAATTAAAAAATGCAGAAAAAGTTCACGAATTTGAAGTAATTTCTAAACACGAAAAACAGGAATACATAAAAGCAAAACTTAAAGAAGAAGGAAAGAATTTCTATCCAAAAACAGCAGAAAACAATGCTGGAGAAATTGAATGTAGTTCAACTGTTCCAGCTGAATATTTAGGACAGTATCTTGCAGCTGTTTCTTCTGGTGCAAAGTTTAAGGCTACTCCTGAACAGGCTGCTTCTTTTGGTAAAAAGACAGTTGAATTCCTTTATCAGAAAAATTCTGACGGTCATATTAATCCTTTTAATCTTAATATTTTATCACGCAATGCAAATGCTTATTGCAAAGATTTCTTAAAGCAGAGAAGTGCTGGTATTGAAAAAAAGAATGCATCGGTAAATCCTCCAGTTTCAAAACCAAAGGCTCCAAGTGTTGCTCATAATGATGACTATGAAATGGGAATGGGACTGTAAGTAAAAACGGTCTGATTTGAATTTACATTATAAATGTTTTATTGCCGTAACATTACGGCGATGAAACATTTTGTATTGAATCCTTTTTTTTATTTTTTTATGAATTACGAATATAAAGACATAATTACATATAACCCTATGGCTGATATGAATTTTGAATATAAGGAAATAAACAGCCTTATAAAACAAAATCTTGAAAATCATACAATGCCATATAATTTTTCAAAACCGTTTCCAGTGAACGTTAATATCGTAAACGGAAACAGTTCTAACGTTGACATCAATTTTGATAAATTTGAACTTAAAGCAAGAAGTATTGGTGCTGAAAGTACATTATGGATATACGGTGCAGATGCAGAATATCTTGGTCTTGAATTAAAGTCTTGCAATCCAAAAGAATATGCTGCTGCAAAAAGTAAGAACAAGAATTTTAACTGCAAACCTCTTACAATTCAAATGCCAAAGGAACGTCTTGTCGGAAAAAAGACTCAAAACCAAACGAATACGCTGAACGAAAGTCTTTGTATGTACAATCAAACAGCGTATCTTTTGGATCAATTTACAGAAGAATCTGTTGCACGTCTTTTTAATGAAAAGGAACTTAGAAAGCATTTATCTTATTCTGATTATCAAAGCGATAGAATAAAAAAGATTGTTTCTGAAATCACAAAGAATAATTATCGTTACAACGAAAACTTAAACCGAGAAAAAATCGGTTTAGATGAAAACGGAAAAACTATATATAAAACAGAAACTGCGGAAGAAAGAAACGAACGTTATAAAAATATGAAAAAAAATATTTTCTTGAATTCAAAGGAAAGTATGAACGCTCCTGGAAACAAGGAATATAAATCTACGTTACGAAAAATTTCTGAAAAATACATGCCAGAACAGAAAGTTATTTTTGATTATGCGGTTAAGTATCACACGAATCAAAGTTGTCCTAAAGATGATGTAATTTTTAGATTTTCACCAGAAAGAAAAGAACTTTTGGATAAGGCGTTTTCTTCAATTTTGAACAAGATTGAAAAGAATCCAAAAATATCTGGTATTACGACACGCACTTTGTTTGACGGTTTTGCATTTAGCGAAAGACTTACACATCTTGATTTTTCCCTCGAACCTATTTTTACAAAAGAGGAAGAACTTGCAAAAAATATCAATCTTTCAAACAAACCAAAAGCAATGCAGGAAGAAAAAGAACAGTCTATTTTGGACGACAACGCAAAGAAAAGACTTCGACAGCGTTCTTTCAGTATGCATGTAGGTCAAGATTTAGGAATGTAGGAGTGAAATCTTATGAGTGGTCAAAAAGCATTTATTGCAAATAACAAATATATGACAAAAGAATTCTTACCGTTTGGAGTTGGCGTAGTTGCAGCTTTTGATGAAGAAGTTGCAATGCAAGATTCTTTTAGAATAAAGGAACTGGACGTAAAAAACGAATGGTGGGAAATCATGATTCCTGAAATGGACACGTTTTTAAATTTGGATTTATTGGTTGAACATAATTCTGAAAAAGTCAAAAACTGTCTGTATTCTCAAGATTCATTAACGATGCTTTTTTATGATGAAATTCAAGAGTTTAACAAGATTCTTGATGAAACAGTAAAAGCAAAAAGTGATGATGAATCTCAGTATGAACGTATTGCAAAAGACGAAATAAAAGCATTTTTTGATTCAAAAAAGCAGGAATTAAAAAAGTTTATGACGGTTGATTCTTTGATTCAATTTATAAACGAAAAAGCTGGAAATGGTGGAATGATTGTTGCGTCAAGTTTCCTTTTTATGCAGGGAATAAACGGAATAATTTATGAATCTAACGGCAGTCAACGAATTTTGATTTTTGATGCAAAGAGAACTATAGAAACAGTTCAATTAAAATCCCAATTAATCAAAGATTCTAAATTTTCAGCTTAAAAAATAAAAAAGGACATTTTATGAACGATATTAATAATAACGAAATAGAAAAAGAAAATAGCGAAGATTTAACTATAACTTCCAAAGAACTTGAACTTGTAAAATCAGTTCTTCCAAAATCTCAATATCTATTAACTCTCGAATATACAGAAGGAGAGGAAGGTGATTGGTATAAAAAGAAAATTAAACAGCTTGC
>CAYZXM010000099.1:3428-4762 GCA_964482455.1 uncultured Treponema sp. | reverse complement strand
AAAAACTCTTCCATTGTGTCTACAAGTTCACTGAAATTTGCCCTTAGTCGTTTCATAAGTTCCTGAGTGCGTTTTGTGTCATAAGAAACGGCAGTTTTTGCCGGGAGTAAAAGTTCATATGGTTCAACTTCAAGGGCGTTTGCAATGGAAACTAAAGTTTCAAAAGAACCTATTCTTCTGCCTGTTTCAAGGTCACTAATATATTTTTCTGATAAATTGATTTTTTCTGCAAGTTTGTCTTGTTTTAATCCAAGCTGATTCCGTTTTAATTTTATATTGTCTGCATAAATTTGCTTAAATTCTTCAAAATTCATCTTCACCTCAATTTTAGTTAAAAGTAAAGAGTTAAAAATCAATTTTTATAACAGTCGTTAAGTTATAGAAAAGTGTCTTAAAGTGATTTTTATATAATTAAAAGTTATAAAATTTCCGACAATTAGAGTAACAATACCGTCAATAAGACGGATTTTTTCGGAGTATAAAATGTCTTTCTACGATTCCACAGAAACAAACGAATTAAAATCAAAAATTGAAAATATTTTGCAGAAAGTTCCAGATTTTGTAACAAACGACGGCGAACTCAAAATAAATGTAATAAAAGAAGAAGCAGAAAAAGGAAGCGTAAAACTTCTTGAAGTGCTAATAAAAGATTCTTCAATTAAAAAAGCATTTTTTAAGAAAGTTCTGGATTCTTATGTTTTTGATACTGCAAGGTTTAAGGAAATTCTGGAATATTCCAGCGTTTGTAATTCTTATTCAAAGTTCAGCGGTAAAAAAATCGGGCTTTACTTTGGTGACACGCCTTTAACCGACAGAAGCGAAGTTGTGCTTAATTTTCCGTTTAAGGATTGCGTTTTAGAAGGCGGACAGACAAAAGAAGACGGACTTGATGAATATTTTGAATGGGACGAAAAAACAAATGATTTTATAAAAAAAAAGGCAAAACGCCGTGAAATTTTCTATAATGAAACCCTTGCCCACGACGAAATTGACAATCTTTTTGCACCAAAGGCTTTTTGTAATGCAAAGCGATACCAGGCAGACGAAAACAAAAAATGCACGGCTCAGATACTGAAAACCTTTAACCGCAATAAAGAAGGTACAATCACAGATAATCTGATTATAAAGGGAAACAATCTGCTTGCCCTTCATTCGTTGAAAAAGGAATTTGCCGGAAAAGTTAAACTGATTTACATTGATCCGCCGTATAACACTGGAAGCGATGGGTTTACATATAATGACAATTTTAATCATTCAAGCTGGCTTACATTTATGAAAAACCGTCTTGAAGTAGCAAAGGAACTTTTAAGAGATGACGGCTGTATTTTTGTTCA
>CAYZXM010000099.1:0-3328 GCA_964482455.1 uncultured Treponema sp. | reverse complement strand
TCTCCTTCAGACATCGTTCTCGACTATCATCTTGGCTCTGGCACGACTGCAGCGGTTGCTCACAAAATGGGGCGGCAATATATCGGTGTAGAACAAATGGACTATATAGAAACTGTTTCTGTTGAACGACTAAAAAAAGTTTTAGAAGGCGACCAATCCGGCATTTCAAAATCCGTAAACTGGCAGGGCGGCGGTTCATTTGTTTATCTAGAACTTGCAAAGAAAAATGAGCGTGCGGTAGAAATTATTTCAGCGTGCAAAAATCTTGATGAGCTTGTCAGCATTTTTGACACCTTAAGTAAAAAATATTTTCTTTACTACAATGTCCGCGTAAAAGACTTCAGAAATTCAGTTGTAAATGACCAAAAGTTTCAGGTTCTTCCTCTGGAAAGACAAAAAGAAATGTTTATCCGTATGCTCGACTTGAATCAGCTTTATGTAAACTCAAGCGACCGCAACGACGAAACTTCTTCCCTTACAGAAAACGATATCGCTGTTACCGAAGATTTTTACCGCCTTAAAAACACAGATGAAAACGGGGAATAATAATGCTTTGTGACGAAATTGAAAATTTTAAGAAATTTGGCGATGTACCAGAAATTCCTTTATACATTACGGAAAATTTAAAATATCCGCTTTATGAATGGCAAAAATCTGCTTTGGAAAATTTTTTAATAAATGAAAAAAGCCGAGTAAAAAAATCAACTTCTAGCGAAAAGTTGCCACCAAATCATCTTATGTTTAATATGGCAACCGGCAGCGGAAAAACGCTTGTTATGGCAGCACTGATTTTATATTACTATAAGCATGGATACCGCAATTTTATATTTTTTGTAAACCAGAATGCCATTCTTGGAAAAACTCAGGCAAACTTTATTGATTCAAATCATATAAAATATCTTTTTACGGAAAATGTCCGCATTGACGGAAAACTTTTGACTTTTAAGGAAGTTCAGTTTTTCAGTTCAAATGCAGATGACGACACAGTTCAGATAAAATTTACAACGATTCAGAAACTTCACAATGACATTTACAAAGAAAGTGAAGATTCACTTTTGCTTTCTGACCTTCAAAAACGCGACCTTGTTTTAATTGGGGATGAAGCCCACCATATGAATGCAATGACTTCAAAGAAAAAAGGTTCTGTTCAAAATACAGAATTTTCAGATTTTTCTTTTACTGGCGAATTAAAAGATTCTGCAAGAGAAGAAGATATTGAACGTTCATGGGAAAACACCGTTTGCCATCACATTTTAAATAAAAGTGGGAAACAAAATTTAGAAAATAAAAATGTCCTTTTGGAATTTACGGCGACAATTCCTGAAAATGAAGAAGTTCAAAAAAAGTATGAAAATAAAATAATTATAAAATTTGCTTTAAAAGAATTTGTTGAAGCTGGCTTTACAAAGCACATTCGGTTGGTTCGTTCTAATCTTGAAATAAAAGAGCGGATTTTGCAGGCACTTTTGTTAAACTGGTACAGATATTCGCTTGCAACAAAAGAAGCGATTGCAAACTTTAAGCCTGTAATTTTATTTCGCAGTAAAACGATTGATGATTCATGGACGGATTACAAAAATTTTCTTGAACTCTGTAAAAATGTAACTTCTGAAGATTTTGATTTTATAGAAAAAATTGTTTCGTCATCTTCTAAGGATTCTTTACAAAATCAGCTTTTTGAAAGCGGACTTACAAATGCCTATAGTGCTGACGAAAAGATTTTTGATCGCATAGACAATTATATTAAAAACAACGGATTTTCTTATTCGACGGTTGCCACTTACATAAAGGAAAATTTTGGCGAACGAAATGTAATCATTACAAATAGCAGGAAAAACAAAACGCAAAAAGAAAAAACTGATGGCGAAACAGATAGACTTTTAAACTGTCTTGAAGATTTTTCAAATCACATTCGGGCAATTTTTACTGTTCAAAGGCTTACGGAAGGTTGGGATGTTTTAAATCTTTATGACATTGTTCGCCTTTATTCCGGACGTGACACTGATTTTAAAACTAAAAAAGCCGGAAGCAGTACAACAAGCGAAGTTCAGCTGATTGGTCGTGGTGTACGATATTTTCCTTTTGAATATAAGGACAAGGCTAGAAATTCACGCAAGTTTGACAATGATTTACAGAATGAGCTTAGAATTCTGGAAGAGTTTTATTTTTACAGCGATGACGATGTAAAATACATAAGCGAACTTTCTACAGAATTAAAACGAACTGGAATTATTGCAGAAACCCGAACTCAGAAAGTTTTCCGGGTTAAAGATGATGTTAAAAAAGACCTTGAAAAGCTTTATCTATTTGTGAATAAAAAAATCGAAAATCCCGACCGCAAGTTAAAAACTTTACCTGAAGATTTTAAAAATCTTTTGCCGTTTGAATATAAGTTTAAGACTTCTGCATTTTCACGGATAAATGATGTAAATTTTAACGGAGAAGATGACGAATCGTTTATAGGCCAAAGTGTTGATTCTTCTTTTTATCAGTATAAATTTTCTGATTTTAAAGATGATTTCAGTCACATTTACAAAAAAGCCCTTCACATTTTAAATGCAAATTCTTCTTCATATTTTAGTTTTGAAAATCTGCGGAAGCGTTTTTCTGTAAAAAGTACAGAAGATTTTTTTGATTTTATAAAAGATGTAAAAATAAACATTACAAGCGATACAGAAATTGAAAATGTTTCGCATAAAGAACTTTTAAAAATGTTTGAAGCCTTTTTTGTCTATTGCCAGAATCAGCTTGAAAGTTATGACAGGCCTTTTAAGGGAACAGACTTTAGCCTTGTGCCGTTTGCTTCCTGCTTTGACTGGGAAAAAGAAAAACTTTTGAACATTGACGAAACCAAAGATGATACAAAAGAAAATAAAAATCTTGAAAAGGAAATTTGTTCTACTTCTTGTGAATGGTATGCTTTGGACAACTTTTGGGGAACAAGTGAAGAACGCAATTTGATTTGTTTCATAAAATCAAGTCTTGGAAACTTAAAAGAGAAGTATGAAAAAGTCTGTCTTTTACGAAATGAAGAAGTTTATAAAATCTTTGCTTTTGATGATGGACAGGGCTTTGCTCCAGATTTTCTGCTGCTTTTAAAAAGTAAGAATGAAGGAAATGCATATTTTCAGATTTTTATAGAACCAAAAGGCGAACATCTTGCTGGAGATGACAACGACGGCTGGAAAGAAAAATTTCTTGAAGAAATTTCAGAACGCTATGGACTTTCAAAAGCTCAAAAAATCGAAAATAAAGATTTTGTTTTGTACGGACTTCCGTTCTTTAATGAAACAAATGCAGTAATGAAGAAAAAATTTGTTCAGAAGTT
>CAYZXM010000098.1:0-4779 GCA_964482455.1 uncultured Treponema sp. | reverse complement strand
TTTTATTTCCATAACAAAATAGTGCCACAATTTTAAAAAAAAATAAATATTGTGGCGAATTTTTTGCCCCTGTGCGAAGCCCATAAACATTAAATACTTTTTCTTGTGTAAAATGTTTTTGCACCACTTCCGTGTTTTTCGATTTTGCCTTCGTCGCAAAGCTGTTTCAACGCCTTTTCGATTGTCTGCCGTGCTAGGCTGGGACACGCTTCCTGAATGTCGCTTTTTGTAAACTTTCCAAGTTTTGCTTTTGCTGCTCGTTCAACCATTTCGCAGGCAGAAAGTTTGTCTTCCATTAAGTTAAGACGGTCTTCAAAATCCCTATAGGCAGAAAGAATTATTCCAAGAAGATATTTTACAAAAGGCGTGTTGTCATTCGTGCCTTCCTTCCAGTTTTGTGAATTTTGCTCAAGTACATCATAATAGAAATCTTTTGTTTTTTCGATTTTCTTTTCTAAACTTATGTATTTACACACAACATAGCCCGACCTGTATAAAAGCAGCGTTGTAAGCAGTCGGGACATTCTGCCGTTTCCGTCATTAAAGGGATGAATGCACAGAAAATCTTTTATAAAATTGATTATCAATAAAAGGGAATCAATTTCTTCCTGCGCCATTGCTTTGTTAAAGGTTTCGCATAATTCATTTACGGCAGTTGGAGTTTCAAGTGGTGAAAGTGGCTCAAAAAGGACTTCTGTTTTTCCGTCCGGAAGATTTGCAACGATGTAATTCTGCGTGTTCTTGAACTTTCCGCCAAAGTCAGGATTTGCATACTGATAAAGATATTTATGCAGCTGGAGAATGTAGCCCGGCGTGATGGGAATATATTCAAAGTTTTCGTGGATGATATTAAGCACATCGCGGTAGCCCATAATTTCTTTTTCGTCACGGTTGCGAGGAGTCGTTTTGTCTGCAACAAGCTGTCTGATTCTTACATTTGTAGAAACAATACCTTCAATCTTGTTTGAACTTTCCGTACTCTGAACTTTTGCAATTTCAACAAGCTTTTCGAGTTTTTCTTTTTTCTGCTTTACAAAAAGTTCCTGCTTTCCTTTATATTCATGAATCTTTGCAATGTAGCCTAAGATTTCATTGTCTAAAATGCAGTTTGTTAGTTTTGAATAATCAAAAGTTCTCATTTTCTACTTTTTCTCCTTATCTCCTATTATAATCTAAAAAATAGGAGATTGTCATTTATAAATAGGAATTACCGCCAATAATTCTGTACGCCCCCGTCGAAGGCTAACAAATAGTGAGTATCTTACACTACACAAATAGTGAAGAATTAGTTTTTCAGCTTAATAAAAGAAAAGAATATGTGCAGCTTGTAAAAAAATTAAAAATCGAGCAAGAAGAATTAAAGAAGGCACTAAAATGATAAAAGCAAAGGAAGAATGGAAATAAAACCATTGGGAATTACTTCGGAAGGTTTGCGTGTTATAAATATTCTTTCTGATTGGATATTCTTTTCCCCGGCCAGTTCTTTACTTATAAAAACCAGCCGGGAAAAAGAGTTTTACTTAAAACCGACTGCTTAAAGCACGGTTATCTCTGAATCAATAGTTGCTGTAAAATACGTGTTTCCAGGTTTAGTTACAACACTTATGGAGTAAGAGCCAGATGCAGCAGAAGACGGTACAAAAAAATCTACAACATTTGTTCCGCGTCGAATATATGATTCTACACGCGTAACGCCTGTTTCATTTTCCATAAACACGCCTTGATTTTCATCAGCAATATCAAAAGAAAGATTACGCCCATGAAGACGCAATATTTTTCCAACTTGTACAGAAAGTTCAGAACTTTCATTTGCATCAGCCAATAAAGAAGTAATTCTGTAAAGTTTTACCTCGGTTGTAATATCTGGAAGAAGCTGTTTAAATTCCAAGTTAGCCCCTATATCCGTTATTACATTTGAATTTGCTGTGAATAAAAGTCCCAAACTGTGATTACCACTTCCAACTACAAAACTATCCTGAATGTTAGCACAAGTTCCCGTTACATTTACCCTAACGTTTCCAAAAGGAAGTTCCACGTTATAGCCTTTTGCAAGGAATTTTTTAACAATATTTTCCATTACAGAAAACATTCCAAGATAATCTGCTTCTGTAAAAGAAGAGTTCCAATCCTTCATTTCTTCTGCAAGTTTATTAAGACTTAAAGTTTGTGAACATGAGCTTCTAAAGCAGAAACCATCTTTTGTTTTATCAGTAATCAACGGATTTTTAATTGTTTTAATCGTAAGCATTTTTTGCTCCTCTATTTTTTATATTTTATTATGTGCCGAATTTTTCACGGCTTTTCAGGTGGAATTTCTTAGCATTAAACCGTACAGACTTAAGAAGCTAAAAATTTTTTTTTGACAAGAGGAGCCTATGTATGATACAATTTTCTAATTCTAGTTAGGAAAGGATCTTACATAAACTCCTGACCATTTACAGCCTGTTTTAGCAAGTGTTGGCGCACTTACTGTGACAGGCTTTTTTTATAAGCACGTTTTCATGGTACCTCCTTTATTTTAGAATAGACCTTACTGCCTGCAACAGCTGGTCTTTTCCATTTTGCATTACAAATTTTTTTCCTGCATGGAACATCTGCTCTGACATAATAATGGTGAACATGGCAGCTGCAAAAAATGTCGCCTCCATTTCACCATTAATACTCTGCTGAGTATGCTTCATCTTTACATGACCATATTCATGCAACAGTCTGAGCATTTTTTCATATTCAGAGCAATTATTATCGTTATATGCGATAATTACTCCACGCTCTCCAGTTTCTAAAATTGGAAAGGAAAAGCTTACGCCTTCGTCCCAAAGACTTAATGAAATTTTAAAGAATTTTTTTAGATTTTCAGCGTCAAATGAAGAATACTTTTTGATTCTTATTCCCTCGTCCGCAATCATCTTTGTATAGTCAAAATCATCTTCATAAAAATCACTTGTAAAAAAAGTCTCCGCCGCAATTTTGAATATTTCATTCATTCGCCACGCAGGAAGAACATACTCTTCCTTGTTTACAATATCCAAAAGAGAAAATTTTGTTTTTTTGTTATTTGCCGAAAAATCTACTTCTTTCATTAAATCTCCTTATTCATTGGCATTCTCCGGACGTTTATATTCATCCATAAGAATGTTCATCAAATCAATTTTTTGATTTTTGCTTAAATCATCCTTACTTTTTGCAAGAAGAATTTTAAGCTGGTCATAGCCATACTGACTATCGTTTCCGATTAAATAATCGCTTGTTGTATGAAGAATATTTGCAAGATTTGCAAGAATATTCGTTCTTGGAAGTCTTTCGCCAGTCATATAACGGCTGAACGCAGCTTCCGTAATACCGCACAATTCACACAATTTTTTTTGCGAATAGCGGTTTTCTTCCATTAATTCCTTCACCCTCCTTGGAAAAAGATTTGTCGTTTTTTCTACCATAGTAACGCCTTCCTTTTTTATATCCCCAAATATAACCCCTAGCAGGAGTATTTTCGCTAAAGTAAGACGGGAGCAGCTTCGTCCTACACTTATTAATATAACAAATATAAAATAAAACGTCAATAAAAATTAACCAAAAATATAATTTTTATTATAAAAAATTGACAATATAATCATAGTATTAGAACCATCTTTTATATAATACTAATAAATTCTTTATATAATACAAATATATTTTTAATACAGTAACAAAATACTTTTAATACATTAACAGAATATTCTTAATACAGTAACAAATTAACTTAAATATATTACCAAAACAGTTTGAATATATTAACAATATGTTTTTAATATGTTAACCAAAACAATCTTAATATGTTAACCGATTGAACCTTAATATGTTAACTAAATGATTCTTAATATGTTAACTAATCTAATCTTTATATGTTAACTAATTCAATCTTAATATGTTAACTGAATAATTCTTAATATGTTAACTAAAAGATTTTAGTCTGCAGTCTATAAAGAACTTTTTTCCATAAAATTGCAAAATTATAGAAATGCACGCAACACCACAGTCGGTTTCATCGTGCTGCAAAACCTGTTTTATACGAGACATAGTAAATTATTTTTTATTGAAATTTATATATAGAAAATATTAATTATATCATAATTAATTCTGTAGACCAAATGAAACTATAATACTAATTTTATATTTCAAATTTCGGTGCATATTGACCTATCAGTTGGTACTGAATAATGTTAGCCGGGCCAACAAAGGTAGCTCCACCTTTATCAACACTTATCCATTCTTCTTTTACCCATCCTATCCAGTCTTTTACCTTAATTTTCACCCACTTATAATCTTCTGTTATTTCAGAAGTATCAAAATATTTACCAGCTTCTTCTCGAGTTACTACATGTATTACAGAAGAATTTTCACTTGGCAGAGAATAAATAAAACAATCAGCAATGCAGTAATTTCCAACAAAGGATAAAATTCGTATATTTTTACCATCTAGTTTAATATTTTCTACATATCTAAAATTTGTTCCACTATATGGATTAACTTTTCCAATGCTTATATATCCAATCTTCTCTGAAGAAACTTCAACTTTCAAAAAATTTTCTTTCATTGGATAGACATAAACTGCCGTTATTTTTATTTCATCACCAGTCTGAATCTGATGAATAACCTCATCACTAAAAGGTTCCTTTAAAATTTTTGTTCCAAGACCATATTCCGTAAACTTTAAAATCTGATTATGTTCATAGATTTCTAGTTGATTTTCTTTTTCTTCTGTTTGTTTTACATTCTCTGCTTTTTTTTGAGAAAAACAACTTG
>CAYZXM010000097.1:0-4980 GCA_964482455.1 uncultured Treponema sp. | reverse complement strand
ATCATAGGTCTTTTTAATCCCATCTTTGTTGCTTCCGCAGCCAACTAGCAGAAAAGCCAAAGCTATCAGTGCCAGGAAGAACGGACTTTTCTTTTTCTTAACATACATATACCCTCACCTCTTCCCAAAAATTAATACTAGAATGAATGAACAGCGCACAGGAACTGCTCCAATTTATTTGTATCATATAACTCTCAAACGTATGTTTTATGCGCTTCTACATTTCACAGTTCAGCCCCAGCTGGCCTTACCTTAGTCGTGTGGCAAACGTGCCATTGTCACTCTGTTTGCCACACGAATTCCATTTCAGGACGGCAAATAATGCAACAACTACAAATTTGCCGTCCAAGAATTTCAAAGCTTACAAACGAACCATCTGCCAATTAAATCTGGTAATATTCATTGCTAATTAAAACAGTTCATATTTTCCTCTCTAGCCGCCTTTTGCCACACATTATATTGGATAATAAGTTGCTGTATGACTTCGCTATTTTCGTTCAAGAGTTCTTCCTGAAAAGGCTCGTATGACAAACCAGCAATCATTTCGCCATCTTCATTAATCATTAGTGGATATTCCATATTTTTATCTGCCAATAAAACACATGTCACATCGCTTTTTTTATATTCTTTTACAATCAGCAACAGGTTACCTGCTTCATCAGATATTCCCAGGTTTCCTTTCAAAGATAATCCTTTTGGTTTATTAACAGAGAAAGAATATCCGTCTTTATAGTTGGAATACTCTCCTTTCAGAGTTGAATCTTCCGTAATTGTCATATATTCCCGGAAAGATTCTTTAATGAAATACGCCTGCTGTCGTTTTCTGGCAAATATGATTATCAGGGATAAAAGAACAACAGTGGTTATCACAACTAAAAGTATTTTCTTTTTATTGAATTTCATACTCAATCTTCCCTCTCCCGAAAAGTTGTGAATCATGAGTTACAAGAACTATTGTTTTTCCTTTTTCATTAAGACCATTTAATAGATCAAAAACCATATCTGCATTTTTTCTGTCAAGCGAGCCAGTTGGTTCATCAGCAAGAATGATATTACATTTTTTCATAATAAGTCTTGCTATAGCAACCCTCTGCTGTTCACCACCTGACAACGTATAAACTTTTTTGTTCAGAACATCTTCTGACAAACCAACGAACGAAAGGGCGTCTTTCATTTCAATATTTTGTCTGTATTTTTTCTTTACAAAGCTAAGGTTCTGCTTTACTGTCTTTTCCTCAACCAAAGCAAAATTTTGAAACAGGAAGCCGACCTCCTCACTCAGTATTTTTTGTCTGTCCCTCTTTTTGGATGTATCATAACCGTTGATTACCACCAAGCCGGAGTCAACATCCTCAATCCCTCCTATCATGTTCAGAAGGGTTGTCTTTCCACATCCACTGGGTCCTTTAAAAATTACAAAGTCCCCGTCTTCTATTGTCATATCAAGCCCTTTGTATAATTGTCTGGAGTTAAATGCTTTATTTAAATTTGAAATCTTAATCATAGCGCTGCCCCCTTTATCAATCTTACTACTTTTGCTTTTTCAACCTTATTAACGAAAAAGGCAATTGAAATAAAGTCAGTTACAGTTATCAAGGCAAACGCTGTTAGGACATATTTATAGTCTGTGTGTATGGAATTCCCGAATTCAAGTCCCACTGCTAAAGCAATTATCAGAGTAATCATTTCAATTAAAACTACACCCCAGTATTTTTCTGCTTTTGTATACCCCAGACTACTCTTTATTGCAAATTCTTTTGCCTTGTAGGTCATTTCGGATTTTATGAAAATATATTGCATCATAACTATCAACAAAATAGCAACACACGATTCTATAAGTTCCACGGTAAAATCATGTGATATTGACGAGTACCTGTAATTATAATCATCAAGAATGTTTGTTTTGAGTACCGAGTCAACAGAAGGATCAAACCCAAGTGCAGATAATTCTTCGTCAAGATTTATCCTTGATAAATCATACATAATGTGGCTGTTAGCAATTGTTATGTTTACATCACCTGTTATTTCATTTTTTATTCGGCCCTCATCAGTCGTATTCAAAGCTACAATCGGATCTTTATAAAGCTCACTAGTTGCCTTTCTTTCTCCATTATTCATAGCTATTAATCTTATATTTTCCGGATAGTAAATGGTCTCATAGTTGTAAGTCAACCCCTCCGAAGAATCAATTAGAAATGTTATCATTTTATTAAAATCAGCAATCTGTGTATCTGTCAGCGCTGTTTTGTATTTCTCAGGTATAAAAGTATAAATCGTTCCATCTTTCAGGCTGAATGTTTCCATTTTTAAGTTTTCAAGCAGGTACTTTTCCGCATTCTTATTAAAGTAAAGTATACTTTTGTTTCCGAATGCAAAGTCTCCTTCTAACTTTATCTGAATGCGTGCATTGGCCTTACTAAAAACATTTCTGTAAAAATTCAATTCTTTTTGTGGCAAAGTAAGTCCTTCTGAATCAGTCTCACTCAAAAAGCCTGATACATAGCTATAATTTTTATTTTCTTCAAAAAAATCCTTTTGGTCAGAAAGGAAAGTAAATGATGTCAGCGAAACCATAAAGTCAGACAAAAGAATCATACCAACAGACATGACGAACACTTTTGTCATCACACCGAAAGCTAAAGAACTTTTATTTATCTCTTTTCCCTTAATTGAAATTTTTATGTCTGAAAAAAGCAATGTCATCCAAAAAATAGAATTTACAATACAGACAGCAGTCAAAATCATGAAAGATTTTGTATACATAAATGTGCAGGGTGTAACAAAGGAGATCAGTTTGCCAAGAACAATATAAAGGCCTATAACGGCCATAAAATCCATCACTATATTAGTTGCTATGGTCTTTCCTCTGCTCTCACCAAAGCACCATCTTACAGAAAATTCTTTTTTCTTGGAAACAATTTCAAAAATCGTTAAGCTTAAAATAATTATTCCTATAACCGTCCATATAAAATATACTTCTGACTCTTGATTTGATATCCTTTTGGAGCGCGATGCATACGAGAAGAAATTATATTTTTTTGTAACAGCATTTACGAATTCGTCAACATCTTTCTCAGCACCAACAATATTAAATGAATATATTTTTTTAATATCCGTCAAATCATCAAAAGACTTATAGGAAACAGAAAAATCACCTGACAGAAGACTGCCAAAAACGCCCTCTCTTACATAGTTATCTTTATAGAGCTTTTCTTTTACGGCATCATTTGACAGGTACAAAGTGTGCTTATTACATGTTTTTGAATTACTTTCGTTACATTCTGAAAACAGTGCAACATTGAATTTTTCTGATTCTTTAACAAGGTCCTTTATTATGGATTCTGAATCATTTACCTCAACTTCATCGTATTGCAAATAAAGACTGGGATAAATTGCTTCTCCCAGAGAATTAATGTACGACTCATATTCTTCTCCCTGAAAAACCAAACCTAGAGATATCAGCAGTACACAAATAAGTATTTTGATATATTTCATAACTGTTATACCTCAAAAAAAGGCGGAGAGGCCGGTATACCAGCCTCCCCTCCCCCAATTTTAGTAAAGTAATTTCCAAACAGGTTTTGCGGCATGCTTTACAAATACAGTTTTTGTCCATGCACCAGCGCTAGCGGAATATGCTTTCTCATCTTGTCCGCTTCCATGACTTATGGCAGCTTGATGCGCTTTACTAGAATGATACGTGCTACAATAATCTTCGTTCAAATAATGCGTATCATATCCATATTTGATTTTGCCCTTTCCCCCATCAACTGTAATTGTATGTGACCAGGCACCGGCATAACTTACATTTGATGTATAGGATGTAGCAGAACCGTTTTGATATCCTCTAATTGATCCGCCGCCATTGTCTCTCACTTCGTACTTATATGCGGCGGCAGGAATAATCAGAAATGTTGCCAATACTGATATTGCTAATATCAACCACGCTAGTTTTAATATTCTGTTCATTGTGTTCTCCTTTTCATAAAACGGTGGGTTGGGTCCATAAGTATTCCGATAAAAGCTCCAATTCAACTAAAAGGTATCATCCTGTCCTCAACTTATTTGTATCATAAACTCATCCAACACGCAAGCATATGTTTTTAAAAAAAGCACCTCATGTCAGGCATACTCTGCCGACATAAGGTGCTTTTAACTTGCTTATTTGTTTACTTGCTTTCCTTCAAAATCTGCACAATTTCTTCATGCGTCAACGTCTTGTAGCCGCCATCCAGGATGAAGGAGCCGTCGGCAATACCTTCTAACATGTCATCTGTAACGCCGAGGTCGGTGATGTTCATAACCAGGCCAATTTCGGTCATCCAGGCTTCCATGCGGGAAAGGCCTTCGGCGGCAATCTGTTCGTCCGTTTTGCCGGTTGGGTCAACATTCCAGACCGCCTGTGCGTAACGAACAAACTTCGGCAGACCATATGGGCAAATGTGGCGGTAGTATGCCATGGAAACAGCGGCCAGAGTCATGCCGTGTGTGGCGTTGGTATAAGCACCAATGGACTGGCCAATCATGTGTACCATCCAGTCCGTAGTCTTGCCCTTGGCCACCAGCGTATTCAACGCCCAGGTGGCGTCCCACATGATGTTACTGCGTGCTTCGTAGTCCTGCGGGTTCTTAACCGCAATGCGGGACGAATGAATAACAGAACGCATTAAACCTTCCATCAGGTAGTCAGAAGTGTTGTCGTCCGTATCGGAAAAATACTGCTCTGTAATGTGGTTGAAGATATCATAAATACCGGCCACCATCTGGGTCTGCGGGACTGTATAGGTGTATTCCGGGTTCAGAATAGAGAACTTCGGAAACACATTCGGCCCAAACACGTGCCCAATCTTCAGCTTGGAGGCGTGGTTGGTAATAACGGAGCCGCCGTTCATTTCAGAGCCGGTGCCCACCATGGTTAAAATACAGCCCACCGGAATGATGGGATTGTCCACATCTTCCATGCGCAGGAAATACTTGTCC
>CAYZXM010000096.1:0-5004 GCA_964482455.1 uncultured Treponema sp. | reverse complement strand
ATCTGCTTTGACATAAGATAATTATATCTAAAAAACATTTTGTATAATAGTCATAGATAAACATCTGTCAACGCGTACTGTACGTGCAAAATGGTATTTAATGTTAAATCCTATTGGTAACAATATAATGTTACAGTGTGTAACGTGTGTATGTGACACATGGTAACGTGTAGATTGTGAATGTGTGTCACAAAAAATGATTGTGAATGTATGTCACATAAAAAAGAGATAAATATCCTCAATGCTTTATATGTAGTAAATAATTATGGGTATGTTTGTTATATATTCTGCAATTCGTTTTTGCAGGAAAAAAGCCAACTCCCAGACTTGAACTGAGTACCTACGCGTTACGAGTGCGTTGCTCTACCAGGTGAGCTAAGTTGGCAATAAAAACTATTTTGAAAGGTTGTTAATACTGCGGTCGCCGATGGAACCTCTTGTATCAACAATGCGCTTCATATCCACCATATTAGCAACAATTATAAAATCTGTATAGACCTCTATTTTTCGTTTTTCAATAAATCTGTTGATTTCATCACGAGTAACTTCCACAGAAAGCCCAGCCCAATGAGCAATATCGCCCACTGTAGCAAAAAACTTTCTAGAACGTTCATTCGGATTGTTTGGTGGATTCATTTCGTCTAAAAGAACAAAAACGTCGGCAATACGAGCCTGTAAATCTTTTATTGCAAGAATCTTAAAGCGTCGTTTTTGATCATAAATTCTTTTACAGAATAATTTTAAAAGATTTATTGCAAGAATCGAATTTCCAGTAACGATTGATTCAAAATTTTCCTTACTAAATTCAAGACATTTTACAGAAGTTTTTGCCATACAAGTTGCAGAACGCGGAGAATTATCTAAAATAGCCATTTCTCCAAAGAATTCGCCAGCCTTTAAAATATCAAGATTCTTTGTGCTGCCGTTAGCATACTTTAAAAGCTGTACTGAACCACGCTGAATAAGATAAAATGTATCTCCTGGTTCAAATTCTGAAATTATAATCTGTCCTGGTGCATATTTTTTTGCAAAACGTTCAAAAGCAGGAAGTTCAAACTGTCTTAAAGCACCTGCACCATCTTCTATGGTTTCAGAATATTCAGGCATTCCCCTTTTTTCTAAAATACGACGACAGTTTTCAAACATTTGTTTTACAGATGCAGCATATGAAGATGTAGAAAATCTTTTTAAAAACTTTAGGCAAACATCATAACAAGAAACAAATTGTTCATCATCAAAAAAAGTTTTTGCAACAGAGTACATACCATTTTGCGGACTTTCTGGCGTAGATTCAAGAATCTGTTCTGTTCTTTTGTGAATTTGACGCAACTGAGCAGAAAATACACGAAGCATCTTCATTATAATCTGTTTATTAGAACTGAAATTTGTTTCAAATTCAGGAACTGTAAGAGCAATTACGCTGCTATCTTGCAAAACTGTAGCAGTTTCTTCGCGAGGAAAACGACCTAAAGCAGATTTTACACCAAAAAATTCACCTGGTTTTACCTGATTTGTAACTGTAACTTTTGTTTCAGGATCTATAGTTGTAAGAATTATTGTACCACGTTGAAGAATATAAATTTTAGCATCTTTATCGTCTTCAAAATAAACTATTGAACCTTTTGAAAAATTTAAGATTTTTGGCATTGCTTCCTCAAATTCAATATTTTTGCCTAATTATACCATAACAATATTTTTTATGCTATGCTGTTTTTTATGATTGACTTACATACACATACAACAGCCTCTGACGGTCAGTATTCACCAATAGAATTAGTTGAAAAAGTTTCAGAAAAGGGTATGAAAGTTTTAGCCATTACAGATCATGACACAATTTCTGGTCTAAAAGAGGGTGAAAACGCTTGCAAAAAAAAGAATATAATTTTTGTACCTGGAATAGAAATTAATATAAATAAGCCTTGTTGCGAATTTCATCTTCTTGGTTTGGCTCTTGACCTAAAAAATATTTCGGAAAGTCTTATAACTCTTATAGAATCTCTTGTAAAAAGTCGTAGGGAACGAAACGAACTTATTGTTTCTAAAATGAAAACTTTTGGAATAGAAACAACTGTTGAATCCATACAAAGCGAATTTCCTAATCAAACTTTAGGTCGCCCGCATTTTGCTGCATGGCTTGAAAAACATCATTACGTAAAAACAAGACAGGCGGCTTTTGATAATTTTCTTTCGCGTGGAAAACCGTTTTTTACAGAACGAGTTGGAGCAGATTTAGATCAAGCAATAAAAGCAATTTATGATTCTGGTGGAGTTCCTGTTTTAGCCCATCCAATGTCGTTGTATCTTTCCTGGTCAAAAATGGAAAGTGCTTTAGCGGAGTACCATGAAAGAGGTATTATGGGAATGGAATGTTTTCACCCAGGGGCTAGAGTAACGGAATGTCTTCGTCTTTTTGAACTTGCAAGAAAATTAGGATTTTTTGTTACTGCCGGAAGCGACTTTCACGGCGAAAAAGTTCGTGCAGACCGAAAACCCGGCCACACTTGCGGTGGAAAAACTATTGAAGATAAATATTATTTTGAAGAATTAAAACCATTTTTGGACGCACATAAAAAAAACTAAGAGTCCACATAAAATAAAAGTCTGCGAACTCTTAGTTCTTACGCTTTTAAATTAAAATTAAAGGTCGTAGAATTCAGAACAGAAGTCATCGAATTCTGCTTCTGTTAAGAATGTTATGCCTTCAGCAGAACCGTTTGAAACAAAGAATAAATCTTCGTTAGTAATTTCAGCTTCGCTAACCAATGAAGGATCAATTAAAGCTGTTCCTTCAAAAACATATCCCCAAAGTTCTCTCCCAAGTCCTTTTTTATGGACATTGCTGACTTTAGCATCAACTAATGCAACAGCACCTGGAATCTGTTCAAGGGCACTATCCAATGCATTTTCAAGAAAGTAACCTTCAGAAAGTTTTTTGTCTCTTACAAAAAGACCTTTTGCATTCATAGCTTTTGTCTTTGTTTTTTCAGAACTTTTTTTCATTTCTCCAAGTTTTGTAAGATCTACGTTTTTTGATGAAATGATTGTAAAGCGACCTAAATCCTCTGTCTGAATAGACATACATCCAGTGAATGCAACTGCCATTGCAGCTCCAGCTAGCAAACATACGAGCTTTTTCATAGCTTCTCCTTTGTTATATATTTTATTTAAACTATACAAAAAAAAACTATTTACTCAAGATAATAACTTTTTTAATTTTTTTTTAGAAAAACACTTCCGAATTTGCAAAAAAATTTACATATAAAGGTATAAGGTTTATTCAATTTTTAATGAGCCTTTAAAATCAAAAGTCTTTAGGAAGGTTTTATGCAAATTTATTCATTTTCTCCATTTGGTTATGAAGGTTCGCTTGTAACTGTAGAAGTTGATTTACGGCGAGGAATTCCTGCAATCGATTTAGTTGGTCTTGCAGATGGTGCGGTAAAAGAAGCACGGGAACGAATGCAGGCGGCAATAAGAAATTCGGGCTACGATTTTCCGCCAGAAAGAATTCTTATTAGTCTTTCGCCGGCAGATTTAAAAAAAGAAGGTGCGGGCTTTGATTTACCGATTGCACTTTCTGTTTTGTGTGCCAGTCATAGTAAAAAAGAAGAAAGTGCGGCAAGTGATGATTCATCAATTTTAATTATGGGCGAACTTGAACTTAGTGGAAGAGTACGTCCGGTTCGTGGAGTTCATGCGGCGGCGTCCACTGCGGCAAGTGCAGGAATTTTACGATGTATTGTTCCTGCGGCAAATGCAAATGAAGCACGCGAAGTCTGTGGAATGAAAGTTTTTGGTGCCGAATCCCTTGAAGAAGCGTTTTGTGCTCTTTCAAATCCTGAAGTTTTTACAGAACGAAAAACGAAAAATTCTAAAAATTCTGTAGAAATTCCTGAAAATTTGGAACTTACGGACGGTGTTCTTTTTCAAAAAAACACAGATGAATTTGAGTTTAAAAATGTTGTTGGTCAAAAAAAGTTAATTAGAGCCTTGCAGATTGCAGCCGCTGGCGGACACAATTTTATTGCAGTCGGTTCGCCTGGGTGTGGAAAAACAATGTGTATTCAGAAGTTTCCTGGAATCATTCCAGCTTTAACGCCAGAAGAAGCACAACCAGTTACTCGGATTCTTTCGCTTGCAGGACTTCTTTCGCCAAATCAAAAACTTGTTCAAATTCCGCCGTTTAGAATGCCGCATCAAACGGCAACAATAGAAGGAATTTGCGGTGGCGGCCCGCTTTGCCGGCCAGGCGAGATTTCGCTTGCACACAATGGTGTTTTATTTTTAGACGAAGCCGCAGAATTTAGAACAAGCGTTTTGCAAATGCTTCGCGTACCAATAGAAAACGGAAAAATAACAATTTCGCGAGCAGGACGTTCTACGGTGTTTCCTGCCTCGTTTCAGCTTTTAATGGCGGCAAATCCGTGTCCGTGCGGAAATTATGGCTCAGAAACAAAGATTTGCTTATGTAGTGCCCGTTCCATTGAACTTTATTGGAAAAAGTTTTCCGGTCCTTTGCTTGATCGCATAGATATTCGCGTTTCTGTAAGTAACGAAAATACAGAAAAGAACAAAAATATTTTAGAATCTGAAAATCTTTCTACAATAGAATTGCGTCATGAAATTGCAAGAGCAACTTTGGCACAAAGAAAACGACAAGGCAAAAAAAATGCAAAACTAACTCCTTCAGAAATTGCAGAATATTGCAAAACAAGTGAAGAAAGTAAAGAAATTCTTAATACAGAAGCACAAAAAAATGGATTTTCGCCACGAGCGGTTTCTAGTTGCCTTAAAACTGCACGAACGATTGCGGATATGGCTGGCTCAGAAAATATATTGGCACAACATATTCAAGAAGCAATTGAACTTAGAAAACCATTCTGCAACTTTATGAATATGGAAAGTTTTTAAAATAAAAAAAGTCTGAAAAACCAATTTCAGACTTTTTTTACCGGAGAAGAGACTTGAACTCTTACGCCATTGCTGACAAAAGATTTTGAGTCT
>CAYZXM010000095.1:2614-5050 GCA_964482455.1 uncultured Treponema sp. | reverse complement strand
TGTCAAGTCTTTTAGATAACATTACCCCCAAAATTTTGTAATTTTTTTTATTTTTACTATTTTTTGGGGATAAAGTTATCTTTTTTTAATTTTATGTGAAAAATTGTTGAAAAAAATCAATGGATTTTACTAGGTAGTTAAAATGCTTTTAGACTTTCACGAGAAAGCCAAAAAATGAGGAAAACATATTGTAGAAGTTTGTAATCTTTATCCGCTTTTTTTGTAAGCGAATCTGTATTTTGCTTTTGCGTTCTTAAAGAAATATTCTTCTATTAAATCTTTCCACACTTGCGGCATAAGGTTATCGGACGAGTTCTCATCAAAAAGTTCTAGTTCTACTTTTTTACCAGATTGTGTTATTCCATAAATTCCATCTTGAACAGAAAGATAGATTGTGATTTTTTGGTGCGGAGTGTAAGGGACTTTGAAGAGATAATTTTTAAGGGATAAAATGCAGCCCCAATCTGTTTTTCGTACAATTTTAACAGCGAGAATTTTTGCAAGTTCTAATTTTTCGTTGTTGGATAATGGTTGAAATGCAGGAGTATCATCTTTTGGTTTTATACCAAAACGTTTTTTCATCATTTGCATAAAAATTGGAAGAAACTTGTTTACTTCTTCGATTGTTGAGATGTTTCTGATTTTTAGTTCTACAGGAAGTCTTGATTGAACTGTACTCCAAAATCTTTCTACACGTCCTTTTGCTTGGGGCGATTGTGCTAAAATTAATTCTATTCCAAGTTTTTTACAGGTTTCTGAAAACTGTGTTTCATTTTTTTGTTTTCCTTGAAGTTGTTCCTCTATCGAGAGTTTTTGGATGTTGTTTGAAAATACACTTAATTTGTCTACATAAAGAGCTTCTGGTTTTCCGTGATTCAAAAGCATTTGTCGCATACATTCATAATAGCCAAAAGAACATTCATTTTTCGTCATGTACATACCCAACGGTTCTTTTGTAGCATCATCAATGAAAGCGTGAAGAGCATAAACGTGTCCGTCATCTAGCCAATCAAACGGAGTTGCATCTCCTTGTACCAGTTCTCCTATTCTTTCTTTCGGAGGTCGTCGTTCGTGAACTTTTTCTTTTTTGTTTGCTCTTCTTTTTTTAGGTGATTTATAACCGGCATTTTTCAAAATTTTAGAAATTGTGTTCCTGCATCTTTTTATTCCGTACATTTCATTTAGAATATCTGTAAAATGTGAAAAGTTTGCTTTTTCAAATATTTTTTCTTTGTTGTTATTAGTGGATTCTTTTATTTCCAAAATTCTGTTGATTTCTTTTTCAGTTATTGTATGAACTGGCTTTTTTCCTGTGTTTCCATGAATAAGGGATTTTTCTCCATATTTTTTATAATTACGTTTTACGGCTTTTGAACGTCCTAATGACAGGTTCAACTCAAAAGCCAGTTGTCTGTTGGTATAAAGTCCGCTTAATGCTTTTTCAATCTGTTCTTTTCTAAATTTCTGTTTTGAATTAAGTTTCATACAGTTATTTAAAAGCAAAAAACAAAATTTAAATCAAGTGTTAATTTTTTATCATCGCCGTAACGTTACGGCGATAAAATTTTGTGCCATAAAATAAAAACTATTTTTTTTCAGTTATATGTTCAATTTTTGTTATGCTTTTTACAATTTTTTTAGGAAAGATGTCAGTCCTATATGGAGTAAAAGCATTTTCCTTATATGATTCAACCGTATAATTGAAAAAGCTAGTCTTAAAATATTTTGCATTGAAAAATTGTTTTGTACCGTTTTCTGTTTGAAACGTTAAGTCATAATAAGTAGGTACAATTATTTCTTTAGTTATAGATACTTTTGAAAGTTCAGGAATATTTTCGTTTTTTTTATGTTCACTTGTTGGTCGAAATATAAAAAATATTGTACCTATTGCTAAAAAAAGGAAAGCAATTAAAAGGGATACTGAGAAATAATTTAAGCGACAAGGATTATGTTTTTTTATTATCTTTCCATAAATGAGTCGTTCTTTTTCAGAAGGTTTTAAATCCAAGTTATTTGAAAAATCATTTGAAAAATCACAACATGTTTCATCCATTGATTCTTTTTCGATTTCACATTTTTCTTTTTCAAAGAATTCAGAATTATAAGAAAGTCTTACCATGAAAAAATCTTTTCCTCCTGTAAGAAGTTTTTTATTTTTCAAAATTGGATGAGGGTCATTTTCTTTTTTATAATTTCTATATAAAACTTCACTAACGGAAAAATCGTGTTTTTCAAAGAATTCTTTTACTTCAAGTGTTGAAAAAAAATGACGCTCAAAATATTTATCATCACCGTGATCAACTTCTTCATCTTGAGAAACATCGGCGTAATTATCAAATGTAATTTCAAAGTCATAATACAACAAATCAATGTCATCAATTAATTTCAATTTATAATTTTCAAGAAAATCTCTTAATTCTCTATACTTTTCAGAAA
>CAYZXM010000095.1:0-2514 GCA_964482455.1 uncultured Treponema sp. | reverse complement strand
CTTTTCAGAAAACGTAGGAAAATCATGTTCTATAAGTAAATCATGATCTACATCGATTGTGTTACTTTCTTCATTGTCAGGAACAGAAATAGAAATATATTTTTCGTAAATAGGTTCATTTATTTTTTCAGCATTTTTTGCCATTTTTTACTCCTTTTTATCGCCGTAACGTTACGGCAATCATTTATTTTTTGTTTTGATAGATTAATTCAAGTTTTTTGTCCGCTCCGAGTCTAATTTGTGCTTTATAAGTTTTACCTTCCTTATTTTTGCAGGATTTTGATTTTGTTTTTCCACCTGAAAGAATTTGCTTTACATCTTCAAAAGTCAAAGTTGTTCCAAATGTGTTTTTCCAGATTGTAAAGTCGCTTTTTGAATCTTCTGTTTTTCTTGAACAGTAGAAATTTTGTTTTCCTTCCAAAATTCTTGAAGAACAGATTGGACAATTTCCAGGACTTGCCTTTTCATATTTCAATTTGATTTCTGGTCTTATGCAGCCGGAAATGTATTCTTTTATGTGCTGTTCAAAAAGTTCGGGATTTTCTTTTAGTTCATTTTCCCAAAAGGTTGTTTGATTTACGTTTGCAATTTTTGCAAGTTCGTTATCTTTTGAAAGTTGAGTTAAAAGCCACATAGCTTTATCCGTTGCATAAAGTTTTTTCTTTTCTTCACGAACATATTGCATTGAAAAAAGTTTTGTAATTATTTCAGCTCTTGTAGCTGGAGTTCCTAGACTTAATAGTTTTTCTTGCGAATCTCCTTTAGGTTTTTCCATAAAAGTTAAAAGTGTGTCGATTGAATATTCTTTTGGACTTTGTGTTTTTTTATCCAATTTACTAACACTTTCAATATGGCAATTTTTTTCGTTAAAAGATTTTACTTCTTGTACGTCATTATTTTTATCGTTCATCGCCGTAACGTTACGGCGTTCCAAAATATGATGACCTTCCTGTACAATTTCTTTCAGTGTCGCTCTAAACTTAAATCCTTCACAATCGAACGTCATTGTTTTTTCATTGTACTTAAAATCTGGCATACAGACTTTAAAGAAACTTTCAACAACAATACTGAATACATTTTTTTCTTGTTGTTCTGCTTCTTCAGAAATTCTCTTTAGTGGAATTAAAGCGTGGTGTGCTTCTAGTTGTTCTGAATTAAAAATGTGCTTATTTTCTTCTGTAATAAGATTTTCATCACAGAATCCTGAAAGCTCAGGAAAAATTGATTTTAGAAAATTAAATTTTGATTTGAACAGTTCAACATTTGCATCTCCCATAACTCTACTTGGAGTTCTTGGGTAAGAAAGACATTTGTAGGTTTCATAAAGTTTTTGTGCAATTTCAAGTGTTTTTTCTGGACTATAACCGTATGTCTTATATGCAATTTTTTGAAGTGCGTTAAGGTTTAACAATTTTTCTGGTTTTACAGTTTTTTGAATTGTGTCGGACTGTACTGAAGAGATATTTTTTCCATACAAACTTAATGCAGATTTAAAATGTTCATCATTTAATTCAAAAGAAGTTTTCTGTGTTTTGGGATTTAAAAGATAGGCTTTTATTTTATTTTTGTTGTCATCAGAAATTATGGCTTCTAATTCATTGTACGGAACTGGCTTAAAATTTTTGACTTGGAAATTTCTTTTTGCTATTTCGCATAGAATTGCAGTTTGTACTCTACCTACAGGAAATACGACTGAATTTCCAATACTTACGAATCTTGAAAAGTTTATTCCAATAAGCCAATCAGTTCTTTGTCTTGCATATCCTTGTTTTGCAAGGTCGTCATAATCTGACAGTGGTTTAGAGTTATTAAGACCTTCTTTTATAACTTCAGGTGTAAGAGCCTGCGACACCCAAAATCTTTTGCAATTTGAAATGTCTGAAATTCCAGCTTGAGAAAGAACGATTCTTGCAATCAGTTCACCTTCTCTGTCGGCATCGGTTGCAATGAGTATTTCATCTTTTTTGCTATAGGCTTCTTTCAATAGTTTTAGAACTTCAGAAGTATGAGGGGCTGCTGTTGTTTTTACGTATTGAAATTTTTGAGGAATTATTGGCAGGTCTTCTAAGTTCCAATTTTTGAATTTTGGGTCATAAAATTCTGAATCGGCAAGAGTAAAAAGATGACCTACACACCATGTGATTGTAATGTCGTTTGATTTGTAGCAGTCTCCGAATTTTTTTGCAGAGAAAGTTTCTGCAAAATCTTTGGCTACGCTAGATTTTTCTGTAAGAATAAGCAATGTAAAAATCCTTATTCCTATGTATCCAAAGTTAGTTGTAACAAAACAAAAGTTTGTAGTCAAGATTTGATGAGTTAGTTTATCGCCGTAACGTTACGGCGATGTCTTGAAAAAATTAAGGTAAAGCTAAGATGTTTATCTATTCAGCAAGATAAGAGAGTGGCACAAAATCGAATTAATAAACATTTATTTATTTGTATTATATGTATTTAACTTTTGAAAAAGTGGCACAAATTAAAAAATCGGTGTGCCACTTTTGTGCCTATGGTGTG
>CAYZXM010000094.1:0-5131 GCA_964482455.1 uncultured Treponema sp. | reverse complement strand
TAAAAGTTACTTCAACAAGCGACATTGCTCAAATGTATATTCGTAAGCAGGAAATTTTTACAGAGCGGAAGGTGTATCCTTATGTTCATTTTGAAGATTTAAGGCTGGATTTACTTCCGCTTGTAAGGACAATGGCAAAAAATAATACTGCAGGAAGTCATCCGTGGGAAAAACTCAGCGATGAAGAACTGTTGAAAAGTGCCGGACTTTATTTGGATAAATTTTATCTTGAAGACGGAAAAATAAGACTTTCTCTTAGAAATATTCTAGCCCGAGAAATAATATTCGGGTGCAGATCCTGAGTTTTCTGAAGGCGATGTTTTTAGAATTACAGTTCCTTTGGATGACGATTTTTCGTGGGACGCAGAAGGAGATCCGACTTTAAACCCGATTTTAAATGAAAGGGCAATAACCGAACAAGTAACCGAACAAGTAACCGAACAAGTAACCGAACAAGTAAAAAAACTTGTAGAATGTCTAAAGGATTGTCCTCTTTCGACAAAAGAAATTTTGCAAAAAATCGGCTTAAAGCATAGACCGACTTTAATGAATGATTATATAAAACCAGCTTTGACTTTAGGACTTGTAGAAATGACACAGCCTGATTCTCCAAAAAGTCCTACGCAAAAATATAAGGTAAAAAAGGTTAATACAAAATTATGATTATAAATACTGTTAAAACTGTCTTTTTTGTTAGGCATGGAGATTTAATTAAAGTTGATAAAAAAACAAATTCTGAGAATCGTGATAAAAAATTATGTCATTTGTTGTAAATATGGAAGAATTAGATAAATCGATGTATAAAGTTATTTTTAAAGGAAACTTTTTTTCCTTTGGTATGCAGATAGGGTAAAAGAGGTAGAAATGGATGCAACAATTACATTAAGAGAGTATCTTGAAAAAAGGAAAACTTTCGTTCCTTAGTGTTCATGCCACTTCCCTTATTTCTAAAATAATATGTAGCATTTTTTATGTCCACTAATTCATACTAAATCTAATTCTGATTCTGGAAGATTTGTACTAAATAATCTCTCAAAAGTAGATGTAATGCAAAAGGTGAATGCACTTTTAGAGTATCAGTATTAAAAGGATTCTATATGCTAAAGTTAAAATAATACTCTAGTTCGTTTTTTTCTCGAAGATGGTTGTGCTCAACTGAAAGTTTGAACACAACCATCTGTAGCAGATTGTAAAGAGCCTAAAATTTAATCTATTTATTCTTATTTACAATTCGAGTTTCGTATTTTCCGGTTTTAATGTCTATAAAACGAGTGAAAAGCGAAACCTTGTTCTGTTCATTAAGACTATTCCAAATGTTATTTGTAAAAGTTTCAATATCACCTTTTATTTCAACAGGAACAGGTTCGCCTTCAAAACTAGGAAGGGGATTTCCGTCTTTTAGATAGGTGTGAATGTAATGACCTTTGCCTTTTTGCGGATTATCGTATGTGAATGTAAAGCGAAGGCAGTTGTCAGGATTTCCGTTGTCACTTTTTAAGATTGAAAGTGCATAATTATAAGAACCGCCTGTAACGTCTAAAAGACTGGAAATTCTTGGCGTGTAGTTTGGTTCATCGTGTTCATATTTACGCGAGCGAAGAGATTCTTCAAAAGTTTTACCGTTAGACATACCTTCAAAAATTGTGTCTGTCTGGTCTCCGTTTGTTACGATTGTTTTAGAATTAAGAACGCGAACTGCTCTGTAAATTATAAGGCTAGGGTCGCCAGCGATTAAAGTAGGGTCAAAGGCCTGGGTACGAATACCTTCGTCTTCTTGAACAAAAATGCGGTTTCGGCTGCCGGCACTGCGACCCATTGTCCAATATGCACTTACGGCATATTTTCCATCTTCTGAAAGCCCTGTAACAATTCCACGTCCAGGATATGCGTTTTCTGTCAGTTGTTTTTCTAATGATTCAGTTTTCATAGTTTTAATTATAGTAAAAAAAATATACAGTTACTACCCTATAAATATTGAATAAGTTTTTTATTCCAGGCTGTAGAGTAAAATGTTTTAAGACTATATTAAAAGTATTTTAGTTAACATATTAAGAATGCATCAGTTAACATATTAAGACTTCATTTGTTAACATATTAAGAATATTTTAAGACTGTATTAAAAGTATTTTAGTTAACATATTAAGGTTTCAGAAGTTAACATATTAAGATTTAATTTGTTAACATATTCAAAATAAATTTGTACTGTCAGAAGAATATTTTGTTACTATATTAAAGATGTTTTGTTACTGTATTAAGAATGTTTTAGTACTGTATGAAGAATATTTTTGTACTGTATGAAAAGTATTTTAGTACTATATTAAAAATAAATTTGTACTGTATAAAAAATGTTTTACATATTACAAAAGGCAGACGCTGTTTTTTTATCCGATAATTTATTTCTGCATTAAATTTATTAAATCGAAATACATAAGTTGCGTAGGATTTTCGTCTTTTCTTATAAGAAAATCAAATCCGTTTTTTTTCATAAAATGGAATAGCGGCGTTGTATGCATCAACAGTAATAAAACGGCACCCCGTCTTGTTATCTTCCAGAAAATACAGTTTTATAAAATCGATTATACTTGTGCCAATTCCCAGCCCATGAAATTTTTTTGAAATTCCAAGCCTGCCTATCTTTACAGACGGATAACTTCTTAAATATTTTTCCTTATTGAAGTTTTTCCTTTTAAATTTATTGAACTGACTATTTGATGCAAACTCTGTAACTGAAATCTTATCATTGGAAAGTGTAAAATATGCCAAGATATTTTCAGCTTTTTCTTTTTCAACAACGATATACGGCATTACAATCAACTGTTCTTTATAAAACTGAACTTCATTTTTTATAAAGTCATTCAAATCCTCATCGCCACAGTCAAATTCTTCTGCCGATATGTCGCTTTCAAATTTTTGAATATCATACTGTTCAAAAAAATCTAAACTCACCTCGTTTTCGCTCCATTTTTTAGTGCCAAGCGAGTTTTTCTTGCAGCTTCACCTCTTTCAAGACTTGCCAAAACTGACTTGTAATGAGAATACATAACAGTATATTGTTCCGGAGTTACAGTGCATTTTGCATTACGCATTTTCTCTTCAAAACGTTTGCCATCTTTACCGAATAGAATAGGTGTTTCTCTGATTGATCTAGCCATAATAAACCTCTTTTGATTTAGTATACTACTTTTTATCAAAAAAATCTATAAAACGAATGAGAGCGAAAAAAAATGTCATTTGACGAATTGTGGAACCTGTTGTATATTGAAGTAAGGAAATGCCCGAACATTGGGTTATCTCCTCAATTTGGTTGATAGCCGCCTTGAGATTCAAACTAGGGCGGCTATATTTTTACTCACTTACTTTTTAAGGTAAGAAAGCCAAGTTAGAATCAGAATGGCTAAATTAATAGCCAACGAAATAATTTCGTAAATCGTCATCTACTTTGCCTCCCATTATCAAATTCCGATTTTCATCGGTTGAGTTTGGGAGATAACCGCCTATTCAAGCATTTCCAATACTTCATTTATACCATAAATCTGTAATGTATACAAGATAAGAATTTTAATCTCTAAAAAAAAATCTCTGAACCTACATTAAAATGTAAGCCCAGAGATAAAATTCAACTTTTTAAAGTTTTAAAAATATTTTTAGTCAGTCGATGCAGAAAATTTTGTATCAACTTCTGCAAATGCACGAACTCTATGAGTTTCAGTTTTTTCATGTTTTGCGTTTTTGAATGAACTTAAATTCCATGTTTGTGCATATGAGCCATTGTTAGCAGTTACAGATGATGTCCAATACATATCTTCTGTTGTATCAAGTTCAGTTGCAGTTATTCCCTTGTTATTCAAAGATTTAAGTATATTGTTTATAGTGTTTATATAAGTAGTCATAATACCACCGATTTCATCCTGAGACGGTAAAAACCAAGCTAACTCATTTTCTGTAAGATTATTGCAATAGTTTATGGCAGGAATTGTAGAACCATCAACCTTATAGTAACTTGTCAATCTAGTATATGCATTTCTTCCGTAAGAAACATTAAATCCATTACCTACTAACTCACTATACAATGTAGTTGAAGCAGGTGAACCTTCTGTGGCCCATGCCAATTTTTCATTTGATTCATTAAAATTCATAATAAAATAACTATATGTACCAGCATTGCTATACTTGCTTACAATAAGAATTCCAACAGGAGTTCCATAACTTGCATTGTAATTTCCTGAATAAGTATATGCGGAACCCTGGATATTTTTCGAACTATCATTAACCTCGTCTGTTCTCTTATATACGATTGAACCTGTTTTCTTTCCGTCTTCCCAAACCGCATTAAGAGTTGTATCACTATAAATTGACGAGCCTACTTCTACTTTCTGTTCATTTTCATTGTACCAGCCAGCAAAGGTAAGATATTTATGAGTTAATTCTGGCAAATCTTCTGCTGTAAGGGTATAAGATTCAGAATAGCCTTCTTGCTCAGCTGTTGCAATTACAGTTTTTGCACTAGGTACATCTTTTGGATAATAAGCAGAACCATCCGTAGTGTAATATTCAGTTCCTAAATCAATCCAACCACCCATGCTCGTATTAGCGTTTGCTGGTTTTACAGAAGTGTAAGTGATTGTAAGAGATTCTCCTGAGCTTCCTGAGCCACTTTCCGATGGTGAAGAAGAATTAGAGGAAGTAGAGGAATCATCGCTTCCAGTTGAACAGCCCATAAAACTTATTGCTGCAAATAATCCTAAAAGGATACTTAAGGTTTTCGTAATTTTTTTCATAAATTTTCATTTGCGTTTATTGTCCGCCGACTACTTCCTATTTAAAGTCATTTCTAAAAAAACATTAAAAATGACTTTTTAAAAATGACGTTTATTCGTTATTCGCTAGATGTTTTTGATTTAGTCATATGAGGAATTAATCCGATAATACATCCAAAGTTCATTGTTGCAAGTACATCAGCCCACCACAGAAATATTTGGTGTGCTGATAAGAAAATTACTGATTTGCCAAACCAATCATAACAAACAAGCAAACGAGTACAATGAGTGTTATGCCGACTATTTTAAAAATCTTTACTGTCGTGCGTTTTCTCTTTTCTTTTGCCACTTTCTTTTCATAGAAATCGCCTTTT
>CAYZXM010000093.1:0-5247 GCA_964482455.1 uncultured Treponema sp. | reverse complement strand
AAAGATTCCAACCTTCTGTTTTTTGCCCTTTAAACTTTCCGCTTAAAAATTCAATTTCGCAAACCTGCTGACCTGTTCTTATAAGGCCGGTATCTATAATTCTTGAATTATCTACGCTGATAATTCGGGCACGGCACTTTTCTGCGTCTTTAAATTGCACCGCACCCTCGTACCCGGTAGGAAGAATAAATAACCCTGCAATAATCAAAAAAGAAAAAATAAGAATAACTGTCTGTTTTGAAAAAATCTTACTCTTACACTTTTTACATATATTTACTGCAAGGCTTTTTATTTTCATTCTTTTTTCCCGGTAATTGCAAAAACTACCCATTCGGCAACGTTTACGGCATGGTCGCCTATGCGTTCAATGTATTTTGCAATCAAAAGATAATCTAAAATCTGTTCACCGTCTTCGGTCTTTTTTATTTTTTCTATTAAATCGCTTTTTATAACGTGATAAAGATTATCAACGGCATCATCACGAGCAATAACATTTTTTGCTGTGTTGTAATCTTTATTAATATAAGACTGAACACTATCGTGAATCATCTTTATTACTTCTGTTGCCATTTCTGATATTTCATTTATTTTGCTGTACTTTAAATCTGGCAGTTGCAAAACTAAGTCTGCAATATCTGCGGCGTGGTCGCCAATTCGTTCCATATCGGTAACCATTTTTAATGCTGCTGTAATAAGTCTTAAATCGCTTGCCATCGGCTGCTGTTCAAGTAAAAGACGAATACATTTTGATTCTATTTCTCTTTCTAAGGTATCGATATTTTCATCGTTTGCACTAACAGATTTTGCTTCTTCAATATCACGTCCAACAAGTGCTATAACAGAACTTTCAATAGCAACTTCTATCATTTTTCCCATGCTTAAGATGCTTGAATCAAGTTCTTTAAGCTGGTCATTGTACTTTTCACGCATATTTTTTCCCCCTTAAAAATCAACCAAAACGCCCAGTAATATAATCTTCTGTTTTTTTCTGCTTTGGCATACTGAAAATCTGTTCTGTTTTTCCTGCTTCAATAATTTCGCCAAGAAGAAAGAACACGGTTTTATCGCTTATGCGAACTGCCTGCTGCATATTGTGCGTTACAATTACAATTGTGTATTTTTCTTTTAGCTGAGCAACGCAATCTTCTATTTTTAATGTAGAAATTGGGTCTAGAGCACTTGTCGGCTCGTCCATTAAAAGAATCTCCGGCTGAACTGCAAGGGCTCGGGCAATGCACAATCGCTGCTGCTGTCCGCCTGAAAGTTCCAACGCAGATTTTTTAAGATTGTCTTTTAATTCTTCCCAAATTGCTGCTTTTTTAAGCGAATCTTCTACAATTTCATCAAGTTCCTGCTTTTTTGTTATTCCGTGCGTTTTTGGTCCAAAGGCAACGTTTTCATAAATACTCATTGGAAAAGGGTTTGGCTTTTGAAAAACCATTCCAACATTTTTTCGCAAAAAGTTTACGTCTATCTTTTTATCTAAAATATTTACATCATCAATTTTAATTTCTCCTGTTATGCGGCAGCCTTCTACCATATCGTTCATTCGATTTATGCTTTTTAAAAGGGTAGATTTTCCGCATCCAGAAGGGCCTATAAATGCTGTAATTTCATTTTTTTGTATTTCAAGATTTATATTATGCAAAGCATGAAATGTTCCATAGTATAAATCTAAGTTTTCAATTTTAATTTTTGTTTTGTCTTCCATAGGTAACTTCTCCTTTATTTTTTAAGTTTTTTTAATAAAAAGTTTGAAAATGCATTCAAACCTACAACTAAAACCAAAAGAACAACCGCGGTTGCAAATGCCTGGTTTGTATGCAATCCTTCTGAACTTAAAACGTACATATGAATTGCAAGTGTTCTTCCTGAACCAAAGATATTTGCCGGAATCTGTGCAACTGTACCTGCCGTATAAATAAGTGCCGCAGTTTCGCCAACAACTCGCCCTGTAGCAAGAATAACACCGCTTAAAATGCCAGGAACTGCAGCAGGTAAAACAATCTTAAAAACTGTGCGGACTTTTCCGGCCCCAAGCCCAAAACTTCCTTCTCGGTAAGAATCTGGAACGGCAAGAAGTGCTTCTTCGGTTGTTCGCATTATTGTTGGTAAAACCATAATTGCCACCGTAAAACTTCCTGCCATAAGCGAATAGCCCCAGCGAAGCGTTCCAACAAAGAATAAAAGTCCAAACAAACCGTATATAATAGAAGGAATACCGGCCAGCGTTTCTGTAGTCATTCTTACAAGTTTTACAAACCGATTTCCTTTTTTTGCGTATTCTACAAGATAAACTGCAGAACCAATTCCCAACGGACAGGCAATACAAAGTGCAACCAATGTTACAAGAATTGTATTTACTAACGCTGGCACAACTGAACAATTTTCTGAATCGTATTTAAGATTAAAAAGCGATGGTTTTAAATACGGAACTCCGTGAACTAAAATATATCCAACCATAAAAAGCAGGAACAGAACTGTTATAAATGCACAGCCATAAACTACATATCGTATTACAGTAGATTTTTTTTCGCTTACAGTATTTTTTTTAAGGTTTATGTTCACAGTTTTATTGTTTAAATCGTCTTTTATATTCATACGTCGAATGTTCCTGATTTTTATTAAATCGGAGTTTTCCATTTTACTTTTTTTTACAGTAGAATCCTGAATCATTTTTACACCCTCTTTTTAATCATATTGAAGGTCATATTAATCAGCAGAATAAAAACAAACAGAACAACACCTGTTGCAATTAGTGCTTCCCTATGCAAACCTGTTGCATATCCCATTTCTAGTACAATGTTTGCAGTAAGAGTTCTTACTCCTTTTATTATAGAGTTTGGAATTCTTGCCTGATTTCCTGCAACCATAATTACTGCCATGGTTTCGCCAATTGCACGTCCAACACCAAGAATAATTCCTGCAAGAATACCTGATTTTGCCGCTGGTAAAGTTGCACAAAATACGGCTCGTTCGTGCGTTGCACCTAATGCTCTGGCTCCATCGTAATAACTTTCTGGAACTGCTCTAAGCGAGCTTTCAGAAACTGTTACAATCGTAGGAAGAATCATCATTCCTAACAGAACACTTGCCGTAAAAATGCACGAACCGTTTCCGCCAAATACATTTCGCACAAAGGGAACTATTACCATAAGACCAAAAAAACCGTATACAACACTTGGAATGCCGGCCAAAAGTTCAATGGCAGGTTTTAGCACTTTGTACAGTTTTTGTGGACAGAATCTTGCAAGAAAAATTGCCGTCATAAGACCGATTGGTGCTCCAAAAATAATTGCACCAACCGTAACATAAAGACTTCCTACAATCATAGGAAAAATGCCGTAAAGATCGCTTCCTGGCTTCCACTTTAAACCAGTAAGAAAATCAAAAATACCAATTTTTTTCATTGCAGGAATTCCGTTTATAAACAAGAATAAACAGATAAGCAAAACTGCAAGAATGCTAAATGCTGCTGCAACAAGAAAAATCGCCTTAAAAACTTTTTCTTTTGTTTTTCCACTGGCAATCTTTACGTTCATATAAACCCCTTTTTTTATAAAAAGTCTTATCTAAAAATCTAAAAAAGGCAGGTTATTTTCAAATGTTAGAATTAGAAAACTTTCCTGCCAAAGTATCTGTTATTTAATTTCTGACCATTTTGAAATCTTTCCTGTGAATATCTGTTCTACATCAGATTTAGAAAGATTTTCAAAACTATTTTCGTTGTTTACTATTACTGCAATACCGTCTATTGCGATTGTAACTTCTTTTACGCCTTTTGCTTTTTCAGAATCTTTTATTCCACGGCTGGCCATACCAATATCACAGATTCCGTTTATTGCATTTGTAACGCCAGTTGTAGAATCTGAAGTTTGAAGTTCAACAGAAACTTTAGGATTTACGCCTTTATATGCCTCAATAATTTTTTCCATTACAGGAGAAACTGAACTTGAACCAGAAACAACAACTTTTCCGCTTGCTCCAGAAGATTTGTAAGAAGTGCCTTCATTAACTTTGATGTATTTATTTTTTTCGATTATTGCCTGACCTTCAGAACTAAGGATATAATTTTCAAAATCCTTTGCAGCTGGCGAAAGATTTTCTTTTACTGCAATACTGAACGGTCGGCTTATTTTGTATGAGCCGCTTTTAATGTTTTGAACAGTTGCATCTGCACCATCAATTTTTAATGCTTTTACAGTTTTATTTAATGAACCAAGAGAAACATATCCGATTGCATATTTATCACTTGCAACAGTTGTAAGCATAACGGCTGTAGAATTTGTAATTGCAGCTTCGTCTGTTGTGTAGTCAACTTTTTTACCATTAGAATCTTTTTTTTCAATACCAAAAAGTTCAATAAAAGCACCACGAGTTCCTGAACCTTCTTCTCGGCTTAAAACGTTTACTGCTTTTTTAGAATTCCATTTTCCAGCAGCAAAACAAGCTCCACAAGAAATTAAAATCATTGCAGCACTAGCAATTTTTTTCAAACTAATTTTCATTTTTCGCTCCTTTAAGAACAAATTACTTAAAGTATTTTTCTTAAGTTGCCATAAAAATAAACTAAGTTTGTAAACTAAAAATGTAAATTATGTAAAGAAAATGTTAAATCTAACATTAAAATGTAAAAAGACAAAAAAAAAGACCTCGTTTTTAACGAAGTCTTTTGCATTTCCTAGCGTTCTCCACGCGAAGCAGCTCTTTGAGCTTTTTTCTTATTAAGGAAATTTTTGTGTTCCAGAGTTGTTTTCTTTTGATGAAGAACAGCTGAAGGTTTTACGAAATATCTGCGGTTCTTGTATTCGCGAACGATACCTTCGTTTTCAACCATCTTCTTGAATCTTCGGATAGCTTTTTCCAAAGGTTCATCGTCTCTGATGTTAATTGTAGCCATTTATAACTACTCCTACTTATAAGTATGTCCTTACATTATCACGAATTTTTAAAAACCTTTCAAGTTCATTGTAAAAAATATTACATAATTTTCAAATCTTTTATTTTGTATTAAAATTACGTAATGGATTTTAAGGAATTTACTGCAACAGAAGATGATAATGACCGCAGATTAGATAGAATCATTCGTAAAATTGTACCAAAAGAAAATCTTTCTGATCTTTATAAAGCAATTAGAAAAGGTCTTATTAAGGTTAATGGAAAAAAATCAGAAAATAATGCTCATATTTTAAAAGGCGATATAATAAAAATCCCTTCGTTTTTCTTTACAGAATCTTCTATTAATAC
>CAYZXM010000092.1:2612-5288 GCA_964482455.1 uncultured Treponema sp. | reverse complement strand
GAACAAAACTTGACATCGCTTTTCAGATGAAAAAATACGATACAGTTGGAATTGATTGTGTTGCAATGAGCGTAAACGACATTTTGTGTTCAGGCGTTCAGACTTTGTTCTTTTTGGATTATGTTGCCTGCGGAAAACTTGAAGCCGATGTTGCTGCCGATTTAGTAAAAGGTGTTGCAGACGGTTGTGTTATGACTGGTTGTGCCCTTTTAGGTGGTGAAACTGCTGAAATGCCAGGTTTTTACGATGTTGGAAAGTATGATTTAGCTGGTTTTGGCGTTGGCGTTGGCGAAAAGAATGATATGATTACTGGCGAAGATATTTGCGAAGGCGATGTTTTAATCGGTCTTTCTTCTACTGGTGTTCATTCAAACGGATTTAGCTTGGTTCGTAAACTTGTTCCAAATTTAAACGATCCGTTCCTTGTAGATGGTAAAGAAACTGGAAAAACTATTGGCGAAGTTCTTCTTACTCCAACTCGCATTTATGTAAAACCTGTTATGGAAGTTCTTGAAAAGTACAGAAAATCCGTTCACGGTATGGTTCATGTTACTGGTGGCGGATTCTATGAAAATATTCCTAGAATGTATCCAAAAGCAAAAGAAGGCAAAAAACAGTTAATTTCTATTATAGATAGATCTAGCTGGGATATTCCTGCTGTATTTGGCGAACTTATTCGTCGTGGTGCAGATTTAGATTCTATTTATAATACATTCAATATGGGAATTGGTTTTGTGCTTGCAGTAAAAGCAAAAGAGGCAGATTCTATTATTGAAATGTTCAATGCAAATTCTAGTAAATATCATCGTGACGATATGCCTGATATGAAAGCATATAAAATTGGTCATGTAGAATATGCTAAGGGTAAGGCAGAAACACAGAAAGAAAAAGTTTTGTTCTGTGATTAATGTTTTTTTAGAAGATATAAAAACAAATGAAATCGTTTTTTTTTACCTACTTGTAAAAAAAAACGATTTCGTATATATTATTCTTCACGGTGCTTTAGCTCAGTTGGATTAGAGCAGCTGCCTTCTAAGCAGCAGGTCGCAAGTTCGAGCCTTGCAAGCATCAATTATGCTAGCCAAAACGGCTGGCATTTTTTATTTTAAAGTGTTTTTACGGAGTTTTTATGGACTTTGCAAACGGATTTTTTTATTCTGCAAATCAATATTATATGGAAAAATTTAATTGCAAGGTTTATAAAATAAGTTTAGATGCAGGCTGCACTTGTCCTAATCGCGATGGAACTAAAGGTTTTGGCGGATGTATTTTTTGCAGTGCAAGCGGTTCCGGCGAATTTGCGTCATTAAAAAATCTTTCTATAAAAGAACAAGTTGAACAGGCAAAACTAAAAGTTTCGCAAAAATTAAAAAAAGGAAAAAGAGTTTTGTACATTGCATATTTTCAAAATTTTACTTCTACATACGGTTCAGAAGAAGAACTTTTAAAAAAATATAACGATGCATTAGAATGTAAAGATGTTGTAGGGCTTTCTTTAGGAACGCGACCGGATTGCATTTCGCAAAAAATGCTAGATTCTCTTTTAGAAATTTCAAAAGAAAAGTATGTAAGCATAGAACTTGGGTTTCAAACATCAAAAAACGAAAGCGTAAAATACATTAGAAGAATGTACGAAAATCAAGTTTTTACCGATTGTGTAAAAAGAATAAAACAGAAAGCACCAGATATTCATATTGTTGCACACATAATATTGGGGCTTCCAAACGAAACAAAAGAGGAAATGCAGGAATCTGTAAAATACGCTTTGCAGGCTGGTATAGACGGAATAAAGTTCACTGTTTTGTATGTGGTAAAAAATACAGACCTTGCAAAAGATTACGAAAAACATTTTTTTGAATGTCTTAGTAAAGATGAATATATAAAGATTTTATCCAGTGTAATTTGTATGCTGCCAAAAAATATCGTAGTTCATAGAATTACAGGTGACGGAGCAAAAAAAGACCTTATTGCACCACTTTGGACAGAAAACAAAAGGGAGGTTTTAAACTCTATAAATAGATATTTTAAAGAAAATAATATTTTGCAAGGAAAACTTGTTATGTAACTTGTTTAAAATAAATAGGGCTGTCTAATAAAATCCTTTTAGATTCTAGACAGCCCCATTTATCTTTATATTAAAAAAGATTATTAAGCATCAAGAGTGAATGTGATAGTTAAACCACAGTTTGATGTAATATCAAATTTTTTAATGTCATTAACTTTTACAGCTGTTGGGTTTTCAACGTTTGTAAGGCTACCATCTTCAAGACTAGCATATGCTGTTTCTGTAATTTCAGTAGTACCATCGCTATTGATTTTATAAGTACCCTTTGAAGCAGTACTAGAACCTTCAGCTGTAGACATAGTTACAACAAATGAGTTGTCATCATAAGCTGTAAGTTTAAATGAAACATTGGCTGCTCCGCTAGATGTTCCTGTCCATGTGTAAACAACTGCTGCACCATCATCGTCATCATCGTTGTTACAACTTACTGCTGTAAATGCAAGGCACAATGCCACAAAGGCAAGACTTAATTTTTTGAAAGCTTTCATATCGACTCCCATGTACGCCTAGCGTACTAAACAATTAAAATATTTTTTTTGCAAAACGAGCAAAGCGAGTTTTGCAAAAAAAAAGACTCATTACAAATCTTTTTTTACTGTACAGTAAAAAAA
>CAYZXM010000092.1:0-2512 GCA_964482455.1 uncultured Treponema sp. | reverse complement strand
AAAAAAAGACTCATTACAAATCTTTTTTTACTGTACAGTAAAAAAATTTTAAAAAAAACTATATATAGATTTTTGCTTGGTTTTACATTAAACTAAAAAAGAGTTGGAAATTAGGAATGCTTGGTTTATTTTTTAAAAAGAATTTTTATGACGGTTGGGACAATGTTATGTTTTTCTTTGTTCCAAACCTTATTTTAGATGCATTGATTATTTTATGTTCGGCTTTGGCAAGTTTAGGCGTAACGGTTTTTAAAGATGTAAACGGTTTTCTTTATATATGGATTTTGCTTGCTCTTATTTTAGTCTGTGGTTTTTCTATAATAACACTTGCATGGGCAGAAAGTTCAAAAGGAATTGCAGATTATGAAACAATCGAATTTAAAGATTTTTTTGCATCGATAAAAAGTTGCGTAAAAGATGGAATAAAATTCGGCCTTACTTTTGTTGCAGTCATTGTAATTGCAATTATTGGCGGACTTTATTTTTTAAAGCCACAGAATGGTCAAATTTCTTTTGCTGGTTTTTTAGCTGGAATTTGCTATATTTGGGCTGCGATAATTATAATTGCTTCCCTTTTTTGGTATCCGGCATTAAGAGCGTATATGCATAATCCATTCTTAAAAACCATAAAAAAATGCTTTATTGTTTTTTTTGATAATCTTTTTGTTTCTATCGTAATAGGTTTTTACAATATTTTTCTTGCATTGGTTTCCGTTATTATGTTAGGACTTGCACCTGGAATGTGCGGAATTCAACTTGCAAGGGCAAATGCTTTTCGTCTTATAATGAAAAAATATGATTATCTTGAAGAATTAGATAAAAAAGGCGAGCCATTAAATAGTAAGGCTCGCCGTAAAATTCCGTGGAAAGAACTTCTTAAAAGTGATATTGAAGCAAATCCAACACGCGGATTTAAAGCATTTGTTTTTCCTTGGAAAGAAAATCAATAGCAATAAATCTAATTCTAAATAATTTATAAAGAAGTCATCAGCATTGTTTTAGAATCAAGCCGTACAGCGGTTGTTTGTATAATTTTTCCGTCAGATTTTAGTATTGAAAGAATACCAGATTTTCCATCTGAAGAAATGTGACAAACTGTATCAAAAAATGGCAAAAGTTCAGGTGAAACTGTTTTTGTAAGTTCGCTGTTTTCATTTGTTCCACTGAACCAAACGGCTATTCCTTCTTTTTTTGCAAAGTCGGAAACAGTTTTTATATCTTGGCTTGAAATTTTATCCATATTGCCGCCGTCAATTATTAATGTACCAACTTTTACACCACCTTCTTTTAATGCTTTTAGCGTATTTACAACTTTTGGAAGTGTAAACGCATCTTGATTAAAGTTTAAAATGATTCTGTTGCGGAAAATTTCTTCATTAAGCAGATTCATTTCGTCAATGTTCTTTTTTTTGCCAATTTCGCTAAGAACACTTTCATACCACGCAATTACATTAGAAGATTTTTGATCAAAAGAAACATGAACAAGGTGTTTATCGTGCAATAAAGCATCTATGGCAAACTGAACAAGAATAGAAGTCTTTCCAAGACCTTTTTTTGCAGTAATAAGCCCCATTTGACCTTCTTTTAAGGCGGATTTGCTTGCATTTTCAAAAAAACGAACGGGACTTGTATTTATTAAATCTTGTTTTATCATAAGGCCTCCAAAAAAGATTAATTATCAAGTTAAATAAAAAAAAGTGGACTTATAAAATATAAGTCCACTTTTAATAAATGTCTATCAGTTTTATAACTGAGGGATTTTATTTGTTACCCTTAGCTCTTTCTTCCTGATGCTTTTTGATAAGTTCTTCTGCAACTGCATTAGGTACTTTTCCGTATTTTTCAAATTCCATAGTGAATTCGCCTTTACCCTGTGTTGAAGAGCGGAGAATTGTAGAGAATCCGAACATTTCAGAAAGTGGTACTTCTGCATTTACTACAGATGTGTTATTTTCATCAGTTGTTTCACCAATAATACCACGTCTCTGGTTGATAAGACCAAATACGTTACCCTGGAATTCGTTTGGAGCGGCAATCTGAACTTTCATGATTGGTTCAAGAATTACAGGTTTTGCCTTCATGTAACCTTCACGGAAAGCACCAATTGCTGCAATCTGGAATGCGTTATCGCTAGAGTCTACTGGGTGATACTGACCATCGTTGATTGTAATTTTTACACCAACAATCTGAGCACCAATCAAAGAACCTTCCTTCATTGCTTTCTGGAAACCCTTATCGCAAGATGGAATATATTCGTTAGGAATTGCACCACCCTTAATAGAATCAATAAATTCGTAATCTTTTTCTGTATCTGGTTCCATGAAACCTGCTACGCGACCATACTGACCAGAACCACCAGTCTGCTTTTTGTGAGTATAGTTAAAGTCACCTTTTGCAGTAATTGATTCACGGTAAGCAACCTGTGGCTGACCTGTTACAACTTCGCAGTTGTATTCACGTTTCATTCGTTCAACATATACAGCAAGGTGAAGTTCACCCATTCCCTTAATGA
>CAYZXM010000091.1:0-5515 GCA_964482455.1 uncultured Treponema sp. | reverse complement strand
ACAACAAGTGCGGTTGCAACTGTAATTATTGCACCACCAATTACTGTAGCCCAAGAATAAGGATGTCCTGCAATAGTAAATGCAACATTTGTAGTTTTTGGATCAAATGCATTCTGAATTGCACCACAAATTCCGTTTACCTGAGTAAAAGTTCCGATACCAAAAAGGCCAACCAAAGTTCCAAAGATTGCAAAAAGAACAGCAAGCCACTTCCAGTTTTTGCCCATACCCTTTTCAATTACATAGAAAGGACCGCCAAGAACGTGTCCATCTGGCTTTACTTCGCGGTATTTAATAGAAAGCATACATTCTGCGTATTTTGTTGCAGTTCCTAAGATTGCGGCAAACCACATCCAAAAAAGAGCACCAGGACCACCGGCTAAAATAGCAGTTGCAACACCGACAATGTTTCCTGTTCCGATTGTTGCAGAAAGTGCTGTACAAAGTGCACTAAAGCCTGAAAGTTCACCATGACCTTCGTTTTCTTTAAAGATACTCTTAAAAGCACGTCCAAGTTTTGTAAACTGAATACCCCGGCTTCTGATTGTCATTAAAAGACCTGTAATCAGAATAAGGACGATTGTAGGAATTCCCCATACAACATCGTCAATTTTGTTAAGAATGGATTCAAAAGACATATAGTCCTCGAAATAAAAAAAAATAAGAGCCGTTCAAATTAAATTGAAGCGGCTCTCTAAAGAGTATGACAAGATTTTTTTTGCCCTGTCCCTTATGCCTGAGATATCGACTTGAATAGTCTTAACCCTTCGGCGTCCCGCATTAAAGTTAAAGCGAGAACTCTCCAGAGAATCGTCTTTCTAGTAACGCTAGCAAACGACGAGATACCTTATCACTATACAGAATAATTTTCAATAAGATTTAACTAACTTTCATCTATAACAGAATCAGGGTCAAACTCTACATCAGAAGTTTTGCCCGAAACACCAAAATCTGCTTCTAACTGTGCCTGAAGTTCAGGGGAAATTATGTTTTCTATTGCAGAAGTTTCAATTTCGCTTTTTAGTTCTTCTGATTCGTCCCCAGTTGTTTTGAACTCTTCAAGAATGTTTTCCAAATCCGTCATATTTTTGTAACTTTCTTTACTTAAAGAACCAACGGCGTCCATTCGCTTAACAATTTCTTCTGTTCCAGCATTGATTTCTTTTATTTCTTTAACAGATTTATTAAAAAGTTCACCTACCGCACTAATTTCACAGGAAACTGTTTCCTGATTTTTTGCAAGGTTTTCGCAGTAGTGGCTTATTTTGTCTGCAGCGGTTCTAGTTATATCTGTTTTTTCTGTAATGCTGACTGTTTGACTGTTTATGTTTTCAATTTCTGTTGTAATTGCATTAAAAGACAAAATCATCTGATTTGAATGTGACGAAACTTTTTCAAACGCTTGTGAAGCAAGATTACTAAAGTGGTTTGCTTCTATTACAGCTTCAATCGTTCCTTTTATTGATTCTGTAATCTTTTTTGCATTATTTGCTGTAGAAATAGCAAGCGAACGGATTTCTTCTGCAACAACTGCAAATCCTTTGCCGTATTCGCCTGCATGTGCGGATTCTATTGCGGCATTCATAGAAAGAAGATTTGTTTGTGCACTTACAGAGTTTATTATAGTTACAATTTCTTTTATTTGGTCCAACTGGCCCATAACGTCGTTTAAGATTTTGTTTGTAGCAGCGATTTTTTCGTCCCCATCGGTTACAAAACTTCGCATTTCATCTGCAATTTTAGAACGACTTACGGCACTTTCTTTTATCTGCTCAATCGCTTTTGCCATATTGTTTACGGCGTCGGCACTTTCGTCAATTGCACTGGTTTGATGTGCATTGTCCTGAACAAGTGTTTTTACCTGGATATTAATTTGGTTTACTGCTTCTACAGAACGTTCTATTGAAAGGTTAATCTGTTCAAATTCGCGTGTAATATTTTCTATATTAAGATTGATTTCGTTTGTTGCCGCTGCCGTACTGGAAGACGAATCGTTTATCGAATAGCCTGAAGAAATTGCTTTTGCGGCGGTCTTTTTAACAACAATGAAAAAGTCGTTAATTTCCTTTACCATATTGTTCATATTGCTCATAAGGTCTTTCATTTCTGTGCTGCCTTGTGGAACAATTTCTGTTGTAAAGTCTTTTTCAGAAAGTGCTTTTGACATATCACATACTCGAGCAATATTTTTAATTACGATTGTAGTTCCGTTTAAAATGCTTAAAAAGATTATTCCGGCAAACAGGATTCCAAGAGCGATTACTTCCAGGTTTTGAACTTTTGTGTAGTGTGCAACGCTTTTGGAAAGCATTACGTTCATTTCTGTCATTAAAGAGTCAAGGCTTGTGCTGCTTTCCATAAGTGCTCTCATCTGGCTTTCTATAAGAAGCATACTTGCATTGATTTTTTGAACTTCCGGCGAAGAAGGAAAATGTTTTGCGGCTGCCTTTACGCCGTTTCGTTCAATGTAGGATTTTTCTTCTTCAGTTATTGCTGTATTTTGAATAATTTGAAAGTGCGAGTTCATTGGATTGAGTAGTGTTATAACTTTGGTCCAGATTTTATCTGCCTGCTCAACTTTTTTGTTAAATTCAGGCGAAAAATATTTAAGTCCTTTGTAACTGGTGAATTCACGAAATTTTTTGTTCGTACCTACAATTTTAGTCTTCCAGTTGTCAGATGCCGTTGTAGTATCCAGTGCCCAGGAAACCGTTTGATTTAAGTAGTTTATAACGTCCTGCACGCCGGACTGACATTCCTGTTCCAAAAAGCGAAAGTTCAGAAGATTTCGTACGAAATTTGAGCCAGCCATGGTAAGAGCGACCAAAACGAACATTTCCACAGCACAAACGCAAGCGATGATTGAAAACCGGTGTTTTAATTTCATAAAGCAAATCCTTATAAACTCGCTTAGATTATACTCCCAAAATCTTTAGAAGTGAACTTTTAAATATTAGGAAATATGCAGATTTTTTAGTTATTATTTATAGGTTGTGGATAGAGGAAAACTGTCATCCTGAACTTAATTCAGAATCTCGCTTTGTTTTGTTCAGGATGACAATTTACCAATTTAGGATGACAATTCTGTATTCACCTCTGACTTACTTTTCTGAAGGCTTTGCATTACGTACTACACGAAAAGTAATCCAAGCAGCAGACGTATCATCACAACCTATAGGCGTAGCTCTTTCCCGGAACTCATCAGCAGATTTTGCACGAACCTTAGCCTTAACGTCCTCTGTATGAGAACAACCATAGCTTACGTCAAAAGCTTCTTCTGCAAAATCTTCATCGTAGCAAAAATTCACGGGTTTCTTTAATGCTTCATCAAGTTTCCCATAAAAGTCATCATAAAATTTATAATCGCAGTACATATCATAAAAAAACTCTGAATCGCCACCAATCATATCGTAAAGACCTAAATAGTTAGGCTTCTTTTTTCCAAGCTGATACCAGCCCCACATAAGAACAGAAGGGGAGAGACACTCCGTTGTTGTGTCTGGCTTTTCTCCAGGATCTCCGTTCATAGCCGCATATTCCCATTCAAGCTCGGTTGGCAAGCGGTATCCATTTTTAGTTCTGTCCCATGTAACATCTGCCTCTTTAATGTGGCCGCATACCACAAAGTTTATCTTTATAGTGTAAACACATTCAAGACCTTCCATTTTGCTACGGGCATTGCAATAATAAATTGCATCATACCACGTTATGCTAGTTATAGGAGTATTATCAAGAAGACCGTCATTGTAAGCTTTTTCTGGTTCTGGCTCTCTAAAACCATTCTTAAAAATATAATCGCCTCTTGAACTTAAAATACAGTTTTCTCCATTTACTGTTACAATTTGATTTTTCATTACTCGTTCATATTCTTTCCAGCTTATTTCATATTTATCCATATAAAAACTGCTTAATGTTACCGAGCTTTTATTTGTAAAAAGTCTTGATTTTTGTCTTTTGCCATCGGCACGGTTAATCTCTAGGGCACCGGTTTTATCCTTGCAGCCTTTTACAAAAACAAAATTTTCAGGCATTTTTATAAGGTCTTCATTTATGTTTACTCTGTAAAATACTTCAGGGCTTTTCTTTCCATATTTATCTACGTTTGCAAAATAAAAAGTATAGTAAGCCTTGTTTTTATCAATATCAGAAAAAACTGCTTCACCATTTGTTACATTCAAAATTTCTGATTTTTCTGAATCTGTTTTTCCATCATTTGTAGTGTAATAAATTTCCAAATGGTCAAAAGACGGATCCTTTGTATTTTCGCACTTTGCAATAATTTTTAGTTTGCCGTCACCGTCCACTTCCTTTGTAAGTTCTACGTCTTTAGGAACTTGGATTATTGCAGAACGGGCCACACGAAAACCTGTAATACTGAGTGGATACAATGTGTCTTGGGTAAAAGTATCAAGTACAGAAATGTTATTTGCTACTTCAAACCAGTTTCCACCTTTTATAGCGAAACTTTCTGAAGCAATTAGTCCTCGCCCACCTCCAGTTTTAGTATTTGTCCATTCAAATACGTTTCCTGTCATATCATAAAGCCCCAGCCGATTAGGCTTTTTCTTTCCAACTTCATGAGTTCCACAGGCCTCTGCAATCCGATTGCCATCTTTATCTTTTACTTGTCTTTCTTCAGTTGTAATACCTGTTAGATTATTGTTTGCATACCAGGCAATTTCATCTAGAGCAGGATCAAACTCAGAATCTTTATCTTTTGTTCTGTCTTTTCCGCTATAAGCATAGTTCCAGTCTGCTGCATTAGGATCTGCTCCGCGGGCTGCAAATTCCCATTCGGCTTCAGTTGGCAGGCGGTAACCATTTGCTCCTTTTACAAGATCTTTAATAAAAATAGAAAAAACATGTCCTTTTTCAATATGGTGATCATGAAAATTAAATGCATACGCAAGGGTTAAACCTTCTTTTTTACTTTTCTGATTACAGTAAATCATTGCCTCGTAAATCGTAACGCTGTCAACAGGGTGCCTTTCAGTTTTTTCTCCAGGAACTTTAAGTTTATAGTCAGTGCTACGAGGTTTACATCTAGAAGGTGAAGCATCTATAAGACGCTTTATTTTATGGTTTTCAAATTTATATTTTTCTTCACCAGGAGAGCTTAATCTGTCATCGCATATAGCAAGTCCATCTATTACTTCTTTAAATTCTTCCTGTGTAACCTCGTATTTACTCATGTAAAAGTCATTTATAGTCGTGGTTGTACCTTCCTTAAATACTCCTTCATCACCAGAACCTTTTACCGTTGCTCCAGGAATATAAATAAGGTCATTTGACCAGCCGTCATTTTCCTTTTCGTTTTTATCATTTTTTTTTGCCATAAAAATACCTCTACTATTCGATACAAAATATTATAGTTGAATTTTTTACCGAGTAAACAAAAAAAATGACAATATTCTGTAAATTCTTTTGGGCGTTACTTGCCGCAAGCGTCGGGGCGGGCTTTTAAATCCGTATTCACAGGATAATCGCTCCCAAAAACTATGCGGTCTGCAAAACC
>CAYZXM010000090.1:0-5711 GCA_964482455.1 uncultured Treponema sp. | reverse complement strand
CCAATTCACCAATTCACCAATTCACCAATTCACCAATTCACCAATTCACCAATTCACCAATTCTAGAATTTTTCTGCATTTTTTTTCAGAGAGGTTAGACTGTGCTTTATAGTTTAATCATCTCTCCTATTGAAACAGTTGTAAGCTGGATTTTTAATTTTTTTACAATTAAATTTGCTGGTTTTGGAATTATCGGTGCGGTTTGTGGCGTAAGCCTTGCGGTTAATTTTTTGGCACTGCCACTTTATAACATTGCAGATTCCCTTCAGGAAAAAGAAAGGAAGATTGCAAAAGCACTGGAGCCGGGAATAAAACGTATAAAAGCTGTTTTTAAGGGCGATGAGCAGTTTATGATTCTTTCTACTTTTTATAGACAGAATCACTATCATCCATTGTATGTTTTGCGTTCATCTCTTTCGATTTTAATTGAAATTCCGTTTTTTATTGCGGCTTACCATTTTTTAAGTAATTGTGATGCTCTAAAAGGTTCTTCATTTTGGATTTTTAAAGATTTAGGAAGTCCAGACGGTCTTTTGCACATTGGCTCTTTTCCTATTCATATTTTGCCGATTATTATGACACTTATTAATTTTGTGTCTGGGGCAATTTACACGAAAAATGCTGTTTTTCGCGAAAAAATCCAATTGTATGTTATAGCAGTTTTATTTTTGGCGTTGCTTTATAATTCGCCTAGCGGGCTTGTTATTTATTGGATTTTGAACAATATTTTTTCGCTTATTAAGAATATTGTGATGAAAACCAAATGTCCTGGAAAAATTCTTCATGCCTCTATAAGTTTTCTTTTGCTTTTTGCTGCCGTTTACTTTTTTACTGGCGATGGTGCATTAAAAAAGAAGGTGATTTTTTTACTATTTGCTCTTTTAGTTACTTCATTACCTTTTATAACAAAGTTTTTTAGTAATTTTATTTCTTTTAGCGAATTTAAACCGAATAAAACTGATTTTCTTATTTTGCTTTTTAGTGGAATCGGACTTGCAGTTTTGTGTGGTTTTGTAATTCCTTCTAGTGTAATAAGTACGAGTGTTGCAGAATTTTCTTTTTTAGGAAGTACAGATTCTCCTATTGCGTACGTAAAAAGCAATTGTTTTATTTTTTTAGGCTTTTTTGTTTTGTGGCCGCTTGTAATTTATAAAATGTTCGGGCCATTAGTAAAAAAGTGTGAAAGCGTCTTGTTTTTTGTGCTTTTTATTTTTGCACTTGCAAATGTTTTTATTTTTAAGACGAATTATGGTGACCTTTCAATCTTGTTCGAGGTTGAAAACGAAAGTTGCTTTGATTTAACTAAAATACAAGTTTTGCTTTCTGTTCTGTCTTTTGTTTTTATTTGTTTGGTTTACTTTGTTTTTTCTAAGTTCAAAAAAGAAAATATTCTTTCTACGGTAACTGCTTCAGGTTGTTTTGCTTTGGTGGTTTTAGGCGGAATGAAGGTATCTTTAATTAATAATGAGTTTAAGTTACTGGAAAAAAACAGGGTTTCGGCTGAAAAAGTTGTTGATATAAAAAAGGAATATAATCTTTCTAAAACAGGTAAAAATGTAGTAGTTCTGTTTTTGGATAGGGCAATTAATTCATATGCACAAAAGATTTTTGAAGAATTTCCTCAGATAAAAAAACAGTTTGAAGGATTTACTTATTATCCAAATACTTTAAGTTTTTCTACAAGCACAGTAACAGGTGCTCCGCCGATGCTTGGTGGGTATGAATATAGTCAGGAAAAAATGAATGCACGTTCAGATGAAAAACTTCGCGACAAAAATAATGAAGCACTTTTAGTAATGTCAAAACTTTTTGTTGATGCAGGTTTTGAGGTTACTGCTACTGACTTACCGTGGCCAAATTATTACGGAAAAGGTGATTTAGATTTTTGTAAAAAAGTGTCAGAGGCAAAGGTGAGCGAAATTGCAGGTAAATATTATTACAATTTCTATAATTCAAAGGTTAAGAATTCGGAGATAGGAACAAAAGCTGATGTATTTTGTAAAACAGCCTGCATTGATTTTTCTGTAATGCAGATTTTGCCACCTTTTGCAAAAAATTCCTTTTATGGAAATTTTAGAAGAGAATTTCCATTGGGTGAAGCCGAACGGGATTTTTATGCACAGTTTTCTAATCTTTATTATCTTCCTCAAATGACTGATTTTTCAAGTCAGAAAGACACTTTTACTTTCTTAGAGAATGAAACGCCACACAAGACATGTGTTATTTTAAATGACGATTTTGAAAGCGTGGCAAAAATACAAAAGCGTAATAAATCGTTGCAACATTATCATATAAACGTTGCTTCTCTTAAGCAAGTCGGAAAATGGATGGATTATCTTCGTGAAAACGATGTTTATAATAATACACGAATCATAATTGTTTCAGATCATGGGTATGAAATTAATATTCCTTGTAAAGATGAAAATGTTGCAAGTTTTAGTGCTCTTTTACTTGTAAAAGATTTTAATTCGCGTGGTGAACTTTGTACAAACAATGATTTTATGACTAATGCAGATACTTTATTTTTTGCAAAAGAAGGTTTAAATGTTTCTAACATAAATCCGTTTACAAAAAATAAATTTGTACAAGAAAAATCAAATGGAATAAATGTTTACACCTGCGTGGATTGGAATCCTGCACACTTTAGAGATGCAAAGCAGTTTGAACTTGATGAAAACCAAGCTTTTCATGTGAGCAGCAATATCTACAAAAAAGAAAACTGGATTCCACTTACAGAATGGAAACAGAGAAAATAATGTGTCTATAAAAACATTATTTTTAATATCTATCCCAGTTTTTTGCGTCAAATACGTTATCTTTTACGGTGAACCATTCGTCGTCTTTTACGCTAAAAGTCTTTTCCTTTCGGATTCTTGTACTTTGGGCTGGTGCACCATTTAAGATTGTGTAGTCGTTTTTGTTTTCAACTTTTAATGGTTTATGTGTAAACGGATGTTCTGCATTTTTTATTAAATCTTTTGTTGCAAGGTACGGCGTGTCTGCATTTGTCATAAAGGTGTAGTCAGTTTTAAGAGAGCCGTGACAGTTAAAATCTTTAACCATAAGACTTGCAACGTAGCAGGCAGGTTGAATAGAAAGTTCGTCTATGAATGGAAGGTCTTTTGCAGATGGAGAGTTTTTGTCTGTGCCTTTTCCGTGGTCAGAAACAATGATAATTCTTGTGTTATCATAAACGCCGTTTTTCTTTAAATAATCAAAGAATTCACCGTAACGATTAAAGATTCCGCAACTTGTGCTAAAGGCAGCTTCATTTTTTAATGGGCTGTTTCCAAGATTTGTTAAATCTTCTTTTTTCTTAAAGTCGTATTCTGGAGCTTGTAAAAAAGTTGGCTCATGGGTTGCTTCGTTATCAAAAAGAATGAAAGTAGGTTTTCCTTCGTCAATTTTTGTAAGTTCAGGAAGATAGTCGACTGCAGCATAGTTATCAATAAAACGTGCAGAATCGTCCCATTTATTGTAAGAAAGCCAATAGTCCCTGTGGTATACCCCCCCCCCGTAAAACTGGCGGAACCATCTTAAAAAAGCTGAACCAAATGAAGTTTCTAAAAATCTGCGAACTGATGTAAGGTTCTTTTTGCATTCCGTGTTTTGCATACCAATAATCTGTGTAAGTGCCAAGAACGTGATTATGTTGAATTTCTTCGTGTCCTTCGTATTTTATTGTATAAGGATTAACTGCAGGGTCGGAGTGACTTTCAACTTTAAGGCCGTTGCGTTCAAAGTCAGGATTTGCAAGATACATATTGCTTTCCGGCTGTTCAAGGTAGTTCTCATATGGAAGATTTGTAATCTGAGTGCGATAACCGTTTGCCGTAAAAAGCAGAGGAAGTGTTAAAAGTGCTTCTGAATGTTTATCTTGCAAAGTTTTTTCAGGTTCTTCAGTTGCTCGTTCATTTATTCTGTAAGGAGTGTAGTCGTAACCGCCAAAAAGTCCTGGAGTTCCAATCATTGTAAGTTTTCCCATAGAAATTGTGTTCGGATAATTTACAAAACCGTCGAACTGTTCATTTAACTGAGGATTTTCCTTAAAAATAAATGGAATGTACGGATTAAAAAGCCTATCCTGCATTATTACAATTACATTTTTATGAGTTTTAGAAAGAGAGAAAATCGGTTTAAGGTCATTATTGTAAGATGGAACGGCAAGTTTTTTATAGGCACTTTGAATTGAAGCAACATTTTTTAATGAAACTGCACCAAGAGCAAGTACAAGAATAACTGTAAGCGAATGAGTTGCCTTTGGAAACTTTATTAAAAGCGTGATAATAACGGCAAAAATCACTGCAAGCACGCTTAAATTAATAAGAATATTTTTAAGGGAAGGCGTAAAATCCTGTGGCTGCATAAACTCAAGCCATGCTTCAACCGGACCGTAGTGTCCGCCAAAAATAAACGTGTTTACAACTGCAATAAAAGCTCCTGTCGTAAAAAGAATGGCAAGTACCTTTTTAATTCTTACAGAAAAAAGTGCATAAAAGCACGATGACCAAAGGATAAAAAATCCTACTGCCTGAAAAAATGTTGTAATCAAAAAGATAAATGGAGAAGTGTAGCTGTCAACATAGCAGTAATTGTTCGGTTCGCTTTCCATTATGGTAGAAGGAATTGCAAGTCCCGCAAGCACGGTGAGCGCAACGGCAGAAAAAACAAAGAGTGAACAGCGCAGTTTTCCGTCTGTTTCAAGGATTTTAAATGTTGAATCAACGGTTCTGGCAAGGGCGATTACGGCAAAAGGAATGAACGGAAGAACAATTCCCGTAAGAAGAATTACTTTCCTGAACCCGCTTTTTGCACCGCTTAAGAAAGTAAACGGAGAAACGATGCAGACAAGTGCGAAAATGCACAGAAGGACGTAAAGCACGCGCTTCGGATTCTTTAATTTATAGAAGATGTTTTTTACGAGGGAAAGAATGTTGTTCATCGTCCAGTAGACGACGAGTCCCGCCGGTGAATTGTAAAGGACGATTAAAAAGATTGCCGCAAAAGCGTAAATCTGGATTTTCTCCTTTGCGTCGTGACCCTTTGAATAGATTGCACCTGAAACGCAGTTAATCACGGTCATTGCAATCGGCAGAATGTTTACGGCAAAAGAACCGATGCGGAATGTTGCATCAGGAGAGCCGAAATCCTTTACGAAAAGGAAAGAAACACCTTTAAGTGTTTCAAGTTCAGAAAGAAAATGATAGGCAGCAAGGAAAAAAGGAATCTGAATCAAAAGACTGAAACTTGAGCGCAGCGCCATGATCGGACTGTAATGGTTCTGACGGTAAAAAGTATTCAGAATCATGTACTGCTCGTCGCCTTTAAAGAACTTTTTGATTCTTTCGATTCCGGGTTTCAGTTTCTGCTGTGTTTCCCGTTCCCTGTCCTGCCATTTTTCAGCAACCATGTACAATGGAAAAGTGCAGAGCGTAACGACAAAACTCAGACCGATTACCGCAATGCCTTCGTTTCCGGTTGCTTCAAATAAAAATTCATAGAAAAACTCAAGGACTTCGTAAACCGGAAAAATAACGGCATTGTATAAAGCGTTCAACATAGTCTTTCGAGTATAACGAATTGCTTTTTAAATTACAAACTGAAAAGCAAGACTGTGTCATGCTGAAAAAAAAACGCATGTAAGAGCTCATTTCCCCCCCCTTCGTTGTACAAACCTCTTAAAATCATTATAATTAGCAATTATTTTTCAT
>CAYZXM010000089.1:0-5958 GCA_964482455.1 uncultured Treponema sp. | reverse complement strand
GGATTTGTAGCTGTTCCTGGAGTAAGTGTACTGGGAAGTGAAAAATGGACACCAACTTCAAGCGTATTTGTAACTAGCCGTACCCTTGAAATAGCAAGTTTTTACATGTGTGAACACGAAGTAACGCAGGAGGAATTTAAGACTGTAATGGGAACAAATCCAAGTGCAACATCTATTGCAGTCGGAACAGCCGACAATAACCCTGTAAATTGTGTAAACTGGTATGCTGCAATAGCTTACTGTAATAAACTTTCTGTAAAAGAAAGTTTAACTCCATGTTATACAGTAGAAGGTATTACAGATTGGTCAAGCCTTGAATATTCAAGCATACCAACTTCAAGTGATTCTAAATGGAATGCTGCAACCTGCGACTTTACTAAAAATGGTTACCGCCTGCCAACCGAAGCCGAATGGGAATGGGCAGCCCGCGGTGGCGAAAATTACACTTATGCTGGAAGTAACACAATAGGCGATGTTGCTTGGTATATGGACAATTCAAGCACTAAAACGCACGAAGTAAAGCAAAAGAATGCCAACGCTTATGGCTTATATGACATGAGCGGTAACATAATGGAGTGGTGCTGGGACTGGTATAGCAACAGTATATCTAGTAGCACCGATGTCACTGGTCCCGCGTCTGGTTCTACCCGCGTTTACCGCGGGGGCAATTATAACTACACCGTCGGTGGCTGCTCTGTTTTTAAGCGGTGGAACCTTACCCCAGTTAACCGAGTCCAATCCGTTGGCTTCCGCGTAGTTCGCAATGTAACGCAATCATCTGCAAACTAAAATGTCAGTCTGGGCTTAAAACTGTCAGGGGCTGTCTTGTATAAAGTTTTAAAAATTTACAAGACAGCCCCTTATTGCACTTCATGACATCAAAAGGCGTTGTTATGCCTTGTCCTTTAGCTCCAAAACTGTTTCTAATGGCAAACCTGTAAGTTTTGAAATACTTTCAATCTAAAAAAAATAATTAATATCTGCAACCTTTTTATATTTATTACATCTAATAATTAATAAGTTATAAAAGAGGAATAAAATGAAAAGGATTATACCGATTTTTTTTGCAGCAGATGATAATTATGCACCATTTATTGCAGTAACACTTGAATCAATTTTAGACAATGCAAGTAAAGATTATCAATATAAGTTTTATGTCCTTACTACAAATATTAGTAAAGAATACAGAGCGGTAATCAGTAAATACAGTTCAGAAAACTTAACAGTGGAATTTGTTGAACTTGGAAAGACGATTGACTCAATAAAAGAAAAATTTGCATTGCGCGATTATTATTCAATGGCAACATATTACCGCTTTTTTATAGCAGATATGTTCCCTCAGTATGATAAAGCACTTTACCTTGATTGCGACATTGCAGTTCTTGGTGATATAAGCGAATTGTTTAATACAGACGTAAACGGCTTTTATCTTGGGGCAATCCCAGATGAATCAATCTTTAAATATCAGCCGTTTAAAGATTATGTAGAAAATGCTTTAGGCGTTCCTGCTGCAGAATATTTTAATGCAGGAATTATGGTTATGAATCTTAGTGAATTTAGAAAGAATGACATTCTTTTTCAGTTTGTTAATCTTATGAAAAAATATAAGTTCCGTGTGGCTCAGGATCAGGATTATTTAAACGTAATCTGCAAAAATAAAGTAAAATTTATTCAAACTGGCTGGAATAAAGGAGCCGTTTATACTCCTGGTTTTGATGAAAGTACATTAAAATTAGTTCACTATAATTTAACCCGAAAGCCATGGCACAAAACCGGCATTAAATATGAAGAATATTTTTGGAAGTACGCAAAAAAGTCAGATTTTGCAGATTTAATTCAAAAAAAGTTAGATACTTATTCTGATAAAGCACGCAAAAATGATGAAGAAGGACTTAAAAATCTTTTGAATATGTGTACTTCAGAAGCAGAAAGCGAAACAAACTATTATAATACCTACGTAAAGAGATAGAATGTATGGAAAAATCTAGCGAAAGACTTGAAATACTTAAAAAAATCGATGAATACGAGCGTAATAAATGGTGGTCAAAAGATGTAGAAGATGACCCGGAAACTATTCCATTAACGCTTGATAAAGTCGATTATTTTCATAAAAAGATTTCTACAAAGATTCTTATAAAAACTGCGAACTTTTTGGGGCGAAGGTTTATAAATTCGCTTATTCGCAGTAAAAAAATGATAATAAAAGAAGTTCGCGGTTTAGATGAAAATTATATTCCTCTTGAAAAACAAGGGGCAATAATTACATGTAATCATTTTAATGCTTTTGATAATTTTGCAGTGTATAAAGCACTTGAAGGGCATTTAAGAAAAAATGAACTTTATAAAATTATCCGCGAAGGAAATTACACGAACTTTCCTGGATTCTTTGGCTTTCTTTTTCATTACGCAAACACGATTCCTTTAAGTCGGAATTTAAGTTGTATGAAAGAGATGATGAAAGCGGTTTCCTATTTTTTAAAGCGTGGAGAAAAAATACTTGTTTATGCAGAGCAGGGAATGTGGTGGAATTATCGTAAGCCGCGCCCAATGACAAACGGAGCATTCCGTTTTGCATGTGAAAATAATGTTCCTGTAATTCCAATGTTTATTACAATGGAAGATTCTTCTTTAATTGATTCAGATGGTTTTCCGGTTCAGGAATATACAATACATATTCTTCCGGCAATTTATCCTGATAAAAATAAATCATTCCGTGAAAATTGTGCAGAAATGCAGCAGAAAAACTATGAACTTTGGAAGAAAACTTATGAAGATTTCTATAAGATTCCTTTAACATATTTGTAATTTTAATAATCATTTAATAAAGTTAAAAAAAGAGGGAAAAAATGTGGTTTTATATAATTTGTATTTTTGGCGGTGACGCTTTAATTTTATCTTTGAATCTTATTTTTAGGGATTCTATTTGTTGTAATTCTTTTTACACAGAAAAATATTTAATAATTGCTTCTATTTTGTTAATCGTTTTTTGCATTGCTTTAGATGGCGTTTCTGCGTTTTTAATCCGACGTTTGCCAGAAAAATGGTTTTCGCGTAATGTAAAGTTTCATAAAGTTCAAAAAAAAGAATGCAAGTTTTATGAAGCTTGCGGAATAAAATTATGGAAAGACCATATTCTTGAACTTGGAATGTTTACGGCGTTCAGTAAAAAACATGTAAGTAACCCTGAAAGTCCTGAATATATTGAACGGTTCATTCTTGAATCGAATTATGGTTATGTAATTCACTTTGTAGGAATCTTTTTGGGTTTTGCTTTGCTTTTAATTTATCCAAAAAATCTTTTGCTAAGAATGAGCCTTCCGGCAGCAGTTATAAATGCATTTATGAATCTTTTTCCTATGATGATATTGCGTTATAACCTTTTCCGTTTACATAGAATGTACGAACTTTTGGAAAAAAAACAGAAAAGATTAAACAAAAACGATTAAAACAGTTTTTTTGCAACAAAATCGCAGAAGGTGCAGATGTCGTTTGTTTTTCCTGGTAACTCTTTATTTTTTGTAAGTTCAGGAATAATAGAAGAAAGGCCTTTGTTAAAGCAAAGATTTATCATTTTGTTTTCTTTTGCGTTTTGCATAACTTTTTCAAATGAATCAGTAATCTTTCCTATAAAAAGGGGAGAGTTTTCGTTTGCAAAACCACAGCAGGGAGCAATATTTCCATCGGAATGAATAAATAAAATGTTTCCCGGCCCTTCGCAGTAATCTTCTTTAAACCATTTTTTGCTTTTCCAGGCACGCTCGTCTTTACTGCAGAATGTTTGGGGCAAAATAAAAATATCTGCATAAAAATCTTCTGCAAAAGAGTTTAATTCATTTTCAAGTTTTTCTGTTTTTTCGTCATTTAACGTTGGGTCGCTTACCGCTTGAATTGTTATGCTTTCGTTTCCAAAAATCTCATTCACAGTTTTTAAAAAGGTTCGCACTTTGTTATAGTTTTGACCGTGAAAATTATCGTAACTTACACCGATTTTTCCATCGTAACCTGCGTCATAAACTTTTTGCAAAACAGATTTTAATTCTTCTTCATCTTTCCACCAAAGAGCATTTGTCATAATTTGGTCAAACATAAAGTCGTTTTTACGCGAAAAACTTATTATATCGCACAAAAAATCAAGATAAAGAAAAGGCTCTCCGCCTGAAAAACCGATTTTATCAATTTTTGACTCTGGCGAAGTTTTGCACGAAGTTAAAAACGCCTGTGCGTCTTTTATATTAAGCGAAATTGGTTTTCTGTTTACAAAACAGTGTGCACATTTTAAGTTACAAAGTGTAGTGCAAGAAAAAATAATCTCTTGTGGAATAAACATTTTTACCTTCCGTTTTTAGCTTTCTATAGAAGCCAAAGTTTCCCAGCGTTCATATTTTTTGCTTAATTCTTCGCTTAGTTTTGAATATTCTTTGTTAATCGCTTCAAAATCAAGTTTTTCGCCGGAAGACATTTTTGCTTCTAATTCAGATTTTTTTTCTTCTAGCATAAGAATTTCTTCTTCTATTGATTCAAATTCTTTTTGTTCCTTAAAGGTTCGTTTTTGCTTTTTTTGCACTTCGGATGCTGTTTTTTCAGTCTTTGCTATTTTTTCTTTTTCTGCTTTTTTTGTAAGTTCCGCCTCTTTTTGTTTTTCTTTTCTGTATTCAATGTATTCTGAACATTTTCCTACAAAGCCGCTTATGCTTCCGTCTTCTTCTAAAATAAAAAGAGTATCGCAGACTTTATCCATAAAATAGCGATCGTGGCTTACAACAAGAAGGCAGCCTTCGTATTTTTCCAAAAACTGTTCAAGTACATTCATTGTAAAAATGTCAAAATCATTTGTCGGTTCGTCAAGAATTAAGAAATTTGGGTTTGTAAGTAAAAGTCGGATAAGAAAAAGCCGCTTTTTTTCGCCACCACTAAGGTTTTCTATTAAAGAGCCTTGAATTTTTCCTTCAAAACCAAATTCTGTAAGAAATTGCCCAGCACTAAGTGTTTTTCCGTCGTTTTTTGTAATGTACTGTGCAGCATCTTTTAGGTATTCAAGAACGGTTTGCTTTGAGTTTTTAAAAACAGGATTTTGCATATAATAGCCAAAAAATGTATTTTCGCCCAAAACTACAGTGCCTGTGTCTGGCAAAAGATTTCCAGTTATTATGTTTAAAAATGTTGATTTTCCTGAGCCGTTATCGCCAAAGATTCCAATTTTCTGCCCCTTAGTGAACGTATAAGAAAAATCTTTAATTACCGGGACAGAAGCACTTTTTTTATCTTTTGTGGAAGTTGTGCCGCTTTTTATAAAATTCTTACTGATAGAGTGCAGTTCCAAAACTTTTCCGCCAAGTCTTCGGCCTTGAACTTCAAATGTAAAACCTTTATCCTGCTGGAATTTTTCGCGGTTTATAAGCTGCTCATCACGCTGAATGCGGGCTTTTGCTTTTGTTCCGCGTGCACAAGGGCCACGGCTTAGCCAGTCACGTTCAAAACGTAAAATTGATTCAATGCGGCGGTCAGTGTTCTGTTCAATTTCCGTTTCCATCTGTCTTTTTTCAAGATAAGAAGAATAATTTCCCTGATAAAGTTTTATTTTGTTTCTGTAAAGTTCAAAAATATTGGTACAGACTGCATCCAAAAAATAGCGGTCGTGGGTTACCATAAGAACTGTTCTATCTGTTTTTAAAAGGTATTCCTGAAGATACGAAATTGTTTTTATATCAAGATGGTTTGTCGGTTCGTCCAAAAGAAGAAGTTTTGAATCTTCAACTAAAACTTGTGCAAGAGCAACTTTCTTTTGCATACCGCCGGAAAGGGTGCCGATTTTTTTAGAAAGGTCTGTAATTCCAAGAACGGAAAGAATTGAACTAACTTGTGCTTCGTAATTCCATAAATCTTTTTGCTCCATAAGAATTGAAAGTTCATCAAAATGTTTTTGAAGAAAGTCATTATTTTCGTTACTGCCTAATTTTG
>CAYZXM010000088.1:0-6054 GCA_964482455.1 uncultured Treponema sp. | reverse complement strand
AAAAAACTACTTTACCTTACAAGCAAACTGTTTTAACAGTTCAATCTGCTCCATTACTTTTTCATGTGCAGGACCGCCATCGGTTTTACGAGCATTTACGCACGCTTCCGGCGTTATAAAGTCATAAATATCTTTATCTATAAGCGGGGAACTTGCCTTAAAATCTTCTATAGAAAGGTCTTCTAATTTACAGCCTTTTTCTATTGCCGTGCGAACAAGACTTGCACTTACTCCGTGTGCCGTTCTAAACGGTAAACCTTTACGCACAAGATAGTCTGCAACGTCTGTTGCGTTTAAAAAACCGCCTTCGCAGGCTTTTGCCATTTTCTGCACATTCCACTTTGCACTGGAAATCATTTTTGTAAAAACGCTTAAGTTTGCATTTACAACATCGCAGGCTTCAAAAAGACTTTGCTTATCTTCCTGCATATCACGGTCGTACGCTAACGGAAGAGCCTTCATCATAGTTAAAAGACTGATTAAATCTCCGTAAACACGACCAGTGCGACCGCGAATAAGTTCTGCAAAGTCAGGATTCTTTTTCTGCGGCATAATAGAAGAACCAGTTGACCACTTTTCGCTTAAATCAATAAAAGAAAACTCAGTTGTAGCCCAAAGAACAACTTCTTCGCAAAAGCGGGAAAGATGCATCTGAAGCAACGCCATATTACTTGCAGTTTCTATGCAGTAATCGCGGTCAGAAACGCTATCCAATGAGTTCATCGTTATTTTAGAAAAGCCAAGGTCTTGTGCTTCAAACTTTCTATCAAGAGGAAGACCAGAACCAGCAAGTGCCCCAGAACCAATTGGGCTTACCTCTATACGTTTAAGGCTATCTTCCAAGCGTTCCCAGTCGCGAGTTAGCATCCACGCCCAAGCACAAAGATGATGAGCAAGAGTTACCGGCTGAGCGTGCTGCATATGCGTAAAACCTGGAATAATATCTTTTGTATGTTTTTCTGCAATTTGAACAAGAGCATCTACAAGCGTTAAGATTCTGTTTTGAATCTCTGGAATATACCTAGAAAGGTAAAGCCGTTCATCTAATGCAATTTGATCGTTTCGGCTTCTTCCTGTGTGAACCTTTTTTCCAGGTTCTCCTATGCGGTCGGTTAAAGTTGCTTCTATAAAAGAGTGAATATCTTCTGCTGAATAATCAATTTTAAGACTGCCGTTCTTTAAATCCCTTTCAATAGAATCAAGGCCTTCTATAATTTTTTCTGATTCTTCTTTAGAGATAATTCCTGTTTTACCAAGCATTTTTGCGTGAGAGCGGCTACCTTTTATATCGTCCATAGCCATTCGTTCATCAACATTAATTGAAGTTTCAAAGGCAACTGCTTCGGCGTCAGGACCTTCCTTAAAACGTCCGTGCCAAAGTGCTGCGTGATTATCTTGAGTTATTGTTCCGTGTTCCATAATAATGCGATTATAATAGATTTATAATTGCATTTCTACCACGCAAAAATCTAACTGTATCTTATTCTTGGGTCTACAACTGCCAAAAGAATGTCGCTTATTATCATTCCTAAAAGAACTAAAAAAGAGATGAACATACTGTTTGCAAGCACAAGATTTATGTCCTGCTGCAAAACTGCTTCATACATAAGCCGCCCGATTCCCGGGTATGCAAAAATAATTTCCAGCACGAGCGAACCGCTAAAAAGGCTTGCCAAAAGGTTTGCACTGCCGGTTATATATGGATTTAACGTATTCCTAAAAGCATGGTTTAAATAGATTCGCTTTTCGCTAATTCCTCTTGCCCGCAATGCTAAAATGTAAGGAAGCCCCATTTGGTCAAGCATTGTACTTCGTATCATTCGCATAGTTCCTCCAACTCCTCCTAAAAAAGAAGCAAGCAACGGAAGAAAAATGTGATGCATATAACTGAATGTAAACTTTACTGGTGCAGACGAAAACGGAAAAGACGGATACGCCGTTACAGGAAAAAGATTTGTTAGTGACGCAAAAAGTTGAAGTAATATTAAAAGTAAGATTCCCGGAAAAGCGTGAAAGAATAAAGCAAAGAATGTAACCGCCGTATCAACTTTTGTTCCTGCTTTGCTAGAAAAATAAACTCCTAGTAAAAACGACGCAATTGTTATAAACACTAGCGAAATAAGATTTAATAAAACGGAGTTCCATATTCTTGAACCGATTAAAAACGTAACTGGTGCCCTAGAAATAAGGCTTACCCCTAAATCGTGATGGATTATTGCTCTGTTTAGCCACTTAAAATATTGAACGTAAAACGGTTTATCTAAGCCAAATTCACTTCTTAAGCGAGCCATTTGCGTTTCAGAAAAATTGTTATCTCCAGCATCTTTTGCTATAGAACTACTTCCCTTACCTTCACTTTGAACGCTATTCATAAGTTGTTCGCTCATCATTTTGTCAACAATGTCGCCCGGAGCAAGTTCCATAAGACCAAAAAGTGCAAAGCCCAAAAAGAACAACAAAAAAAGCATTGTAATTAAACGGCCTGTTATAAAAGAAAGAAGAGGCATTTTCTTTTTGAACGCTTTCCACGGAAAAGTTACGGTTTCTTTTACTAAAACAAAATATTTTTTTACTTTCATAGTTATCCTTTTAAAAATACATAATCACACATTGCACCGTTTTTATTATCGTACCATACGTTTTCAAGGCTCCAGCGATTTTGGATTGCAAAAAAACTTCGGCTTCGCACAAGGTAAATAATCGGGCATTCTTCTAAAATTAAACGTTGGTATTCGTTCCAAATCTTTTCAGCTTCTGTTCTGTTGTTTGTGTAGCAGCCTTCATTATAAAGAAAATCAATTCTTGCTTCCCATTCTGTTGCCGGCGTTTTTTGCAATGGATTCCATAAATGAAGATTTCCGCTAGATGGCCAAACGTTACTTCCCTGAGAGGGAAACATATTTGCCCCAAGTCCAATAATAAGCGACTGCCAATCATATGTAGAAGTAAGCATTTCTACCATTTTCTGAAAATCCGTCTGTCTTAAGTTCACTTTTATTCCGACTTTAGAACATTCATCACAGATAATCATTGCAATATCATTTGTAACTGTATTTGTAGAAACGATTGTCAGGTCGTATTCTATTTTATTTCCAAAAGAATCCCGCATAATGCCGTCTGAATCCCTGTAAAAACCTATGTCCTGTAAAAGTTTTACGGCTCGTTCCGGGTTATAGCGATATTGCAAAGTAATATCTGCGTTGTAGAACGGATTTGCATCAGGAAAAAAGTCGTACTTAGGTTCTGCTAATCCCCTGTATGTTTGGTTTATGATTCGTTCTCTGTTTAATAAGCAGCTCATTGCCTGTCGGAACTTTTTATTTGTAAACCATTTGTAATAAAGATTATTAGAATTCTTTGGATTTTGATTAAAACTCCACATCTGAGAGCCCATTGCTCCTTCTGCATTAAAAACGGTGTAATCTTCTTTTTGATTTTGTACTACGTCAAAAACTTCTTCCGGGCGTGGCGAAAATGTTTCGATTTTACCCTCTTTAAATAGAAGATAATTTGTATTCATATCGCCAGCAATTTTTGCAATTTTTGTTTCATAATATGGAATAGAATTACCATTTTCGTCTTTTTGCCAGTAATTTGGATTTTTCTTAAAAACAAGCCGCTGCCCTGGAGTGTATTCTACAATGTACCACATTCCGCAGCTTGGTATTGTTTTTGGGTCTGTTGCTGCACTAAAAAGATTTTTTACTGCTTCTACACCGCCTTCTTCTTTTGCTTTTTTATAGATAAAACTTGGGCAAAGGCTCATATTTGTGGCTAAAAGCGGGTCTGCTACAATTCGCGGAAAAACAAAATCAAAGCGTCTGTCGTTAATTTTTATGCATTCAATGCGTTTTTCGCTTCCGTCTTGCATTTTGCACCATTGCTGACCATACCCAGAACTTGAAAATGCTTCATCACCTGCAATTTCGTTATACCAAAAAACAAAATCATCGCTTGTAACTGGAATCTTTTCTTGTTTTTCGTAATATGACCAGTAAAGGTCTTTTCGTAAAGTATAATGAACGGTTAGAGTTCCTTCTTTTTCGTTGGTTTCAATTTCAAAAAAAGCAAGGCGGGGTTTCCATTCCCTAAGGTAAGCATCGTAATCTACAAGAAAATCCAGCGTTTCACTGATTATTGCACTGCTTTCGCCGTCGCGTTCTGCAATAAGTTGATTAAATGTTTTTGGATCGGAATAAAGCACTTCGTTCCAAGTGCCGCCATTTTTACCGGGCTTTGGCTTTTCTGCTTTCCATGGCTTTGTTACAGTTTTTTGTATTAATGCTGAATCTGTAGAAGAAGTAAGTTTTTCAATTTCTGAAAGTGTCATTTCTTGTGTTTTTGAACACGAAACAATTAAAAATAAAGGTAAAGAAAATAAAACAACTGTAAAAAACAAAAAACGATTTTTCATATTAATTATTTTACAACATTGTAAATAAAAAAAAAGTCTGTACCACGATTTGCAGCACAGACTTTTTTATTAAAAGTTAAATGTTTTTACCATTTCTTTTCGATAGTATCGCAAATGTTCTTTTCGCCTTCTTCCATTGCGAAGAATTTTGCTTTTTCCATATTTGGAACAACGTTGATTGTGTCGCCAAGACGGAAATCTGCATTTGCATTAGTTTTTGCAATTACCTGCTGACCTTTGTTAGAAACAAGGTACAAGTGTGTTTCTGCACCAAGTGGTTCCTTGTTTACAATCTTCATCTGCATGTTGTCTTTTCCAACTGGCTGTGCAGAATACTGCAAATCTTCTGGACGAATACCAAAAGAAACTTCTTTGCCAATATAGTCTTTTAACAAAGCAGCCTGAGCTTCTGTAGGTGCAATTTCAAATGAGCCTTCATCACAAACAAGTTTTCCTGAACGTTCAAGAACTTTTACTGTCATAAAGTTCATTGGAGGTGTACCAATAAAGCCAGCAACGAATTTATTAATCGGGTTGTTATACAAGTAAAGTGGAGCACCAATCTGCTGAACGTGTCCGTCTTTCATAACAACGATTTTTGTACCCAATGTCATAGCTTCTGTCTGGTCATGAGTAACGTAAATCATAGTTTTTTGCTGTGTATTGTGTAATGCAGCAATTTCAGCACGCATTGTTACACGAAGTTTAGCATCAAGGTTAGAAAGTGGTTCGTCGAACAAGAATACTTTTGGTTCACGAACGATTGCACGTCCTACAGCAACACGCTGGCGCTGACCACCAGAAAGTGCCTTTGGTTTTCTTTCAAGATATTCAGTAAGACCAAGCTGTTTTGCAGCTTCACGAACTTTGCGGTCTATTTCCATTTTATCAACTTTTCTAAGTTTAAGACCAAAAGCCATATTGTCATAAACAGACATATGCGGATAAAGAGCATAATTCTGGAATACCATGGCAATATCACGATCCTTTGGTGGAACATCGTTCATTTCTACGCCATCAATAAGAAGTTTTCCTTCAGAAATTTCTTCAAGACCAGCAATCATGCGGAGTGTTGTAGATTTACCGCATCCAGAAGGACCTACGAATACGCAGAATTCCTTGTCTTCAATTGTGATATTAGCATTGTCTACAGCACGAACACCGCCGTCATAAACCTTTGCAATACCTTTAAGTTCAACTTTTGCCATTTTTGTGTGGCCTCCTAATTTCGTAAAGTCAAGAACTTTACAATTCGGGTTATATTATAAAGATAATTTTAAGGGTAAAAATTGCAGATGTCAAACCTTTTAATTTTAATTTTGATTATCACAGATAGAAAACAAAAATTGACGAAAGCATAGCCGTATGGCATATTAATCTCCACACTTTGCTAATAGCCACTAAAATGGGGTCAAACACTTAGGCGGCTATATTTTTTATCAAAATCTTCTATAATATAAGCGACAAAATCGAATATTTTATTGACTTTATAATAAAATTATTATAGATTAGGGTTACCTACCTAAAAGAATCCTATCTTTTATCCAATCAAAAACCTAAAAAAATTCATCGGGAAATTTCACAGAAAAAAGCAAAATTCATCGGGGTTTGTAAACAAATTCATCCCGAATTTGCAGGAG
>CAYZXM010000087.1:0-6325 GCA_964482455.1 uncultured Treponema sp. | reverse complement strand
TTATAATTTTGAATATGGCAAAGAAAATTGAAAACACACAGAAAACTCTTTTTAAAAATGCAAACGTTTTGAATGTCTTTACAGAAGAATTTGAAAAAACAAACATTCTTATAAAAGGCGAAAAAATAATCGGCGTTGGTCAATATACCGAATCCGAAGCGAACGAAACCGTAGATTTAAGCGGAAAATTCATTGTTCCGGGCTTTATTGACGGACATATGCACATAGAAAGCACAATGCTTTTACCAGCGGAACTTGCCCGAGTTACTTTGCCGCACGGAACTACAAGCGTAGTTGCAGACCCTCACGAAATTGCAAATGTCTGTGGAAAAGACGGCATCAATTTTATGATTCAAAGTTCTAAAAATCTTCCGCTAAATGTTTACATAATGCTTCCGTCTTGCGTGCCAGCCACAAAGTTTGACGAAAGCGGAGCCGTTCTTAAAGCAAAAGATTTACGCAGTTTTTACAAGAACAAAAGAGTTTTAGGTCTTGCCGAAATGATGAACTTTCCTGGCGTCCTTGTAGATGATAAAGACACTTTGCAAAAAATCGACGAAGCAATAAATCAAAATAAAATCGTAGACGGGCACGCGCCACTTCTTTCAGGGAAAAACCTTGATAAATACATTTCTTCTGGAATCAACAGCGACCACGAATGTTCAAGTGCCACCGAAGCGATGGAAAGAATAAAAAAAGGTCAATGGGTTATGATTCGAGAAGGAACGGCAGCAAAAAACTTAAACGCACTTCTTCCGCTTTTTGAAAAACCATACGCCGACCGCTGTCTTTTAGTAACCGACGACCGCCACCCAGCAGATTTAATAAAAGAAGGACAAATCGATAACATTATCCGCAAAGCCATACAGAACGGAAAAAGCCCGATTACCGCAATCAAAATGGGAACGATTCAAGCAGCGGAATGTTTTGGCTTAAAATGGATTGGGGCGATTGCACCGGGGTACAAAGCCGATTTTCTGGTTTTAAACGATTTAAATTCAATTGATATAAAAGATGTTTACTCGAACGGAAAAAAGGTAGTTTCCGATAAAATTACACTAGATTTTGAAAACCCAACGGTTAGTAAAAATCTTCTTAAAAAAGTTTACAATACGGTTCACTTAAAATCGCTTTGTGAAAAAGATTTTTTTATCCCGGAACAGCAAGGCGAATGCAGGGTAATTCAAGTTGTAAAAGGCGAGCTGATTACAAACGAAATACACGAAAAGCTGGATTTTTCAGTAAACAACGGAATCAGCGTTGAACGCGATATTCTAAAAATCTGCGTAATTGAACGCCACAACAAAACTGGCCACATCGCAAAGGGATTTATAAACGGAATCGGCTTAAAAAAAGGAGCAATCGCTTCGACTGTAAGCCACGACAGCCACAACTTAATAATAATCGGCACGAACGACAAAGACATTGCATTTGCCGCAAACAAAATAAAGGAATTAGGCGGCGGAAACATTTTTGTTTCTGAACAAAAAGTCGTAACAAGTATGCCGTTACCGATTGCAGGCCTTATGACAGATTTAAAAGCCGAACAGATTGCAGAATTGAATCAAAAAATCCGAAAAGAAGTTTCCAAAAACTCAAGTAACAACGAAATTGAACCGTTTATGAATATGGCATTTGTAAGCCTTGCCGTAATCCCGAACTTAAAAATCACCAGCAAAGGCCTTGTAGATGTAAACGAGCAGAAATTAGTGGAGTTGTTTTTGTCCTAGCTTTTAAGTTTTTAAATTAAGTATTTGAAACAACATTTGACGAAAATCTGAACCTGCTGTATATTAAAAAAAGGAAATGCCCGAACATTGGGTTATCTCCACTTATTTTCGAACTAGCCGCTCACAAGAGGATCAAACTTGGGCGGCTATATTTTTAACTCTTTTTCTTTTTATGGAAAGAGAGATATGCAATAACTGTACCTACTATAGTTGCAACGCAAGTAATAATTGCGACAACCAGCATAATAAGTTCAATAATCATGCATAGCCTCCCATTATCAAATTCCGATTTTCATCGGTTGAGTTTGGGAGATAACCGCCTATTCAAGCATTTCCAAATGTTATACTAACGCATTTTCAATTTACTGTATATATGTAAAGTTGCATTTATAATATACATAAAAAAATGACTTTTAATTTAATTACACAAAATCTTCTATATATAAGTGACAAAATCGAATATTTTATTGACTTTATAATAAAATTATTGTAAATTAAGGCTACCTACCTAAAAAAACACTTCTTTTATCCAATCAAAAACCTAAAAAAATTCATCGGGAAATTTCACTAAAAAAAGCAAAATTCATCGGGGTTTGTAAACAAATTCATCCCGAATTTGCAGGAGTTTATCTTGATGAATCAAGACAAATTTTAAAATTCATCTTGATGAAGGGGGTACATTCATCAAGACGGACAAAACTGTTCATCTTGATGAATAGGATGCGTTTATCAAGATGAATAAAAACGTTCATCTTGATGAATTTTTTATACAAAAATAAGACCGCCCTTGCCTTATAAAAATCTACAAGACAAGGGCGTTTTTTAGTTTTTATTCGTTTTAAGCCTTAGTTCGCACTTTTTACATTAAGAGCAGTCCACTTCCAGCAGAGCGGAATACTGATTTTCTGAAGTCCGCCATTATCTTCTGCATTGTTGAATGCAAGACGCACACCAGCAATCAATGAGCCCATCTTTTTAGGAAGGCTGTATTCTACACTAGGATACAAAACAGTTTTTGTTGAGTTATCTTGATTTATTACACAAGAAACCTGAACATCTGCGTTCAAAGTAAGGTTTTCTGTAACACCGTAACCAGCAGCAAATCTTGTTGATAAAGGATAAAGTTTATCATCACCGTTCTTTGCTTCAACTGTTTTTCCATCTTTAATGTATTCGTTTGAAAGACCTGTCATAACATCTGCGGCAAGAGTAAGACCGATGTCTGAAAAACTATAGCCACAAGTAAACTGCATAGAATTCTTCCAATTGTTAAGATCAGGATTGTTGTAAACATAACCTGCATTCAAAACAAGGTTTTCTACAGAACCAAGACCTGCAAAAGCACCGATTGTAGGGTTTTCGCTTGTTACGTTCTTAAAAGTTGCACCAAACTTTACAGCGTCTGGAATTACAGCGTCAAAACCAAAGTTTAAGCCAAGCTTTTCTGCGTCATCTGCTTTTGAATCTCCTGCAAGGTTTGCAACAATTTTGACCCCTGCAAAGTTTGTGTTGAATGCAAATCCACTTTCTGCCATTCTTCCAGAAGAAAGAGTATCATCTGCTGCGGCAAGGTAAGCGGCAGAAACACCGTATTTTGTAAAGAATTCGTTTCCAGCTGCAAGTTGAATCTGCTCAATCGGAGTAAAGCGGCCGTATCCGCGAAGGCGAACCTGTGCTTCTTTTCCGTTTAAGTTCTTGTTTTTAAATTCAAGGCGGATTCTTGAATCAAACTTTTCGCTAGAAATATCTGCCTGAAGCCTATCACTTACAAGCACATCAGAAGATTTAAACTCTTCTGCTTCGTCACGGTCAGGGGTTGCTTCATCATCTGTTTTTCTTTCCCAAGACATAAAATCGCCACCCCAAATATTGTCTTCATCTGCACCAAAAGTGTTTGTAAGTTTTACATCTGCGTTTGCTGTTGTAGCAAGAAGTGCAATGGCTGCACCAAAAACTAAAGTCTTTTTCATTTTTTCCTCTTTTATGTTTAATTTATTTTTGAGTTACATTTACAATCTTTGCCATCTTTTTATAGATGTCTGTATTGTCATAAAAACCTGTAAAATCGTTCTGATTTACTCCAACTGCATAAACTGGAACAGGAAGTCCTGTGTGCGAATTAGAAGTCCAGCCGATTCCGCATTTTGCATTCAAAATGTGTGTAATCGTAATTGTTAAAGGTTCGTAAGTTCCGTAAATATCGTATTCCTGCTGATTTCTTGATTTATCGTTTTTAATTGTCTTTTCGTAAGCTGTACGAAGTTTTGAATATTCATAATCTGTAAGAACAAGCCCACCGTTTTTATTCTTTCCTTCACTACCTGGCTTTTTAAGACCGAAGCATTTTTCAACGTCTTTCATAACGTCGTCAAAACTTGTTTTATTTGCTTTGTAGCCTGCAACATAATCTGAATCAAACTTTGCATAAGAAACAGTCTGTTTATCTAAAGTACGGAAGAACAAATTGTAGTCAGTTCCAGCATAACCGATTGTAAGACCACCAGTTTCATGGTCAGCAGTTACTAAAATCAAAGTTTCTGAAGGATGTTTATTGTAAAAATCGATTGCTTCTTTTACAGCATCAGAAAGAGCCAAGGTGTCGGCAATTGAAGAGCGTGCGTCATTTGCGTGGCAAGCCCAGTCGATTTTTCCGCCTTCTACCATCATAAAGAATCCTTTTTTGTTGTCGATTACTTCAATTCCTTTTTTTACATAATCGCGTAAAGACCAGTTTTCTGTTTTTCTATCGTTTTCATAAGGAAAAGCGTTTTCGTCTGCAAGGTCTTCTGCAATTACAAGTGCTTTATCACCGTTTTTAAGACTTTCTGCTTCGCTTTTCTTAAAACAAACTGTGTAACCTGCTTTTTTTGCTCTTTCATAAATAGATTCTTGATCTTTTTTCTTTCCTTCTGGTTCCATTAAAGCACCGCCGGCAAAGTAGTCAAAGTTAGATTGTACAAGTTGTTCTCCAATTTCGTAATTAGATTTTCTGCTTGCAACGTGTGCATAAGTTGCAGCTGGTGTTGCGTGGTTTATATTTACAGAAGAAATTACACCGATTTTCCAACCTTTCTGGTCGCGAAGTTGTTCTGCAATCGTTTCGTATTTTACCTTTTTTGAAATGTCTACGCCGATTGAACCAGAATGTGTTTTGTGTCCTGTAAAAATAGAAGTTGCAGTAGAAGCTGAATCTGGTGCAAATGATGTTGCATCATAAGTAGAAGCCGTTCCTACAACTGGAAATTCATAAAAACTTAAAGAACCTGCAACCGGAGAATCTTTTGAATCTGAAGATTTTTTTGTTTCGTCAACAGTTCCTTTTGCATCTTTTCCAATATAATATGCAGCACTTTGAATCTGCGGATAACTCATTCCATCGCCCACGAAAACAAAAACGTATTTTGCCTTTCCTTTTCCAGTTGGAACTTTTTCAATAGACTGTGCATGACCAATTCCTGAAAGTCCCATAACAAGTGCCAATGCCGTAGCAGAAACAATCTTAAAAATACTTAAAGCCGTTTCCCTTTTCATTTTGCAAATCCCCTTTGCTTTTTTATTGTTCTCCCCTTAAGTACGACTTAACAATAAACTACAAATGTTAAGATTTTTAAAAGGATTTGTAATTAATCTGTAATTAAAGTGTTAGATTTTTGTAAAGAAGTTCTACAGAAAAAAGTTTATTTTTTTGCGATTACAGTTCCACTAACTACAGCAGTAAATGGAGCGGTACTTGCAAGGCCAAAACTTCCGGCAACTGTGTTAATTATTTCTGAAGCAACGATATTGTTATTTAAGATATTGTAAATAGGCGTTCCCTGAGCCATAAATGTCATTAAAAGAGCAATACAAGTTCCAGAATATGCCAAAAGAAGAGTCGTTGTCATTGTACCCATTGCTGCCCGTGCAACTGCAAGCCCTGATTTTATTGCGTTTTTCCTTGAAATCTCCGGGCAATTTCTTACAACTTCGTTTACGGCACTTGTTATGTCTACGCTTAAATCCATAACAGAACCGCTTGCTCCAATAAAAACAGAAGCCATAAATATTTTTGTAAGATTCAAATATTGATAACCAGAATACAAAAGCGATTCTGAATTAGACATTACTGCTCCATGAATATGAAAAACTTTTGTACATATAAACGAAAGCACGCAGGCAAAAATAATTCCCAGCATTGCACCGCAAAAACTAGAAAAAAGCCGTTTATCAAAACCATAAACTAAGGCAAGAATTAAAAAAGTAAGAAGAGCAACTACTACAAGACCCACCAGAATCGGATTGAATCCTTTTAAATAAAGTGGAACAAGAATTTTCCATAAAACTAAAACTGTTATTATAAAAGATAGAACAGAACGTAACCCTGTATTTCCTGCAAAAATAACAAGAAAAATTGCAAACGCCATTGCAAGAATAAACTCGCCGTGCAAACGGTAATAATCAATAAGATTTGCAGAAAGAATCTCTTTGTCGTTATGGTGTACAATCGTTTGGGCAACGTCACCAGGATAAAAAAGCTTATCTTGCGAAAGGGAGCCACTTAAAAGATTCCAACCTTCTGTTTTTTGCCCTTTAAACTTTCCGCTTAAAAATTCAAT
>CAYZXM010000086.1:0-6337 GCA_964482455.1 uncultured Treponema sp. | reverse complement strand
ATTCAGTTCAGAGTACCTTGGATGGACGACAAAGGAAATTACCATGTAAACCGTGGTTTCCGTGTTCAGTACAACAGTGCAATCGGTCCTTACAAAGGAGGACTTCGTTTTTCTAAAGAAGTAAACCTTTCAGTTTTGAAATTCTTAGGATTTGAACAGGTTCTTAAAAATTCTTTAACAACACTTCCAATGGGCGGTGGAAAAGGTGGTTCAGACTTTGATCCACACGGAAAATCAGACAAAGAAGTTATGCGTTTCTGCCAGTCATTCATGACAGAACTTTACCGCCATATTGGTGCAGACACAGACGTTCCAGCCGGCGACAAAAACGTTGGCGGACGCGAAATCGGTTATCTCTTTGGTCAGTACAAGAGAATCCGCGATGAATACACTGGAGTTTTAACAGGAAAAGGACTTACATTCGGTGGTTCTTTGATTCGTACAGAAGCTACAGGTTACGGATTGATTTACTTTGCTCAGGAAATGCTTAAAAAAGTTGGACAGGATTTTAAAGGCAAAACTTGTGTTGTTTCTGGTTCTGGAAACGTTGCAGAATATGCTTGTGAAAAACTTATTCAGCTTGGTGCAAAAGTTGTAACACTTTCTGATTCAAACGGATACATTTACGATGCAGACGGCATTACTCAGGAAAAACTTGACTGGGTAAAAGAACTTAAAGGTGTTCGCCGTGGTCGTATTTCTGAATATGCAAAACAGTTCCCTTCTGCAAAATACTTTGAAGGCAAAAAAGTTTGGGAAGTAAAATGTGATTGTGCATTCCCATGTGCTACACAGAACGAACTTTTAGGCGAAGATGCTCAGAAACTTTTGGACAACGGTTGTAAACTTGTTGCAGAAGGAGCAAATATGCCTTCTAACATCGATGCTGTAAACAAATTCCTTGCTGCAAAAATCCTTTATGCTCCAGGAAAAGCTTCTAACGCTGGTGGTGTTGCAACATCTGGTCTTGAAATGAGCCAGAACTCAGAACGCCTTTCATGGTCAGCTGCAGAAGTTGATGAAAAACTCCACAACATCATGATTAACATTCATAACAATGCTTATGATACTGCTGTTAAGTTTGGTGCAACAGACGGTAAATTTGTAAACTACGTTGCTGGTGCAAACATCGCAGGCTTTGTAAAAGTAGCAAACGCTATGATCGCACAAGGTTTGGTATAATTTAATAGTATTTTATACTTTTAAGCACGTTCTACACTGTAAGAACGTGCTTTTTTATTAGTAATAAGATATTTTATCTACAGTAATAAGATACTTTATCTATAGTAAGTAGATACTTTGTCTACAGTAATAAGATACTTTATCTATAGTAAGTAGATATTTTATCTATAGTAATAAGATATTTTGTCTAATGTAATTTGACATTTTGGCTAATAAAAATTGAAAAAGTGGAAATTTTCTAAAAAGAATGTTATTTTATGTATATGCGATTTTGGAGGAGTGAATGCAAGAGAATTCTACCGCTTTCTTAAGTAATGATGGACAGTACACAACTTTCTCTTTTAATGGAAGAACAATCACTTTTCTTACTTCAAAAAATTTAGAAAAATATACAAAAATAAAAACTTGGGACAATGGTTATATTGAAGTTCTTGCAAAAAATAAAAATGAAAAAGAACATGAAGATTACATTGATTTAATTCCTATCCTTGAAAATTTATATATGTCGCCAAAATCTTTTCTATCAAAGATAAAAAATGTAGAGGTTCATTATGACAAAAATTGAAATACAAAAAATAGCAGAAAATGCAAATATGATAATAAAAGGTTATGCATTTACTTATACAGACGGTAATGTTCGTGTTTTAAATTTGCATCATCCGGAAAGTGCAATGCTTTTTACTACCGATGGAAAAATGTTAGAAACAAACATGGACGAAATAGAACAGGCTTTAGTATTAAATATTTGGAAAACCGATTCAGAATACATGTCTACGGAGCATTCTTATGCCTAAATATTTTTCATATAAAATCTGCGGTTATTTTTTATATTATACAGAACATTGCATAATTGAAGCTTTTCATGTACATGCAAGTGATTCAAAGTTAACAGAATCAGGTTCAGCAAAGTTTTTTGTAAAAAAAGACGGTTCTACAGTTGTTCAAAAAAAGGAATGCTAAAAGATTTTGAAATAACAAAAATTCAAAAATTTATAAAAACGCATTATCTTGAAATGTACCAAATATGGTCACAGGATAGTGAAAATAGTTTTTTTAATAAATAGAATTATGTCTTAAATATTATCCTTACAATCAATTTTTACCTCTATTTTTTTTATTTTTCTTTATTTATAAAAAATATGTGATAGAATGAATAAGTTTATTGGCGGTTTATGGTTCGGAGAAACAAACCAGAATGCACTTTTCCATATAGGGAGGAAAAATGAAAAAATTGACAAAATGGCTTTGCCTTGCGGCATGTCTTACATTTACATTTACTGCCTGTTCAACTGACAGCGACGATGGCGGTTCTGCCGTTACAACAAAAGATTATAACGAAAGCGGCTCTGCAGAAGTTGCTGCTGTTGAAGCAAATACAACTATAAAAAACAAAGTTGTAAATCTTAATGGCTCAACAGAAGTTTATTATGAATATCTAACATTTACCTCTGCAACTGGCGGAACTTATGTTGTAAAAAATAGTTCAGATGCTGATGTTACAGAATCTAAAACTGGTAGTGCATCAGCAACTTTTGCTTATGACGCTGCAACTGGAAAAATCACTGTAACAGCAGGAACTAAAACTTCTTACGCATATATGGTTACTGCTACAAAAAATGGTGAAAAAATTACTGCCATTGCAAAAGAAATCCTTTCTACAGACGGAACAGATAAAACATCTTTATTCAATAAATGGGAAACTCCTAGTAAAACTGCCTCATTCACATTTAATAGCATTGGTGGCGTTGAAGCTACGATAGGATCAGAAACTGGTGCATATTCATACACAAACGATGCTGGTTGGATTACAATTCCACAGACAATTCCATTTTTCTGGACAAAACTTTCAGACCAAAACATTTTATTCTATCAGATTTATCAGACTGAACGCACAGAAAACCGTTCTGCTGCACAAAATGCAGTTTTCAGTTTTGTAACAAACGATTTCTTATTTAATTTTTAATTTGGGGGAAATATGAAGAAATTTAAAATATTTTCAAAAATCAGTGCATTTATTTTAAGTTCAGCACTTTTATTTGGTGCTGTTTCTTGTGCAAATGATTTAACTGCAAAAGACGGTTCAAGCGATTCTTCAAGAGCTGTAACTTTAACTGATTTAAATCGAAGTGTAGATATTAAATTTGTACTTTTAGGTGTACCTTCTGGTAATGCAAAACCTGGAGTTTGGGCATGGGCAGAAAATGGAGATGCCGATGTAAATTACACTGCAAAAAGTTGGCCTGGAGACATGGCAATGACAGCCGAAACTATCAGCGGTTATTCTTGTTACACCTATACTTTAAAAGTTGACCCTTCTTATCCGTTGGGAATTTTATTTAATGATATTTCTGGTAGTTCACAGACAAAAGATATTGAAATTCCAAAAGAAAAAATTGCTACTGCTACAACATACTACTTTAACTGGAATAGCATGGCTTATTATGAAAAGATAGACGATTGTATCGGTATTTTTGGGGCTTCAATTACAAAACTTGACACAACAACAAATACTGCAACTGTAAAATTAACTACAAGTTTGCTTACTTCTATTGCAAGAGCAAATCTTACAATAAAAGATTCAGCGGGAAACGCTCTTAAAATTGATGGCACTACTGATATTGCAATTACAAATGATTCAGCAACTTTAACTTTGTTAAATGATTCATCAACTGATTCAAGTGTTACGAAAGTTCCTTACATTGTTACATATAATTCAAAAGACACTACAGCATCAATTGATATGTCTTTAATTGAAAGTCTTTATGGAACAAAAGCAAAAGATGTAGAAGGGCTTGGTCTTACTTTGACCGGAACAAATGCAACATTTAAAACTTGGGCTCCAACTGCAACAAAAGTAAATGTTTTGCTTTATGCTGATTCTGCAGCAGCTTATGATGCTTCTAAAACTGCTGATTATGATCAGGGTTCAACAGAAAAAGACTTTGGAACAGCTCCAACAGGAGATGCTGTAAAACCCATGACTCTTGATTTAAGTACTGGTGTTTGGACTTTGGAAAATGTTAATGTTTCTGGTTATAAATATTATAAGTATCAGATTACTGTTGCAGGAACAACTTATTATGTTTCAGATATTTGGCATACTGTTGCAGGTCCTGATTCTTGTGCAAGCCAGATTGCAACAATCGATGATGCAGATGCAACTCCTTCTTCTTGGGAAACGACTTACACAAATCCGTTCGGTTCTAGTGGTTCAGAAATAAAAAAATACAACGATGCTGTAATTTATGAAATGCATATCCGTGACTGGTCAAGAGCATTTAATCCTACTTCTATAGGAAAATTTAAAGATATTACAGACGCACTTGGCACAAACGGAAACGGAGAGTTTGGCAAACACTTAAAAGATTTAGGCGTAACTCATGTTCAGATTCTTCCAATGTTTGATTATGCACAGTTGAACAGCAATAAAAAATATAACTGGGGTTACAATCCATATCATTACAATGTTCCAGAAGGTCGCTATGTAACAGAAGGTTACACAGACGGAACTCAGGCTGTAAAAGAAGCTCGCGAAATGATTAAAGCGTTCCACGATGCAGGAATTTCTGTAATTATGGATGTTGTTTATAACCATACAAGTGCAACCTCTAAAGGTTCTTTATATGATTCAACAGTTCCAGGATATTTCTATCGTCAGTCTTCAGATGGTTCTTATTCAAACGGTTCCGGTTGTGGAAACGAAACTGCAAGCGACAGAACAATGGTTCAAAAATATATGATTGAATCTTTAAAGCATTGGGTAAAAGACTATCATGTAAACGGCTTTAGATTTGACTTGATGGGTGTTCATGATAAAGACACAATGAAAGCAATTTATGATGCTCTTTATAGCCTTGATAAAAACATTTTAGTTTACGGTGAACCTTGGAACGGCGGAACTTCTTCTCTTACTTCTAGTAGCCAAACAACATCTGCTGGAAAAGGTAGTGCTGGTTATGGTTACGGTGCATTTGATGATGACTACCGCGATGCAATTAAAGGTGCAGAATTTGGTGGATTTAATCGTGGTCAGGTTCAGGGTAGTTATGCCGACGCAAATCTTATTTTAGGCTTAAAAGGTGCAACTATCACTAAAAATAAACGTAATGAAACAGGAATAACTGGTCTTGCTTTGCATTATGCTGAATGTCATGATAATTACACATTATTTGATAAATTAGTTTATTCAACAGATTCAAGTATTTCTGGTGACGGAAGTTTTGCTCCAAAATTTGCAGACCTTTATAAATCCGTAATGAATGACAAATCAAAACTTGACCTTATTAAAAAAGAAAATAAACTTGCAGCTGCTTATGTTTTACTTGGTCAGGGAACTCCATTCCTTAATGGTGGTCAGGAATTTATGAGAACTAAAAAAGGTGACCCAGATAGTTATGCCGCTGACACAAAAGGTGGAATTACTTGGACAAATGAAGCAGGTGACTACAATATTGATGATGTAAACACAATTGACCTTAGCCTTAAAACAAAGTTCAGCGATGTTTACAATGTTTACAAAGGATTAATTCACTTACGAAAAGATTTTAAAGCATTTACAGATCCAACTAGCGTTGACGCTTCTACCCTTTCTGATGGTGTTACAAAATACACAGCAGACGCTTCTGACGGAAGTTTTACAGTAGTATTTAATGCAACAGACAAGGGTGTAACATTAACAGATGCACTTGAAGGAAATGTTGTAGATGTTGAATCTCGCTTAAAAACAACTGGAAACTATTTAGGCTTTGGCTTTGCTGACGTGGACGTGGACGTGGACGTGGAACCATACAAGGTTTACTCAGAAAAATCAAGTGTTACTAGCGTTCCAGCAAAATCATTTGTTATTGTAAAAAAATAAACACTAATCTGTAAAAAAAAGATTCCGGGCCAAGCCCGGAATGACAGATTTATATTAATAAAAAAAAAGACTTGCAGTCTGTTTTAATCGGACTGCAAGTCTTTTTTTTTACTATCCCCATTATATTCTCTACCCCAAAAAAGAAAATCTCTATGTCATTATATATCAAAATAACATAGAGCCATAATTACATCTCCCCCATTATTAAATATTCAAAAACCTTTTAAATAAACGACACGGGCAGAGCAAAAATATCTTTGCTGACTAAAACTGGCTTTTCGCAGTTGCAGATTATGC
>CAYZXM010000085.1:0-6403 GCA_964482455.1 uncultured Treponema sp. | reverse complement strand
TCTCATTCTCATGACATAAAATCACCCTTAGAAAATGTCATGAGAAAACATTACTCGTCTTTTGATTTCTCTTTCATTTTTGTTTCCGCACACATTTTTACATTGTAATTTTTAATCAAGTAGAGATATTTGATTTTTAAATTTAAATAAACATACCAATGAAAAGTGAATGCGGGATTGCTTTTTATTGGTATTTTTTTTGATTGCTTAAAAATCATCTATGTATCCAAACGTAAGCAATCACACTTACTGCCAGTGATTAAGTTTTAAAAGTTTTTTAAGACTTATAAAGGCAGTGTTTTCGCTCTGACTGTCAAGCGGAAGATAGGTGGATTAAGTGGATTTTTTCCGAAAGGAAAGTTTCCTCATCCGCTTTATCCATGAAGGTTCGACTCCTTCTCAGAGCATAAAGAACATTAGTTTAATAGGTAAAAACAGGACGTTAAAAAACTTTTTCGTCTTATTTTGGTTCAAATCCAAAATGTTCTATTGCCGTAGTTACGGCAATAAATCAAATAGTAAAGAGGAACTACTATGGAAAATTTACAAACTTCAGAAAGTAAAAAACTTTCAACAATCATCGCCTTTTATTTTTCAAAAGGTGGAGTAGGAAAATCAAGACTTGCAATTTTACTTGCAAATTATTATGCGGCAATCGGTAAAAAAGTATGTGTAATCGATGTAGATTCATCAACACATTCTTCAACTGATTATTACAATATAGAAGAAAATCTTGAAAAAGCAAGAAAGAGTCATAACGTTGCAAAACTTATGTTCGACACAGAAAATGAAGTAGACGATTTTGCATTACCTACAAATCATGAGAATATTTTTCTTGTTCCTTCATCAAGAAATTTATCTTCAATGCGTACAATGAATGAAAATACATTCAAAAAAATACTTTCAAAACCGAACAGTTTTGATTTCATCATTCTTGATTGTCCTCCTGCTTATGACAACTTTGCAATCAATGCAATTAGGGCTGCTCACAAAACAATTTCACCATGTCTTCAAGATAATGATAGTTTTGGAAATGCAGTAAGCCTTTTTGGTGATTATCAAAATGAAATTGAAGACAAAATTCAGGATTGGTATTTAATCGTAAACGGCTACAACAAACAATTTAAAGATGCAGTTACAGGAAAACAACAGGAATATATCTCTCGTTATCGTGAATATTTTTCTGACCACTTAGTACCAGAAGAATGTTGGCTTCCATGGACTAAAGATATGAACAATATTAGAGATAGAGGCTTGTATCTTAGTAAGGAAAAAATTAAGGGAGCAGTACAAAATGAAGGTTTATTTACAGCAATTAAAAACCTTGCTGAATGTTTTGTAGAAGAAGAACACATCGCAGAACCAGAATCATTCTAAACAAAATACACACAATCGCCGTAACGTTACGGCGATAATTTTTAACATTTAAGGAAAATTAATATGGCAAAACTTACATCAAACATAAACTCATCACTATTAAATACAAGCATGGGCGTGCTTGGAAAACTTATGAAGACAGAAAAAGTTCCAACGCTTCCAGACCTTGAAAACATTTTTACAAAAAATGAAAAAAGTCGTTTCTGACATAAAAGATTCAATGGAAAAAGAAGGATTTAGAAAAGAAGAACCTATTGTCATTGCTCAACTTCCAGACGGAACAGTATTAGGCGTTGCTGACGGAAACACAAGACTTTACGTTGCAAAATTAATCGGACTTGAAGAAGTTTATGTAACATATAGAACATTTGAATCTTTAGAAGAAGCTCAAAAATATGCAAGAAACAGACAATTTCATAGACGAAATCTTTCACAGGCAGAAATATTTCAGTATGCGTCAAATTTGAATGGAGTAGAAGAAAAAACTGGAGAAGGAAGAGCATCCGAACGACTTGCAAAAGACTTGGGAGTTTCTGCTTCAACCATTGAACATGCAAGAACTGTAGACAAAAAAGCCAGCGATGAAATAAAAGAAAAAATCCGAAACAATGAATTAACTTTAAATAAAGCCTATCAATCCGTAAGACAACCAAAACCTAAAAACAAAAAGAATGAAGATAACGATATTTCTGACGCACTTGAAGATAATTCTGGAAATCCTGCTCCAATCGGAACTTGGGATCATTCGGATGGAATAGAACGACCTTCGACAAAACTTTCACCAGAAGAAGATTCTGAAAGAACAAAAGAAAGACGAAAAGCATACGAAGACGGATTTTCTGAAGGATTTTGGAAGGCACTTGTTTTTGCATTATCTGAAATTAAAAAAGGAAAAACGCCTGAAGAAGTCTATAAAGACGAAAGAGTTTCAGACCTTTCTCCTCAAATAATAACAAAATTTGAATTACCAGAAGATGCGGAAGACATTATAGGAAAATTCTAACTATGTCAAAAAATGATTTTCTTACGACAATACGCAACTACGGCTCAATATCTGTAGAAAGGAACTGTGTTTCACAAAGAAAAAAAACTAGAGGTTTTCCAACCTCTGCTTATTCTACGGACGATTTTGTTGGAAAAATTACGTCAATCTTTATGCCGTACATACCGCAAAATCTTCCTGAAAATAAGTTTATCACAATTCAAGATGAGTTAAAAAAGATTGTAGTTGAAATAAAAAGGAACTGATTATGAAAAAAGAAAAATGCTCAAATTGCAGATATTACAATGACCCAAACATTTTCAACAAATCTACGAATTACTGTAAATATTCTGATAAATACATGATTTTAGACGTTGCCTGTCCAGCGTACGAAAGACCAATGAGTTTTATTAAAAAAGTGATTCTAAACATAAAAAATCTGTATTAGACATTAGAAACGGATAAATCTATTTTAGGAGGTACAAAATGGAATTTGATGAATCAAAAATTTATACAGTACTAAATGCTGATAAAGTTGTAATTGGAAGTAAAGGTTATTTTGCAGATGACATAACAGATATTAAAAAACAAATATTTAACGATGATGACTGTGAAATAGAAACTCTTATAGACATATATCCTGAAAATTGTGGTGCAAGATTTATAAATAAAAACAAAAAACCTCACTTTCTTTTTTATCTTATTAAAGAAGGACAGAAATTAGAATATCAACCATATAAAACTCGTGATGAACTCATAAAAGATTTTATGAATAGAGCAGAATTCAAAGGTGCAAGATTTAGTTTTCAATATGTTGATATGTTTATGCAATCTGTATGGGTAAAAAGAAAAGATGACGGTTCAATGCACTTGATAACAGATTTTGAAGAAGACGAATTACGAAATGACAAAGTAAAAATATCTGGACTTTGGTTTAGTATGGAAAATCTTTTAGAAGAATTTACTTATCTTGACGACTCGCCTTGTGGAAAAAAGTCAAATTTATAAGTAGGAGAAGAAAACAAAAATGACCAATGGCGAAAGAAAGATAAAATTATATCTGAGTGGCGGAATTTCCGATGTTCCAGATTATGAAAAAAGATTTTTGGAAGCACATAACTATTATAAAAAACTCGGTTTTGAAGTTGTAAATCCAATACTTCTTTCTAGCATCGTAGAATCATCAAATAGAAAACCTTCTTGGAATGATTACATGAAATTAGATATAAGTTTTTTGATGACCTGTGATGCAATAGCCTTGTTACCAGAATGGGAAAAGTCAAAAGGTGCTCGTTTGGAAAGACACATAGCAGATGAACTGTCTATGAAAATATTTTATTTTGAAAGAGGAGAAGCATGAAATACAGCATTTTTCAGTATTCACAAGAAAAACTTCTCGAATATTCTCTTGATGTAACAGACGCTTTAATACTTTCCTGGTTTTCAGATTTTTTTATTGGATCAATGGAAAAGAAAATTTTCAAAGATGAAAACAGTGAAAACGGAAAACTTTTTGGCTGGATAAAATTATCTAAAGTAATGGAAGACCTACCGTGCATTGGAATAAACTCAGAAAAAGGAATTAAAAGACGTTTTGACGGATTTGTTGAAAAAGGAATAATGGAAAGAAAATCTTTAATCACGCAGAACGGTAAAAAAACTTATTATAGACCGACAGAACTTTATGAAACTTTAATAAATACAAAAGCAGGTAAGAGCGAAGATTCAAAAAGAGTTTCAGAAAAAGAAAATTCGCATGACTATCAAAATATCCATGCAGAAAAAGAAGTTTCGCATAGGACAAAAACGACCGATGCGGAAACAAATGATGTTCAAAAAAGTTCGCATGACTATCAAAATATCCTTGCGGAAAGGAACGAAAATATCCTTGCCCATAACTATCAAAATATCCATGCTTTAAATGATTCTTCTACCAAAGATAATTCAATTACTGATGCTTTAATAATTCAAAAAGAATCTGATCAGATTTTTGGTGAAAACTCATTTGATTCATCATTTCCAAATAAGGCAGCAGATTTTTTCATTAAAAATGACATAAAAAGGTCGGATTATAAAGATTACATAAACTTTATCTTTGGCAAAGTTTCAGAAAAAAATGCAAAAAATCCAAGAGGCTTAGCATATAGACTGTTTTTTCAAAAAGATATTTTGCAAGAATATTTAAACAAAAAGCAGCAACAGATTATTTCTGAACAAGAACAAAAGAAAAAAGAACTTGTACTTGAATCAAGAAAAATTATCTGCCCAGTTTGTCAAAAAAAGTTTTTGCCTGATTATACAGCTTGCTGTCCTGAATGTAATTTTGAAATTTCAGATTTTCAAGATAAATCAAAAATTGACCATCACATTAAATACCACGAATTAGATTCAGAACTGAAAGAAAAATATAATGCAGAACTTTTGGGATTCAAATCAAATCTTTCTTTTGCAGAAAAAATGATTTATTTATCTACAAGTGAAGGCAAAAAAGAAAAACAGGATTTTGAATTTGAACTTGATAAAAAATATGGACTAACAGGTTAAAACGCCTTGTAAAAGGCAGAAAATAAATGGAGGACAATATATGTCAGATGTTAATAAAACTATTTTAATGGGTCGACTTGTTCGCAATGCAGAAACAAAAACAACGCCAGACGGACTGTTCATTGCAAATTTTTCGATTGCAACAAACAGGTCGGTTCAAAACAAAGACGGAACTTGGACAGAAGTACCGCATTTCTTTAATCACACTCTTTACGGAAACAGAGCAAAAGCATTAAGTCCTTATCTTATACAAGGGCAACTTGTTATAATTGAAGGACATTTAATTCAGAGAAGATGGGAAAAAGACGGAAAAAAGTTTCAGAGAATGGAAAACGCCATTGAAGACATAAAACTTGTTTCAAGACCTCAAAATAACACTGAAAATAAGGAAAATAAGTCTGCACAAGAAGGAAATGAGCCTGACATCAATCCACTTGATGCAAGTGCTTTTTCTCACACAAATGAAACACCAGATTCTGAAGAATTTACAGAGCCAATGTTTGAAGGAGATATTTTTTAATGAAAATTGAAATTGACGTTAATGCCGACATAATCACAGCCATTGCAGAAGATTTAGTTCATGATGAAAGAAGTGAACTTTCACTTTTTACAGACGAAACAAAGATGTTGCTTCATAATATATTAAAGAATACCGCAAGTATTAGTAGTACCATTCTTTCGGAAACAGAAGACATTACGGATGCAATAACGCATGCCGCATCAATCTTAAATAAACAGGAGTAATTTATGTTTGAAATTCAAACCAATGACAATAGAATGTCACGCTCACAAAACTTAAAATTTCAAGGAGTTTCGATTTTCAATGACGTAACTCAAAAACCATGCAATGGAACTTATGAAACAAACGGAACGATTGTCCGATTTAAGAACGGTTTATTGCATGGTGGAAAAAATGAAGAACATTTTGATTTACCAGCATACCAAACAGAAGAAGGTCATATTGAATTTTTTGAAAATGGACTTCTTCACAGGGAAAATGCTCCAGCTGTAATCTCTGACTGGGGCGACTGGGAAGAATACTGGAATCATGGGGAGTTGATTTTAATAAAGTCTGCTAATAAGATTGAACTGGATATTGAAAACGAGAGGTCTTGAAATGGAAAAAACGCAGACTAAATCACTTTTTTGGAAAGATGAAAAAACTTTGATACGTTCTTTTGATGAAGAAGGAAATCCAGCACACGGAACAAGGATTTTTAAAGGAAAAAATGGAGAAAGAATTATCTTGAGATTTTTGAACGGCTTTCTTGACGGTGATTTTTTAGAAGACGGTCTGAATATGAAAATTCAACCAGCAGTAGAAGGTATGGGACACGTTGAATATTGGCGTAAAGGTATGCTACATCGTGATGACGGACTTCCTGCCGTATCAACCAATGGCTTTTCCGAAAAAGAATATTGGGAAAATAATAAAAGAATCAAATAATAAAAAAAACTGTCATAACTTCCATTGAAAACGGATTTTATGACAGTTTATAC
>CAYZXM010000084.1:0-6489 GCA_964482455.1 uncultured Treponema sp. | reverse complement strand
AAAATCTTAAAACAAGGCGGATTAGCCGCATACACAAGAAACGGCGGAAACTAAAACTCGCAAAAGAGTGAATGTCTTAAGTTTTTTTTAGAAAAGTGATAAAAGCGTAAGCGACTTTACAAGTTGCGAAGACTTTATGCGATGGGAACGATTAAGGTTGCGGAGCAGCCCGAACCCATTCAAACGCAGTTTGAGCACAACCGTCTGAACAAATTGGAAAGTCGCTGAGAGCGTTTTTTGCATACTTTATAAAAACTTAAGACGTTTTGTTTTTATTTGCCTTTTTTTACCTTAAATGCATTTTCAATAACTTCTTCCAGCCTTGTAACAGGAATAAACGTAATCCCCTCTTTTACAATTTCTGGAATCTCATCAAGGTCGCGTACGTTTGCTTTTGGAATAATTATTGTCTTAATCTTATTTCGTTTTGCAGCAACAGTCTTTTCACGCAGACCACCGATTGGCAAAACCTGACCTGTTAAAGAAAGTTCACCTGTCATTGCAAGATTTGGTTTAATTGTCTTACCAGAAAAAAGCGACAAAAATGTTACAGCCATTGTAATTCCGGCACTAGGTCCATCCTTAGGAGTAGCCCCTTCTGGAATATGCAGATGAACAGTATTATGTTCAAACCAAGAAGATTTTTTTATCTTTTTTTCGATTACATAACGTTTTACCCAGTTCATTGCAATCTGAGCAGACTCTTTCATAACATCGCCCATTTGCCCTGTAAGAATAAAATCAGGTTTTCCTTCAAAAGACACACATTCCAAAAGTAAAGTATCGCCGCCCATACTTGTCCAAGCAAGACCGATTGCAGTTCCTGGAACATTTGCCTTTTTAATTGCACTTTCATCAAAAACAGGCTTTCCAAGATACTTTTCAAGGTCATCAAAACCGATTAAGAACTTCTTTTCATAATCGAATTTTTCTTCTTTTTCAAGAAATTGTTCTGTAACAATTTTTCTGTGAATCTTATCAAGACACTTTTCATAATTTCTAACGCCTGCTTCCCGAGCATATTCCTGCGAAATCCTTGTTAGTGCTTCTTTTGTGTATTTTACCTGATTCTTTTTAAGCCCATTTTTTACAAGATTTTTAGGAATAAGATATTTTTTTGCAATTTCAAGTTTTTCCTGGTCGATATAACCTGAAAGCTGAATAATTTCTGCACGGTCTAAAAGTGGCTCCGGTATAGTATCCAAAGCATTTGCCGTAAGAATAAAAAATACGTTAGAAACATCAAACGGAAGATCCAAATAATCATCCCTAAACGAAACATTTTGTTCAGGGTCTAAAACTTCCAAAAGACTCGCAGCTGGGTCGCCACGAACACCAGAAGTTGCCATTTTATCAACTTCGTCAATTAAAAAAACAGGAGATTTTGTGTGCGTAAGTCTTAATCCGCTTAAAATCTTTCCGCACATAGAACCAATATATGTTCTTCTGTGTCCCTTAATTTCGCATGGATCACTCATTCCACCAACGCTAAAACGATAAAAAGGTTTTTCCATTGCTTTTGCAATAGATTTTCCAATACTAGTTTTACCAACGCCTGGAGGTCCTACAAGAATAAGAATTGAACCTTTACTGTCTTTTTTTAATTTACGAACAGCAAGATATTCAAGAATTCGCTTTTTTACATCTTCAAGGCCATAATGGTCAGAATCCAAAACTTTTTGAGCATTCTTTAAATCGTAATTTTCAGATTTAGGCTCGTCGTTCCACGGCAAAGCACAAACAAGATCAAGATAATTTCTAGAAACCGTATATTCCGGTGACTGAACATCCAAAATCTTAAACTTTTCAAGCTCGTTTTCTAAAGTTTCTTTTATTTCGCCAGTGAACTTAAACTCTTCAATCTGTTTTTTATATTTTTGATAGTCTGTAAGATTTCCTTCGGAATCTGTTCCAAGTTCTTCCTGAATCGATTTTAATTCTTCGCGTAAAAAGTAATCACGCTGATTTTTTTCAACTTTTTCGTTTATGTCATTTTGAATCTTTTTTTGAACTTTAAGAAGTTCCTGCTCTTTTTTTATAAAAACAAGAACCTGCTCCATTCTTTGACGAACATTCAAAATTTCCAAAACACGCTGCTGTTCTTCTTTTTCGATATTTAAAATTGAAGCAATAAAATCCGCAATCTTTCCAGGATTATCAATGTTTATCATATTAAGCCGCATTTCTTCTGTAAAAAGAGGATTATTATCTGCGACTTCTTTCATTTCGGTAATCAAAGCACGAGTAAGAGCTTTTACTTCAAAAGTATCGTCTTCTTCGTCTTCAAGATATGTTACAGCAGCAACAATAGGAGAATTATCGCTCAACTTTCTTAACATTTTAAAACGTTTTATTGTAGAAATAAAAACATTTATGCCGCCATCTGGAAGATTTATTTTCTTTATGATTTTTGCAACCGTTCCAACTTTATAAAGATCCTGATAATGAATATCAGTCACTTCATTTTTAAGCATAACAATTCCAAGATAGCCGTCAGTTTCAACGGCTTCTTCAACCGCTTTAATGTCGCTTGAATTGTTTATCATAAGAGGAGTAAAAATGCCAGGAAAGATTGGCCGCCCCTGCAAAGGAATTATCGGAAGACTATTAGGCAAAAGGTCTTCAGCTGGAATTAAAGTTGTTTTACTAGATTTTCCGCCTTTTTTATTTTTGCGAGAATCTTTTTGAATTTCAACTTCAACTTCTACATCGCCTTTTAAAAGTTCAGATGCTTTATTTTTTAATTCGCCAATAATCTGTTCAAGTTCTTTTTTATTAATTGTCTTTTTTTTGTTTTCGGTATTTTCAACGTTTTCTTTGTTTTCAACGTTTTCAATATTTTCGTTATTTTCGTCGTTATTCTTTTCGTTTTCGCTCATAATTTAAATTTAACCATAGAAGGATAAAATGGCAATAAAAAACGAAAAGAATACAGTAAATTACTTAAAAAACTTAACTTTCTTTACAAAGATTTGCAGAAATATAAAGAACGTCCTGAAGCCATTCAAGCCGTAACGAAAATATTTCGGGAACATAACCTTCGCATTCAGCTTTGAACTTCCAAACATTTCCTGAAATAAGTTTATCAGAAGGGATTTCCTGCAATGAAATCCACGCTTTATTATAAAAAACAAAGAAATTCGTTTTAGAAGAAATATCACGAGAAGTGTCCCTGTCAAAAGCATTTGCCTGAACTGTAATATTTCGCTTCATATTCTTTAAAAAGTCCGCTTTTATTAAAACAGTCTTTTTTGAAACAGAAAAAGATTTCCACCAAACATAAGGACCTGCAACAACCTTTATTCGATAATTTCCGTGCGGAAGATAAACTGTTTTTGTTGTATAAGTTCTGTTTCGGGCGTTTTTTTCTTCTGGATGTTTTTTTTCTGAAACTTGAGTTAGAACTCGCCTTGTGTTTAAAATTTCAGGAATTGAATCTCCATCATTTTCAAAAAAGAATGAACGAACAGGTAAATCCGATCCGGAAGTGCTTGTTGCCGGCATTTTCATTTCAACTTTTACAGGCGTATACCACGAACGAAGAATAGTTGCGTGAAAAAAGTTTTCGTACCAGCCATAAACACAAACAGAAGCAAAAAGAATGCATGACACAACCGTTAAAATTATGCGGTTACGCTTTCTATCTTTTGGAACATATTCATCTTCTTTTAATACATTTTTAGAAATGATGATTTTTGCAAGTTGAACGCGAAGAGCATGCACATCATAATGTTTTAAGTAGCGTTTTATAGTTTTTATAATTGGAACAATTGATTGATAACGGCTTTTTGCCTTTGGTTTCATCATTTTGTGAATAAGATGACAAACGCACCAAGGAATTTTCTTATCGATTTTCCGCGGAGAAATATATTTTCCCTTTTTTATTGTATTCAAAGTTTCTATAGAAAGCGTTCCAGGATACGGCTTTGTGCCTGTAACCATTTCGTAAAGCATAACGCCAAGAGCGTAAATATCTGCACGAAAATCAACTTTTGCACTATCTTCAAACTGTTCAGGCGGCATATAAGCAGGAGTACCAAGAGCAACTCCGCTTTGTGTAAGCGTATCTCCACCGGAAGTTTCAGAAGCAATACCAAAATCAGTAATTTTGATTTCCGCTCGTTTTGAAATAAGAATATTTCCCGGTTTAATATCGCGGTGAACAATATTTTTTGTATGGGCAAACTTTAAGCCATAGCAGGCATCTTGAATTATAAGAAGAGCAAGTTGCGGACTAAGCGAAGTCTGCTTTTGAAGAATCTTATCAACTGCCATACCATCAACAAATTCTTCAACAATAAAATATGCATTATCTTCCGTAAAAATATCATAAAAATTAACAATATTAGGATTTTGCAGTTCCCCAAGAATCTTTGCTTCCTGAATAAAACGCTTTATATTTGTAGAATTCTTTTTAGCAGTAAGTTTTTTAATAATAACCGGTCTTTTTAATGTTGGATGAGTAGAACGATAAACAACACCCATACCACCTTTTGCAACAATCCCTTCAATTTTATATTTTCCAATCATTTCTGGAAAAACATCTGACATTTTTTTTCTCCTTCAAGGAATACTTTAATTTTATTCAGCAGTGTTTACAATATCATTTTTAAGATTAATAGATTTTCCTGGTCGAACAAGAACAATATTTTCTCTATCAGGATTATGAATCTGCACATATTTACCATTCTGTCTTAAAGAATAATTTTCCTGAATAGGCCTGTGCCCGCCAAAATATAAAGAATTAGGATTTTTTGTAAATTCTTTTAGCATTTTTTGAACCGAACCTAAAAGAGCAGCATTATTTTCTGTCCATGTAAGGCCAAGAATTACCTCGTCTGAATCCATACCATTTACAATCTCATGGTACGAAAAAAAACGTTTAGGCTCAGCGTGACTGATAACGCATTCATCAAAAGAAGCAAGCAACGGAAGATTTTTTTCAAAGCAGGAAATAACCATAAGAACATCGTCGCCGTAAACTTTAGACATAAAATCTTTTACCATTTCGCCTTCGTTTGCAAACTTTCTGAACGGAAAATCGCCGGGAGAGCGAACATTCATAATATTTTCATGGTTTCCCTTTAAAATATGTACGTTTTTACAAAAACTAACCTTCAGTTCCATAATCATACATAAAAGCAAAAGCCCTTCCTGCATTTCTTCGCTCATTGCTTTTCCGTCAAAAATACCAGAATCAAACTCCTGTAATGCAGCAAGCCACCTTGCCCTGCACCTAAGTTCAGAATGTAAAAGGTCGCCCACAAAAACAATACGAACTTTATTTTCCTGCAAACCCTGAAAAACTGTAAGACGTTCTAAAACGCCGTTTACGTTAGAACTGACAAAATCAAGTGGCAGAACATAATTTAAAATGTGCTGCAAAAAATAACAGCGTGCGTGTAAATCAGGAACAATAATGAGTGGCAAAGGCTCCGTAAAAGAAGCAGAAGATGAAGAAAGTTCAGAATTATTTGATGAAAAATCTATAAGACCGCCAAGCGTGCCAGAATAACAAGCAGGCCTATATAAGCCAATTTCATTTTCAAGCACAGAAGAAGCGGCATCAGCTATGTTAAAAAGATAGTCATGTTCAGGAAGTTTTATTTTACTTGATAAATCATTTAGATTTTCACAAAGAAATTTATTTAATTTTTCGCTCAATTATTTTCCACCAAAAACATCTTACGACATTACAAGATTCATTGTACCAATAGAAATCTTATCGCCTTTATTCAGGCGGAAATATTTACCTTCTGGAATACGCCTTCCGTTTACAAATGTGCCGTTTGTGCTGTTTTCATCACGGATAAAATAAGCATCTTTTATTTTTTGAATAATCGCATGATGACGGCTTGCAAGTTTGTTATCGATTACAACATCGTTATCGTATTCACGCCCAAGCGTAATTTTTGCAACAAGTTCAATCTTCTTTTTATTGAACATAAGATATTCTGCCGGCGTAGATTCTGAAATCTGTTCCAAATGCCGCCCAACAGGTGATTCATTAATAATCGTTGTATTTTCCATAAAAACAAGTCCTTTAATAACTTTTATGCCTTTAATTATTATCCACCTTGTGCAGATTGTCAAAAAAATTAAAAACCCAAACTTCGAGTTTTTTAGCAAACAAATAAAAGCGTAAGCGACTTTACAATTTGCGAAGATTTTGTGCGATTGGAAAGGTTAAAGTTGCGGAACAACCCGAACCCATTCAAGCGAAAGCTTGAGCACAACCATCTGTAGCAAATTGGAAAGTCGCTGAAAGCGTTTTTTGCATTGCAAAAAACTCAATAAAAAAGATTTTTATGTTGCATTTTTAGAAACAACTGATTGAAAACCTTTCACTACTCAAAAGAAGGATTTTGCACTATTCTGTTTTTATTCCTTAACATCTTTTGAAACTGCAAGGAAATCTTAAAAACTTGGGGATTAAAATGAAAAAATCTGATAATGCATGTAAAGGCGTTGAAAGAGCACCTCACCGCT
>CAYZXM010000083.1:0-6715 GCA_964482455.1 uncultured Treponema sp. | reverse complement strand
TCAGTCCTTAAAATCTGCCTAGTTAAAGTGTCCAATAATTGGGGTGCACTTCACTTTTTGGGGTGCACTTCAAAACAACTTTTTGAATGGCACTTTTTTTATTTTTTTACTTACGCCTTAACGCTGCAGAGTGTCTTTCTTTACTTTAAGAAAAAGTTCTTCACCAGCCAAAAGGCGAACTAATCCCATTGCAAACTGTTCTGCAGTTCCAGCACCTCGCCCTGTAACAACGTTTTTATCAAGTACAAAAGGAACATCTTTTTTATGAGTGCTTCCTTTTAAAACTTCTTCTGCATTGATTTTGTTACCATTAGAATCTGTAAAAGCAGAGCAGAACTGTTCTACGCTTTTTTCCATTTCTGGATAGCACGTCCAGTTCTTACCTTTTAACACGCCAGTTTTTGCAAGAACAATTGCAGGAGCGGCACAAATTGCACTTATAATCTTACCTTGTTCATTACATTCTATTGTAAAATCATAAAGTTCTTTATTTGCAGCAAGATTTTTAGAACCGTTCATTCCACCAGGAAAAAAGATTAAATCAGGTTTTTCCTGCATAAAGTTTTGTTTGAACTCATCAAAACTCATATCTGCAATTACTGGAATTCCGTGCGAACCTGTAACGATGTACGGGTCGTTCATTGTTTCGCTTGGAACTGCAACTGTTACAACCTGAACTGAATGAGTTCTGCGAAGGTAATCTACAGGAGTAAGTGCTTCAACTTCTTCAAAACCGTCGGCTAAAAAGACAACGGCACACTTTTCTGCTTCGTTTTTAGCGTTTTCCATAATTTTTATAACCACCTAAAAAATTACCTATCGGGCAAGAATTGTTTTTAATTCAGGAAGTTTTTCCAAATCTTTCTTTAATGATTCTTCGCGTGCTTTGTTTACATAATCTTCTTTTTGGAATGAATATGTAAAGTTTGTGTGAACGTCGTAAGTTCCTTTCATTAAAGCATATGCATCTTCTGTAATAACAAGTTCTTCGTCTGTTGGAATTACAAAAATCTTTACTTTTGAATCGTCTGCACTGATTAATGTTTCTGCATTAGATGTATTTGAAAGTTTGTTCTTATTTAAATCCATCTTTATGCCCATAATTTCAAGATTTTCTGTTGCAAGTTCGCGGATTTTTGGTGAATGTTCGCCTACACCAGCGGTAAAAATAACAGCATCAACTTTGCCAAGGGCGGCTGCATAGGAACCGATTGTTTTTTTAATGCGGTAACCTTCCATTTGCTGTGCAAGTTTACAAAGTTTATCGCCGCTTTCTGCTCCTTTTTCTACATCGCGGCGGTCTGTGTAACGGCCTGTAATTCCTAAAAGTCCTGATTTTTTATTCAATGCTTTATCCATTTCGTCCATGCTCATTCCTGTTTTTCGCATAATATAAAATGGAAGAGCCGGGTCTACATCCCCTGAACGAGTTCCCATTACAAGACCTGCAAGCGGTGTTAATCCCATTGTTGTATCAAAACATACGCCATTTTTTACGGCACAACAAGAAGCACCGTTACCAATGTGGCAGATTATAAGATTTGTTTCTTCTGGCTTTTTATGAAGAAGTGCTGCTGCTCGTTTTGCAGTATAAAGGAAAGAAGTTCCATGAAAACCGTATTTTCTTGCTGCGTACTTTGTGTACCATTCATTTGGAATTGCATACATAAAAGAAGATTCCGGCATAGTCTGATGCCATGCTGTATCCATAACGGCAGCGTGCGGAACATTAGGAAGAACTTTTTGTGCTGCTTCAATACCCATAATATTTGCCGGCATATGAAGCGGGCCTAAATCGATTACAGAACGGAATGTGTCTAAAACTTCTGGTGTAACCAAAACAGATTTTGTAAATTTATCGCCACCGTGCAAAACTCTGTGACCTACTGCACCAATAACGCTCATATCAGAAATTACGCCAACTTCTTTATCTGTAATTTCTTTAAGAATTAATTCAATCGCTTCTTTATGTGTAGGACACGGACTTTCAAATTCAATTTTTTTACCTTTAGCTTTATGTGTAATGCATGAACCTGTGTCGCCAATGCGTTCTACAACACCATTTGCCATTACAATTTTGTTTTCCCAGTCATAAACCTGATATTTTGCAGAAGATGAACCGCAGTTCAATGTTAAAATTACCATTTATTTTTCCTCGTATAACAACAGTTTTTAAAAGACATTCTTGATTGTAAAACTTTAAATAAAATTAGAAAAGTGAAAGTTTTTAAAAGATTGAACGCTTGATTTTGAACGGCACAAATCAGTATCTTAAACATATGTCTTTATTTTTAGTTTTAGCGTTTTTATTTTGTACTGGAAGTGTGATTGGCTGGTCAATCGAAGTTATTTACCGTCGTTTTTCTCCATTAAAAGGAACAGAAAAAAAGTGGGTAAATCCTGGCTTTTTAAGTGGTCCTTACCTTCCAATTTATGGGTTTTCTCTTATTGTTCTTTTTCTGCTTTCGCAGGTAGATGTTTCTTTTATTCAAAATACAAAAGTTCAAAAATTAGTGCTTTTTTGTATTATGGCTGTTGCAATTACTTTTTTTGAATACATTGCAGGTCTTATTTTTATAAAGGGAATGAAAATAATGCTGTGGGACTACCGCGGACAATGGGGAAACATTCAGGGAATTATCTGCCCTATTTATAGTTTTTTCTGGTGGATTTTAAGTGCTGTTTATTATTTTTTAATTCATCCAAAAATTGAATCATGGCTTTACTGGTTTACTGAACATTTAACTTTTTCGTTTGTAATCGGCTTTTTTTATGGTCTTTTTACAATTGATTTATGCCATTCATTTAATGTTATGACAAAAATAAGAAAGTTCGCAAAAGAAAACCAGGTAATCTTCCGCATAGAAAATTACAAAAACCATTTACGCCAAAAGCAGGAAGAACGAAAAGAAAAAATCAGATATTTTCTTTCTTACAAGGCAGAAAAGAATCTGCCTGAAAGTTTAAAAGAATACCTTGATAAAGTTCGTTCCAGCCGCTAGGCACAGTTATTATTTAGAAGATAACGCCTGAACAATGGCGTAAACGCAGTCGCCGGCTCGTTCGATTTTTCTAACGATGTCCATATACTGCAATTCTGTTTTTATATCGCCGCCAGCTTCTATGCGCTTGCGGCTTGCTTTTTGAAGTTCCTTTTTAGTCTGGTCGATTTTGTCTTCAATTTCAACCGACATATTGCGTTCATCATCTGAGATTCCAAGTGCAATGAATGTACATGCCTGTTCATAAAAAATACGCACCTGATCAAGATATGCCAAAAGTTTTCTTAGTCTGCCTGAACCTTGAACAATTGTTTTTTCTGAAACGTATTTTAAAAGCGTGTGCATCATTGAACAGCATTCGTCGCTAAGGTCTTCTATACTTTGTGTTATATGAATTAATCTTGCGTAATTCTGTCTGTCGTCATGGTTTGCATTGTCTAAGCGTGAACATTTTTGCAAAAAGTGCGAAATTGCACTGTTCATTTCATCAACATATGCTTCATCTGCTGTTATTTTTTCTGCAATTACTTTAACTTGTTCTTCGTTTTGTGTTATGCACTGCCCTAACATATCAAGCATTCCCATAACGCGACTTGCCATACGTGCAATTTCTTTTTGCATCTGGAATGAATAAATATCTGCCGAAATGTGATCTTTTGGTAAAATTGCCGGAAGTTTGTAGTGAAGGTCATCTTCTTTTTGTGATGATCTTATAAATCGTTCTGCAAGCTGGGCAATTTGTTTTACAAAAGGAATAAAAAGAATTGTTGCACATACATTAAATATTGTGTGTAACATTGCAATGTGTGTTGTTATATTAGATGCAGGAGTTCCAGGAATTAAAATATCTACAAATGAAAGGAAAGGTTTAAAGAAAATTAAAGCAAGAATTGTGCCGGTAACGTTAAAGGCAACATGAACGGCGGCTGTTCTTTTTGCATTTATATTTGCCCCAAAAGAAGACATTACTGCATCAATTGTAGAACCGATATTACTGCCCAAAACGATTGCTGCAGAAAGTTCCCATGTTAAAGAACCGTTTGCTGCCATTGCAAGAACAATTGCCGTCATTGCAGAAGACGAATGAATTAATGCTGTAAAGAATGCACCTATAAAAACGCCGGCCAGTAATCCTAAAAATCCATAATCAGTAAGGCGTTTTATAAAGGCAATTGCTCCAGGTCCTAACTGAATAGAATCTTTTAGCATTCCAAGTCCCATAAACAGGATTGCAAAGCCCATAAAACAGTAGGCAAAATTGTGAATCTTTAACTTTTTAAAATATTGAAGGATAAAACCAATTCCAAAAAGAGGAATGGCGGCCGCTTCCATACTAAAAGAAAAACCAAAGAACGAAACAATCCACGCTGTAACAGTAGTTCCTATGTTTGCACCAAAAATTATTCCGATTGCCTGTGTTAAAGAAATAATTTCTGCATTTACAAAACTTACAACCATAACGGTTGTTGCTCCCGACGACTGAATTATCGCCGTAACTGCAAAACCTGTAAGAACTGCATAAAATCTGTTTCCTGTAATTTTACCCAAAAGAGTTTGTAAACTGTTTCCAGCTCCCTTTTGAATACCGTTGGAAAGCATATCCATTCCAAAAAGAAGAATGCAAAGTGCTCCAGCAAAACTTAAAATTTGACCGATGTAATTTAAAACCAATTGATTAACCTGTAAAAATTCAGCAAAGTTTATTTATGAAAAGAATATACATTGGTAATCTTAATTTCAAGACCACAGAGGCCATTCTTGAAGAAAAATTTTCACAATTTGGAACAGTTTCGTCTGTAAATATCATAAAAGATAAGAATACAGGACTTTCAAAAGGTTTTGGCTTTGTAGAAATGCCAAACGATGAACAGGCAGAAAAAGCAATTTTATCTCTTAAAGGTAAAGATATTGACGGTAGAAAAGTCAGAGTTTCTATCGCAGAAGATAAACCTGCACGAAAAAACTTTTAGCATGAATTTTAAGGCTGAATGTTTTGAGTTTTTACGATGTTCAAACAGCCGTAGCCGAAAGAATGGCACAAACGCATTTTGAGATTGCTCAACCATGCGGCTTGTGACAGACTTTCGGTGAAAGGCTGTTTGCCTTGCAAATTAATGAACTTAAAACATTCAAACTGAAAATAAAAAATACAGAGGAGTTTCTATGTCAACACCATTAGAAAATTATCTTGCATCTTGCAATGGAAAACCGAATGTTGCAATGTGTGCGTATGTTGCAAATCTTCAGCAGGTTGCAGCAGTAGGGCCGGAAGTTGCATCTTCCATTGTAAACGAACTTGAAAACCAAAGAAGTCACTTAAAACTAGTTGCTTCTGAAAACTATTGTTCGCTAAGCGTTCAGGCTGCAATGGGAAATCTTTTAACCGATAAGTATGCCGAAGGTTATCCAGAACATCGTTATTACGGTGGCTGCGTTAACGTTGATGCTGTAGAAAACACAGCCGCTCACGAAGCAGAAAAACTTTTTGGTGCTGAATATGCTTATGTTCAGCCACATTCTGGTGCAGATACAAACCTTGTTGCTTATTGGGCAATTCTTTCTGCAAAAGTAGAAACCCCAACATTAGAAGAACTTGGCGTAAAATCTTTAAATGATTTAACTGCAGAACAGTTTGATATGCTAAGAAAACGTTTTGGAAACCAAAAACTTATGGGTCTTGACTATTCTTGCGGTGGTCACCTTACTCACGGTTACAAAATGAATGTTTCTGCAAGAATGTTTGAAAGTCATCCTTATGGTGTAGAAGAAGACACTGGTCTTTTAGACTATGATAAAATTGAAAAACAGGCTATGGAAGTTAAGCCTTTGATTCTTCTTACTGGATATTCAGCATATCCTAGAAAGATAAACTTTAAACGTTTCCGCGAAATTGCAGATAAATGCGGTGCAGTTTTAATGGTTGATATGGCTCACTTTGCAGGTCTTGTTGCAGGTAAAGTCTTTACTGGTGATTATGATCCGGTAAAATGGGCAGACATTGTTACTTCAACAACACACAAAACTTTGCGCGGTCCTCGTGGTGCTCTTATTCTTTGTAAAAAAGAATATGCAGATTATGTAAACAAGGGTTGTCCTATGGTTTTAGGTGGTCCTTTACCACATGTAATGGCTGCAAAAGCTATTGCCTTAAAAGAAGCAAATACTGACTCTTACAAAAAATACGCTGAAAATATTGTAAAGAACGCACAGGCATTGGCAGAGGCTTGTATGTCGCACGGTATGCCGCTACAGACAGGCGGAACAGACAATCACCTTATGCTTGTAGACGTTACAGTTTACGGTTTAACTGGTAAACAGGCCGAAGCAGCTCTTTTCAATTGTGGAATTACTGCAAACGCAAATGCTCTTCCTTACGATAAAAACGGTGCATGGTGGACTTCTGGAATCCGCATTGGTACTCCTGCTCTTACAACACTTGGTTTTAATACAGAAGATATGAAAGAAGTTGCTTCTATTATTGATTTTGTACTTAAGGGAACAAAACCTGGAGTTACAAAAGAAGGAAAACCAGCAAAGGGAAAAATCGTTCTTGATCCAAAAGTTCAGGAAGAAGCAAAGAAACGCGTAAACGCTTTGCTTTCTAACCACGTTCTTTACCCGGAACTCGACTTAGACTTTCTTAAAAAAGAATTTGTAAAATAAAAAACGTTCTTTTGTAAACGCTCTTTAAAAGCAAAAAGGCTTTTCCAAAA
>CAYZXM010000082.1:0-7048 GCA_964482455.1 uncultured Treponema sp. | reverse complement strand
AAAAATAAAAAAAATTACAAAATTTTGGGGGTAATGTTATCTAAAAGACTTGACATATTTTGATTCCAAAGCTTTTTGAACAAGTTCTGGAACCATACCAGAAATATCACCCTTAAATTGAGCAACTTCCTTTATCGCACTACTTTTTAATAGAATATATTTTTGATCTGTAGGAATAAACATAGTTTCTATCTCTGAATTTAAAGTATGATTCATAAGGGACAAATCGAATTCATAAGAAAAATCAGTTGCATTTCTTATTCCTCGCACAAGAACTTTTGCATTATTTTCGGCAGCATACCGTACAATAAGCCCGGAATAAGCATGAACCGTAACATTTTTATAAGGTTTTACAAGTTCAGTCATCATAGATAAACGTTCTTCTGCTGTAAAAAGACATTTTTTTGAACTATTTACGGCAATTACAACATCAATTTCATCAAATATGCGGCATGCCCTTTGAATTATATTTATGTGTCCATTAGTAGGAGGATCAAATGATCCTGGAAAAATTGCTTTTGTCATATAAAAAAATTACTTTGTTTGACGAAAAAACACAAGCATTGTAATATATTCAATATGAAAAATAATTTTAGTTTCTTTATATTTTCAGTTTTGTTTCTTACTTTTATTTTAGGTGGTTGCAAGTCCACAAAGACTGAAATTTCTAAGAATGCAGATATTTTAGGATCTCAAGAAATTCAGCAACCGCTCGATGATGAATTCAATAGGTCTACAAATGGCGTAGAAATCTCAAGAGAAGAATTCAATGCAGATAAATGTGATATTCTTCAAATAATAAAAGAACTTTCGGTAATAATGACAAAATATGATTATTCTGCTTGGCTTGAATATATCGATCCAGAATCAGTGGCATATTGGTCAAATCAAAAAAATCTTTTAAATGCATCAAAAAGACTTCCGTCTAAAACAAGACTTTCAAATCTTTATGATTACTTTCGTTTTGTTTTTGTTCCTTCAAGAAAAGGTCGTTCTGTTGAAGAAATCCGTTACATTTCAAGAGATTCTGTAAAAGCAGTTCAAGTACGTCAGGATCGTGACATCGTTTATTATAACTTTGTTCGCATTAACGGAAAATGGATGGTAAATATTCCAGAATTGCAAGGATAAAATATTCTATAGCTCTATTCTATTTTGCTTTTTTAAATTATAATTCACTCTTATCTGGAGTTTGATATGATGACGATTGCATTTTCTATTGCCATTATTATTGTTATTATAGGATTACTTGCATTTGTAATTAAAATTGTTGCACTTCCTAAAAAACTTGAAACTGTAAAAAAACTTCTTAAGCAAGGGAAAAATCAAGCGGCTGCAAAACTTGCAAAACAAATTGTCGCAAAAGATCCGCAGAATTATGCTGTTCATTATTATCTTGGAAAAGCTTACCTTGCAGATAAGCGCGATGAACTTGCCCTTATGGAATTTAAAACTGTAAATGAGCACGCTCTTTTTGACTCTACTCTTCCAGAAGTTCCGTTTAGAAGAGAATTTGCTTCTCTTTTAGTAAAATACAATCAAAATGACAGTGCCATAAAAGAATATCTTCTGCTTACAAAGATGGATCCAACAAATGCGGATAATTTTTTTAATGTTGCTCGGATTTACGAAAAAATGAACCGCAAAGATTACGCACTTACATTTTATAGAAAATGTCTTGCCCTTGATCAAAAAAATGCGAAAGCACATGCATCTCTTGGATATATTTTATTTCAGTCAAAACAAACAAATGAAGCAAAAAAAGAACTTGATCTTGCAATTCGTTTAAGTCCAGAAGAATATTCCTGCTACTATTATCTTGGAAAAATCCTTAAAGAGATGAAAGATTTTGGCGGTGCTGTAAAAGCATTTGAAAAAGCACAACGAGATTCTGAATTTAAGCAGAAAGCACTTATAGAGCGAAGTACATGTTTTATGGTTGCAAATAGACTTGATAATGCTCAAATTGATTTGCAGCGAGCGATTGAATTAGATAAAACTGGAAACAAAAGCGATACACTTTATGCTCGCTATTTTCTTGCAGCATGTTATGAAAAAAATAGAAAAATAGATAAAGCAATTGAACAATGGGAAACGATTTTTAAAATAAATCGTTCTTTTCGTGATGTCGGCCAAAAACTTGCAGAATATAAAGATATAGATGCAAACGATAATTTAAAGGATTATCTTACTAGCACAGATGCTGATTTTGCCGAAATATGTCAAAATGTTGTAAAAAAGGCACTTAATTTAAATGCTGTTCAATGTGAATCAAAAAAGTTTGGAATCCAAATTGTTGCAACAGAAGGTAAAAATGGGGATTGGATGACTGTAAGAAAGCAATCATTTTTACTTCGTTTTTATAGAGATATTGAACCATTAGAAGACGTACCTGTACGCGAAATTTTGGATAAAGCAAAATCTTCAAATTGTACAAAATCATATATTTTTTCAAGTTCAGATTTTACTCGAATGGCTATAAATTTCGCAGAAAATAGACCTGTAGAACTTATCGGAAAAGATAAACTCCAGCAACTTTTAGAAATTGCTTCTAAGTCGGAAAAAAAATGAAAATTCTTTGCGTTTCCGATCAAATTGACCCTTTAATCTATAATCAGAATGCCAAAAAGAACTTTCCTGACATCGACCTTATTTTGTGTGCAGGAGATCTTCCTATGGATTATGTTGATTTTATTGTTACGGTATTCAATAAACCAGCATACTTTATTTTTGGTAATCATGATTTAAAAGAATTTAAATATTACCATGGAAATATGACAGCACCTCCAAATCCTTCTACAAGTGCTCAGTCTACCACTTCTTTTGAAGTTCATTTTGAATCTTTAAAGGAAGATCATCATCATGGTGCAAACTATGCAGGTTTTAAAAATATTGTGCTAAAGAATTTTAAAATTGCATGGAAAGAAAAAAAGACAACTCCTCTACTTTTAACTGGAATTTCAGGTTCTAGAAAATACAATGACGGTTTATGCCAATATACCGATGCAGAAATGTTTTTTCGCCTATTGCTTCTTGTTCCAAAATTAATTTTAAATAAGATTCTTTATGGACGTTTTACAGATATTTTTTTAACACACGCCTCACCTTTAAATGTTCACGACCATGATGATCCTTGCCATAAAGGTTTTAAATCATTCAATCTTTTTTTAAAAATATTCAAACCAAAATATATGATTCACGGTCATATTCATCTTTATGATAACCGCGAGGATCGTATTTCTAAATATGAAAACACAATAGTAATAAATGCCTTTGCTCATTACATTCTTGATTTTGATATTGAAAATAAAAAAAGAAATCAAGAAGAAAGCTAAACTAAATATTTAACGCAGGAGAATTATATAAATGCTACCAGAAGCAGAAAGTGATTTTACCCGGGCAAGAAACAAAGCCCTTTTTAATGAAATACAACATCTTCTTACTCCAGAAGAAGCATCTATGATTTCTTTGGAATCTGTCAGAAAAGTTATAAAAACTCAATCAGAAACTTACATTGGCATGAAAGTAATTCCAATTAATAAAATAGTTGGAAGCGAAGGCCGATACAAAGATTTTGACAGCCAGTTTTTTCCAAAACATTCAGTTATGAAAGAACGCTGGGAACATGTTGATGAAGCCGTTATAAAAGATATAGTTCTTCCGCCAATAAAAGTATATGAACTTGGCGGTCTTTATTTTGTACGAGACGGAAATCACCGAGTTTCCGTTGCAAAAGCGAAAGGTGTTGAATTTATTGATGCAGAAGTTATTTCACTTCAAACGGAAGTAAAACTATCTCCTGCACATACCCTTTCTGGTATGATGAAACAGATTATTGCCTATGAAAAACGAAACTTTTATTTTGAAACAAGTTTTGGCGACATAACAGATTACTGGGTGTTAGATTTTTCTACCGCTGGACAGTATGACGTAATTTGTAATCATATATTAACGCACAAATATTTTATAAACCAACATCAAAGCGAAGAAATTCCAATCGAAGAAGCAACGCTTTCATGGTTTAAAAATGTTTATCTTCCTGTAATAAATACAATCGAAAAATATAAAATAATGAAGTATTTTAAAAAAAATACAATTAGTGACCTTTATGTTTGGATTATAAAATACTATGACGAACTAAAGAAAAAGTTTGGCGAAGATTTACAGTTAGACAAAATCGTTCATGAAATAAAACGAGAAAAAAAATTTTCACTTTTATTAAGAATAAGAAATTTTATAAAAAGATACATTCTTAAAAAAGAAATTAGTAATTTTTCTCACAAAAATGACAGATAATGTACATATGGCTTGGATTGCAAAAGTCTTTCTTAAGAAAACTTTGCATTTTTACATAAAAAAATTGACGGCAGAATATTTCAATGTTAAGATAAACTAAAGACGTCAAAGAAAAGGAGCTAATATTGTTGGACTCAATTGATACATTCGTAAACCTTCCGCTTCTTATTGCTGCTGGTGCAGGTTTGATTCTCTTTATCTTGCTTTTAATAGCAAAAATAAGAAATGTGGCAAAAGTCAGTTTTATATTTTTTCCATGTATTGGAATTATGATTGCAGGGCTTTTGTATACCTATTTCGATCATAAGATTTTTTACATTACGATTGTAATGGTACTTTTGGAATTCTTTTTTATTGCATATGCTTTTGTACTTGCTGTTTCAGATCCAGAAAAACGAGCTGAAAAGAAAGCAAAAAAGCAAAAAGAAATAGAAGAAAATGCTGAAACAAATGTAGTTAGTAAAGATGCAATTCAGGCAATAGAAAAAAAATATATGTCTGTTATTGAAGATGATAGAATTCTTACTACCAAAGCATCAACATTTTTTAATGAAGAAAATTCACTTACTCAGTTTCTTGAATATTTTAATAAATTAATTATTGGAAAAACTTCCGCAGACGGCAGTGCCATTCTTGTTTTTGATGAGTTTGATAATGTACTTGCAGTAAAAGCAGTTTCTGGTACTTTTCCGCCTCCTTATGAAATACCAGAAGATATTCCACATAAACCTCTTCGCGTAGAAACAAACTTTAAATATTCACAATATCAACTAGAAGGCAATGTTTTTGGAGAGTTCTTTTCAAAAGGAATTGCAGAAAACATTGTTAATTCACAAAGAGATAAAAGAATCTTTCAAAATGGTCCCGAAGATTTTCTTCGCACCGGTCCATATATGTTCATTCCCGTAAAACAACTTGATGAAGCCGTTGCACTTGTTGTGCTTGCTCGAAAACCAGATTCAGAACCATTTACAAAAGGTGAATTTGAAACCGCCTGCAATCTTTGTGACGGTCTTGCAACTGCACTTACTCCTTTAAACAGTTTCCTCGCCTATTCTGAACACACTGAACTTACAAAAGAAGGTGAAATTGCAACTAAATTTCAGCAGACCCTTGTGCCAGAAAAGATTCCTGCAATTTCAAAACTTTCAATTGGTAAGTATTCAATAACGAATGAAAATGTTTGTGGTGACTATTACGATATAATTCCATCAAGAAAAGACCGTATAACTTTTGTTATGTCTGATGTCGCTGGAAAAGGAATGAACTCTCTTGTTATAATGATAATGATAAGAGCAATGATTCGCCTTGTTTCTAACACAAATCAAAGTTCTGCAACAATTTTGGAATGGGTTAACAAAGCTATTTGTTCAGAAAAAAACAGTATGGATCATTTTGCAAGTGTTGCATTAATTAATTATAACAGCATTGATAATACCGCCCAGATTGCAACATCTGGAATTAATCCTGTTATTCTTTATAAGGCTAGTGATAATTCAATAAAAAAAATTTCTTCTGATTGTGAGCCTATTGGTGTAGAAAAAAATACTGAATACAAAAATATTGACATAAACCTTGACGCAGGTGATATACTTATAACATGCACGGATGGTTTACTTGAATGTCTTGATGAAAGAGGTGTACAGTATTCCATTGATAATTTACAAAAGGTTATTCAGGCCAACTGCAATTTAAGTGGGAAAGATATTGCAGCAAAGGTTAAAGATAATATTAAAAAATTCTGTGGCAGTACACAGCAATACGACGATCAGACTCTGCTTGTCGTAAAAATACAGGGATAAGGAGTACCTTATGGAACTTAAAATACGAAAAAATGGAGATGTTTACATTATTGATGTAAACGGAGAAATGGATCTCTACAATTCTTATAAACTTAAGGAACTTGTTATGAAGATGATTGAAAAAAATGTAAAAGTCTTCATTATCAACCTTGAGCAAGTAGACTACATTGACTCGTCTGGAATTGGTGCATTAATTTACATCTGTTCTACAATTAAGAAAATGAATCTTAAGCTTTCTATCTCGAATATTCATGGTTCAGTAAAGAAGGTAATCGAACTTACAAAGCTTATGGGCTATTTTCCAATTGCAAACAGTGTTGAAGAAGCATTGTTAATGGTTAAGGAATAAAAAGCATTTCCCAACTTTTTTGTTCTTATAAAAGGAGATTTTTATGGAAGAATCAACAGTAAAAGAATTGCGTTCTGACGACAATGATCCATTGTTTGATAAAACAAATATGCTTAAGAAGGAGTTTCCATCAGATTTTAGACAAATTAGATATTTTACTCTTTTGATTGTGCAGTCGGCTCCATCTGAAATTAAAGAATTAAACCTTCTTGAACAGCAGATCAGCGAAGTTATTAAAAATGCTGTAAAACACGGAAATCACTGTGATATAAACAAAAAAGTAACAGTTTGGTATTCATTCAGTCCAACACATGCACATGTTATTGTTCAAGATGAAGGCGAAGGCTTTAAAGATCTTGAAAAATGGAATGATTTTAATAGAAAACGTTTATCTTGTCTTCATGCAAATAATTATGAGGAACTTGCAAATTACGTTTCTTTTAAAACAAAAGAATCAGATGCTCAAGATGGTGGTAACGCTTTGTTTGCTGCTTTAGAGTATTGGAATGGTGGTTTTGTATACAATGGCAAAAGAAATGCTGTTGCTATGCTCAAAAAATTCCAACAGAAAATGCATTAAAAAACAAAAAAGGCTGCTTAA
>CAYZXM010000081.1:0-7060 GCA_964482455.1 uncultured Treponema sp. | reverse complement strand
AGTAAGAATTATCCTTATAGTAAAGCTGACACAAATGGCTTTAGAGTAGTCCGCAAAGTTACAGAATGACATTACACGCCAAAGAATCTTTCAAAGAATTCTTGTAACCTTGCAATTACATTCTTTTTTACTTGAGACCTGTTTCCACCGCCAAAACGCGAAACAGGTGGAAGAATTTTATCAATATCAGTTCCTGTTGTGCGTAAAGCACCGTCGCGGAAAGAATTTTCTATAAAAGATTTTGTTTCTTCTGCTTTTAACTTTAAATTTTGAATAATTTCTTCAAGTTCTTCAGTCTTTCTTTGCTGGATATATTCCTGCCAGTCTTTTTGAACATCGGTTATTGTATTTATTTTAGCTACAAAATCCTCGATTAAATCCTTTTTACTGCGTAATTCAATACTTCCGCCGATAGCTTTTTTAATATCAACAAGAATAGTTCCATCCTTGCAGTTTGATTTATGGTATTTTTCTACAAGCATTAAAATATAATCAATATTTATATCAACCTGTTTTATAAGTTCCATTTCAAAAATAACATCATCATTAATATTTTCTTTTAAAGCATTATCTTGTGGTCGCATTTGGTCGTGAATATCAATGTAATAACTCTGATAATCCTGCAAATCGTTTATATTTAAAAGAGTATCATTTTCAAACTGGTCAAAGGCAGAAAGAATATTTCGCATTCTAAGGATTGCACCATAAAGCATAACAAATTCTTTCTTTTTTTCTTCGCCTAAAACAGCATTTTGAAAATTATCTAACGGAAACTTCTGCAAAAGTTCATCTACAAGATCTGTATAGCCTTTATGATATTTATTTTTTTCGTCTGTAAAACCATTGTAGTAATCGCTAAAACTTCTTAAAAGAATCGTGCCCTTTGCATTTTTATCACCAAAAAGTGCAATGGCTTCGTCCGTCTGCTCTGACAAATCCCTAAAGCAAACAATATTACCGAATGTTTTAATAGAATTCAAAATACGGTTTGTGCGGCTATATGCCTGAATCAAGCCGTGCATTTTAAGATTTTTATCTACCCAAAGAGTGTTCAGCGTTGTTGCATCAAAACCAGTTAAGAACATATTTACAACAATTAAAAGATCAAGTTCCTTATTTTTCATTCTAAGGGAAATATCTTTGTAGTAATTCTGGAATTTTTCGCTTGAAGTATCGTAATCGGTATGAAACATTGCATTGTAATCTTTAATAGCACTTTCAAGATAATCGCGACTTACTGAATCAAGGCCGTTTGTGTCATCAGAGTTTTCATCATCAACAAAACCGTTTTCATCTTCTGCTTCGTTTGCCCCAAAACTGTAAATCATTCCAACTTTTAAGGCACAGTTAGGATTTTCTTTAATCTGCTTTTTAAATTCTTTGTAATATTTTACGGCAGTTTCAATAGACTGCACACAAAACATAGAATTAAAACCTGAAAGATGTTTAAGTTCCTTTTTTTCAATAAAATCAGCCTTATTTTTTGCCTTTGCAGATTCAGCAATGTTTGTTAAAGCCTTAAACTCGTACATTCCTCCGTTTGTGTTACGCTTTGTTTTTTGGTCAAAATGCTCAATAATGTAAGAAACAACCGCTTCAATCCGTTTTTCTGAAGAAAGAGCACCTTCCTTATCTATTCCTAGAACTTCCTTGTCTTTTACGCCATCTTTCATTTTTATGGTTTTAATATAATCAATGCGGAATGGCAGAACATTGTGGTCATTTATTGCATCAACAATCGTGTAAGTATGAAGTTTTTCGCCAAAGGCCTGGTCAGTAGTTTTAATTCCCCCGGTACCGTTACTTCCCGCGTTTTTCTGAAAGATTGGAGTACCTGTAAAACCAAACAGATGGAATTTCTTAAAATTCTTTACAATATCTTTATGAAGTTCACCAAACTGAGAGCGGTGACATTCATCAAAAATCATAACAATATGAGAATTAAAAATCTTGTGACCTTTGTTTTTTTTAACGAATATTCCAAGCTTTTGAATTGTCGTAATGATGATTTTACAGTCCGGATTTTCCAGCTGCTTTGTTAAAACCGCAACAGATTTATTGGAATTAGCCGCATCTTTTTGAAAGCGGTCATATTCTTTCATGGTCTGATAGTCCAAATCCTTGCGGTCTACAACAAAAAGAACTTTATCTATAAAATCCAGGCTGCTTGCAAGAATGGCAGTTTTAAAAGAAGTTAGAGTTTTTCCAGAACCAGTTGTGTGCCATATAAAACCGCCGGCTTCAATTGTTCCTTCTTTGTGATAATTTGTAGAAATCTGTATTTTATTTAAAATCCGCTCAGTTGCTGCAATTTGATAAGGCCGCATGACTAAAAGCATATTGTTTGTGTCAAAAACGCAATATTTAGTCAAAACATTCAAAATGGTATGCTTTGCAAGAAAAGTTTTTGCAAAATCCATAAGGTCATTAACAATTTTATTGTTTGCATCTGCCCAAAAAGAAGTAAATTCAAAAGAATTGCTTGTTTTTTTGCTGCTGCCCTTTTTAGTATTCGCTTCTTTTATGTGACTTTCGCGTGTGGTGTTTGAATAATATTTTGTGTTCGTTCCGTTAGAAATTACAAAAATCTGAATGTATTCAAAAAGTCCGCTTCCTGCCCAAAAAGAATCGCGGTTATAGCGTTTTATCTGATTAAAAGCCTCGCGCAAAGCCACGCCACGCCTTTTTAATTCACAATGAACTAAAGGAAGTCCGTTTACAAGAATGGTTACATCGTAGCGGTTATCATAGCGGCCGCCATCTTCATTTTTTGTGTGGTCAATATTGTACGCTTTTACCTCGTACTGATTTAAGACCTGCAGAAAATTTTTGTGTATGTTTTTTTTATCAATAAGATAAATATTTTTAGCTTCCCCATTGTCGCGGTGCAAAACCTGAATGTAGTCTTCCTGAATACGCCTCGTTTTTTCTACAATGCCATCGTTACTGGATGCAATGCACTGGGTAAAAAAAGTTTTCCATTCGTTATCTGTAAATTTGTAATCGTTCAGCCTTTCAAGTTGGCACCTTAAGTTTTCAATAAGTTCCGCTTCGCTATTTATTTGAATGTACTCGTAGCCTTCTTCTTGCAAAAGATTTATAAAAGAGGCTTCCAGTTCTGCTTCACTCTGGTATTCGATTTTTCTAGCGTAAGATGGCGTGTATTCTGCAACAACGGTTGCTTCGCTTGTTTCGGTGATGATGTTGTACATGGGGGAGTTTATTTCCTATAAAACTTTATTTCTGAGCCAAGATGATTTTTATAAAAATCAATAAAGTCAAAATAAAGGGTAAATCCGTTTTAGATAATCTATATAAAATTGACTTTTTTTAGTGTCAAAATTTGTATGCAAAATTTTTCCGTCATTTGAAAGCAATATTGATTCTGCCGTGTTCATATCTTCAAAGCAGACATTATCATCTGTGTATGTAATGCGGAATTCCATCTTTTTCACAAAATTCTTTTCGCATATAAACCTCCGTAAAAATAGAGTTTCCTCTTTTTAGATTATGGAAACTGCAATTTTTTATTCAATCATCAGTTTTATATTTTCCACAACAGAATTTATCTCTTCTTCTGTTGTTTTTTCTATAAAAGTGCAATTTCTTTGAATCCAATCAAGATTTTTTACTTGATCGCTTAAAATACACCCACTAATTGAGTGATTTTCCAACAAAATTTCAAAAGGGTAGCCCTTTATGTGACTTGTAATAGGGCAAAACAATGCAAGCCCAGTTTTTTGATTGTATTTTTTCAGGGAAAGACAAATTGCCGGCCGGTGCCCTTTTTGTTCATGACCAGCCTGTGGATCAAAATCGAGCCAAACTAAATCGCCCTTTTCAGGAACATAATTATTTTTTACCATTCTTCATTTCCTACAGCTGAACCTGTTGAAATTTCTGAATGAAGATTTTCCGGTGTTATCATTTCTAGCATATCATCTAAAGATTTTTTTTGAGGCAAAATAACGATTTTTCCTTTTTCAGCAATTACTTCAATTTGGCTGCCGTTTTTTACATTGTTGTCTTTTGCCCAAAGAGAAGGAATTCTAAAAGCAAGACTGTTTCCCCATTTTTGTACAAGAGCCTTCATAAAGCACCTCCATACTTACAGTATATACATTGTATATTCTAAATTGTCAAGAAAATATTCTTGTTAGCCTTCGGAAGCTTCGCACATCATCTATTTTCTTTTGAATGACAAAAGTTTATCGCGGTAATATTCGTACTGCTGGTGGCGGGCTTTTATTTCTGCAGGTAGACCGGTAGAAATGTCGTTGCAAAGGAATTCAAAACGGTCAAGGATTTTAACGATTTCATTTTGGCGTGTTAGGGATGGGAGAGGGATTTTAATTTTTTTTACAGAATCTAAATAAATTCCCTTTTGTGCTGCCCCTTGTGCATTTCTTTGAATATAATTTTGAACGGTTTTTGAATCAAAAATATATTTTAAATACGATGAATCCAATAAATCCTGTTTTGGCTTTATTACGCAAACACTTCTTTGAAATAACATTTTTTGCTCTGTTTTTACAACAGCAGATCTTCCTATTGCACCAACAATAGTTAATAAAACATCACCAAGCACATACTGTTTAAAATCCCAGCCGTCTACGCTACCCCTAAGGTCGTTTGCAATCGCCCAAATTGTGCGATGAAGTTCTGCTCTTTCTGTTTCTTTTTTGTTATCCATTAGTGCCTTTCTTTCTAAAGTTAGCACAAAATTTGTTTAATTTCTATATTGAAGATTTCTGTAACCCATCTTCCGTTCAGGAGATGGTGTCTCTCCCGGTCGGGAGATGGTGTCTCTCCTGGTCGGGAGATGGTGTCTCTCCTGGTCGGGAGATGCACCATCTACAACATGGTTATTTGTCGCCTATAAGTTACCTAATTCCTTAAAGCAAGTTCTTATGTTTTCATACTGTTCCCATGGAATATTTTTAAATATGTCGTCTCTTTGTCTAAACTGATTAACAGTAGGCTCTATACGAATTGAAAAATATGCATATAATTCTGCTTTTATTTTAAAACTTCTGTGATTTAAATATTTTTCCTTAGGATCTGCTTTGTTTACAAAATCTTTTGCTTTTTTTATTATTTCTGCATCATAAGGATCTTGTTTTGAAACTGAATCTAATAAAAATGTTTCTAAAGCACCATGTTCATCAAATGGAATTATAAGAAGTAATAATTTTGATGTAAATTTATTTTGAGTTGCATCTGTAAATGATAGTTCAGTCCACCTATTATTTACTATTGAAACATCATTACCAGAAGAGGCATTTAATTCTGATATTATTTTTTTTTCAACACCATCTTCATCATTGTCAGTCAATACTACAATATTTGAATAGCGTTCAGAATCAGATATTTCATTTTCATTTTTACGTATTACCTCTTCAAAAACCGATTTTATATTTTCACATCCACCACAAGAAATAATCGTAAGCATATCATTATTTTTTTTTAAATCTCGACTTTGAGAATTTTCAACACTTGATTTAAATGATGGATTTTTTTCTGATGAAGTCCCCTTAAAATTACACCATCCATTTACTTTAATCATAAAACGTTGAAGAAAAACAAAATCTGTCTCACCTTCACAAATAATAATAGATTTCATTATCTCAACTCCTGATTAAAGTTTTCATCTGCTTCTATAGCACGTTCAGCACTAAGTTTTCGTACAATAGTTTTTTCTTCCCTTTTGTATAAAGTAAAAAGCGTAATATCATCTTTTAAATCAGATTCTGAATTTAATGCTAGAACCTTTTGCAGAGCTTCTTTGCTGTGAGTTGTTAAAAAAAGTTGAATATTAAGCTTTTTACAAGTTTTTAGAATCCAAGCATATATTTTTGTCATAGCAGAGGTATGAATAGCAGTTTCAAATTCATCAATAAGAAGAATTCCACCTTTTGCAGCCACAACAGCAGACATAAGCAATATTGCTTTCTTCATTCCATCACCATACATATTCAATGGAAGTGCATTCTTAAATTTTTTTGTTAAAATACCACAATAATAATTAGAAGAAACTCTAGAGACATATTGATTAATGCTTATAATGTCTGGATCAAAGTCCTGCAGAATAGAAAGCATTTCAGGATAAAGTTCAGAATCATTTAATATCTCTTTTAAATATAAAAAATTATTACCATGTGCTGTTGGAGAAACGTAAACAACAGGTTTACAAATAACAGGAACATTTTCTTCTATAGGTAAGACTCCTAAATAATCTTGGAATTCATAAATTTTATAATCTTTATTTTCCTGTGAATTGTAATCAAATGATAGATCTAATCTGTTAGCAACTATCTGTTTTTCTTCCGTTGAAAACTTCATCAGGGATAATCGGTTTGCAATTCTTGTTGATACTGCTTCGGGTCTAATTTTATAGGTAACTGTAATAACATGTTCTTTTTTTGAAGAATCAACAATACTGTATTTAATTTTAGGGCTATCAGTTTCTTCTTTATCAAATAAATCAATCAATCCTTCATAGTAAGTTATATTTTTTGAAGGACTAGAAATTCTTCTGATATGTGGTAACCAAAATTGTATTTGTGTAGGTTCTGCTACTGTATGCAATAACTCCATAACACTTGTTTTACCACAGTTGTTATCGCCTGTAATAATATTAATACCAGAAAATCCTTCCAGGCAAAGATTCTTTATACCCCTATAAGTTTCAATATTTAATGAATTAATGTGAATGTTTTCCATATTTCTTCCATTATACCATAAAGTCATTGAATAATGCGATATAATCGCAAAAAGGTATTTTTTTCTAATAAAAATTCCCCCATTATCCACATACCCTGGAAAGGCCGTAATTGGGTCTGTGGATAATAAGGCTTTTTTATACATAATTTTTGCATTTATTTACAAAATGTTAATATTTTTTATATTTTTTACTTGACGATATAAAATAAATGTATTAAATTATAAACACATTGGAGGTTGATCAGAAAAAAACTTGCGGAAAATCCGCAAACAAAGGGAAGTTAGTTATGGCTACAGAAATCGCGAAGTTTCTTAGAAAGTTGCGCATTGACAGCGA
>CAYZXM010000080.1:0-7338 GCA_964482455.1 uncultured Treponema sp. | reverse complement strand
AAGACAATCAGGCAGAGCAGTTTAATCTTTTAAATAAAAGTAAACTAAAAGAACTGCCTTTTGAAAAATTAAAAAATGTCGAGAAATGGTTTAATGAACTTTTAAAAAATAATGAATATATTTCCACAGAAAGAAGAGTAGTCCTTTGTGAAAATTTAATGAATAGAATATTTTCAATAGAGTATCTTATAAAAAATGAACAGAAGATATTTATTTCAAAAGGAAAACATAAAAGGGGTTTGGACTTAATTCAGGGAATCAGTATAGTTGTTCCGAAAAACTTTTAGAATAAGTTATCTTTACTAATCTATCACAATGGTCTTTTAGAACAGCTTATGAAAATCGGAACGAGTGCAGGAGGAGCAAAGGCAAAAGCAATTATTGCCTTAAAGTTTAAGGACGGAAAACCTTATAGCGAATATATACCGAATTGTTTACATTTTCCTGTCAAAATTCCTTGACATTTTTTTTGCATAGTTATATTTTAATCATAGCTTGTAAAAAGCTGATAAACTCTCTCCGATTTAGTGTGGGAAACCACACGGCGGCTTTTTGGGTAATAGTTTGTTACTCGAAGAGCCGTTTTTGTTTTAACACTAGCCTTTCCATAATGCACGTTCTGTCTACCAAAAATAAAATAGAATTATTCTACCCTTAGATTTGCACTTTCTTATTTTTCAAACAAATCTTCTAAAGTTACCTGACTAGAAATACGCTGGCTGTACATATTCATTTTTACGCCATATGTTGTAATAAATGTAAGTTGCAGAGCTTTTTTAGTTCCTGTGCTTTCTGCAAAACGACTTATCTTACGGCGAAGATTTTGGTCATAGTCTTTATCAATTGAATATTCATCATTTGAAAATTTCATTTCGCAGATGTTTATTACTCTGTCACGACGGTCAATAAGCATATCAATTTGAGCACCTTCATTTTCTTTGTCCCCTTGAACAAACCATTCAGATTCTTCAGAAAGAACGCCTGATATTCCAATTTTTTTCTTTATTTGTTTAATATGGCCTTTACATAACTGTTCAAAAGTAAAACCTGCCCATGCTTTTCTTGCAGGATTTTCTAATGTATTACTCCAGAAATTTTCATCTTTTCCAGGAGTATCTTTTAAGAACTTTAAATAAAACATAGTGTAATAATCAGCAAGCTGGTATTTAATCCGTCTTTTTTTGTTCCCATAAAATGGATACTCACGAATAAATCCAGAATCTACTAGATTTTTAAGCATCTTAGTTAATGCAGAATTATCGGTTAGTTTTGATATTTCAACAATTTCTTTGCGAGTCAGCCCTATTCTTTTTGTAAAAATTGCTTCAATCACCTTTATATAGGCTTCGCTATTGGAAAATAATGTATTGTACAGATGGTCAAATTCATCCCACAACGCTGCACGTTTTTTAAAAAAGAGTTCATCAATATTTGCATTATAAGGAATTGAGCCATTAAGCATATTCAAATAATATGGAATGCCACCCATAATCATGTAACATTCGCATATATCATAATCGCTCCAGTTGATATTCCTTGATTCTAAAAACTTTTTTGTTTCATAAAGATTAAATGGTTCAAGATAAATGCGGCAATTCTGTCTATTAAAAAGTCCGCCTTTGTTATGGTCAATATTTTCTACAAGCCACGAAGTTGCAGAACCGCAAACAATAAACATAAGATTGTTTTTACTTGCTCCGTAACTGTTCCAAAAATATTCAAAAGCAACAAGAAAACCCGACTTATGATTATCAAGCCAAGGCATTTCATCAAAAAAAACTACATGCTTTGTGTCTTTATCTAGTGTTTCTATATAATCACGAAGTTGAAAAAAAGCTTCTCGCCAAGACGTAGGAACAGGAATATCTTTTTGACTTCTGCTCTTAAGTTCATAATAAAAATTGAATAACTGTTCTTCTTTTTTAAGATTGAAATCACCTGAAAGCCTAAAATCGAATTTATTTTCAAACGTTTGATTTACAAGAAAAGTCTTTCCAACGCGTCTTCTTCCATAAAGAATAACAAGTTGCGATTCTTTTGATTCATAACAGTTTAATAACTGCTGAATTTCTTTTTCACGTCCAATAATAAGTTCTGTTCCCATAACTCTATTATAGCATTAAAAAAATTAAAAACAATTATTACTTGCAGTTATCTCGTTTTTTTTAATAGATAACCGCAAGTAATTTTAAATTACCTTATAGATATAATTTACTTTAAAGTAATTTACTCTAGAGTTAGTAATATTTATAATAAGCAGCCCATATCTTTTTTTTACAAAACATTATATTTTTATTTATATGGAAACAGAAAAAATTGATGTTTTAGTTATTGGCGGTGGCGTGGCAGGGCTTTCTTCTGCCCTTTATGTTTGCAGAGCTGGTTTAAATTGTATTGTTTTAGATTCGGGTAAAGGTCAGACTCTTGAAATATCTACGCTTGAAAATTATCCGGGAGTATTTCCTTTTGTAAATGGAAACGATTTTTCTGAATCGTTAAAAAAGCAAGCAGAGCATTTTGGTGCAAAAATCAATTTTGATGAAGTTCTTTCTATCGATAAAAAAAATAATCTTTTTTATGTAAAATCTTCTTTAAAAGAATATTGTGCAAAAGCGGTAATTTACGCAGTGGGAGCATCGCACAAAAAACTTGAAATCCCTGGCGAAAAAGACTTTTCAGGCTTGGGCGTTTCGTATTGTGCTGTGTGCGATGGACCGTTTTTTAAGAATAAAACAGTCTGCGTTATTGGCGGCGGCGACAGTGCTTGTTCAGAAGCGTTGTATCTATCTAATATTGCTTCAAAAGTGTATTTAGTTCACAGACGTAATGCTTTTAGGGCGTCAGACGCTATCGTTCAAAAAGTTATGGAAAACAAAAAGATTAGTGTTCTGTTTAATTCTGTTCCAAAAGAAATTAAAGGAGAAGGCAAAGTTTCGTCGATTATCATAGAAAATACAGAAGCTAAAACTAAGTCCGATGTAAAAACTGATGGCATTTTTGTTGCCGTTGGAATGATTCCTAGAACTACACTTTTAGATACATTAAAAAAAGATGAAAACGGATATTTAATTACAAATGAAAATATGAGTACGCAAGTTCCAGGTCTTTACGTTGTAGGGGACGTTCGCTCAAAGCCGTTGCGTCAGGTTGTTACGGCAACAAGCGATGGTGCCATTGCAGGTTTTAGTGCCGCAGAATACGCAAAAAATCTGTAAAATCAACGGACTTTTAATCTTATCTACTCTTATTAAGAAAAATGCTTTTGCAATGTAGTTGCCTTGACTTTTCTTTATTAATAAAATGTTTTTATGCAAAAAAAAATAGTTTTTAATGCATTAAAAAAAGCATTTCCTTATACAATTCCTATTCTTACAGGATTTTTGTTTTTGGGTTTTACATACGGATTATATGCTAAAACTCAAGGGTTGTCGTTTTGGTATCCTGTGGCAATGGCTATTTTTATTTTTGGCGGTTCATTGGAATTTATTGCGGTTACGATGTTATTTGTGCCGTTTAATCCATTTCAGGCACTTTTAATTACTATTATGGTTCAAGCAAGACATCTTTTTTATGGAATCTCTATGCTTGAAAAATATAGAAATCTTGGTTTTAAAAAGAAACTTTATTCAATTTACGCTTTGTGCGATGAAACTTTTTCTATTAATTATACAGTTTCTGTTCCAAAAGATATTGATAAAGGTTGGTTTTACTTTTGGGTTTCGTTTTTAGACCAGTTTTATTGGGTTTTGGGAACTGTTCTTGGCGGTCTTTTTGGTTCTTTTGTTCATTTTAATACAAAGGGTCTTGATTTTGTTCTTACTGCAATGTTCACTGTTATTTTTGTTGACCGTCTTATAAAAGAAAAAAAGCATTACACTGCTCTTATCGGGTTTTTCTGTACGTTTTTGTGTCTTTTAATTTTTGGAAAAGATTCTTTCATGATTCCTTCTATGGTTTTAATTCTTGCTCTTCTTACTGTATTTAGAAAACCTCTTGAAAAATATGGAGAACTTGAATAATGAATGATCTATCCGTTTTGCAGCGTGTAATAATAATTGCTCTTTGCTCTTTTGGAACAATTCTTATGCGTTTTCTTCCGTTTTTAATTTTTAGAGGTTCAAAGCCTGTTCCGCAGTATGTTCATTTTTTGGGTAAAGCCTTGCCTTCTGCAATTTTTGCTATGCTTGTCGTTTATTGCTTAAAAGGTACAAGCGTTTTTAATGGAAATCACGCAATTCCTGAACTTTTGGGGATTCTTTCAACTACTCTTCTTTATATAACAAGTAAAAAGAATATGATGTTAAGCATTTTTGGCGGAACTTTAGTTTATATGGGGCTTGTACAGTTCATTTTTTAATGTTTATGACTTTTAGGAGGTTTTATGAAAAAATATTCTGTTTTGGGAATGAGTTGTGCCGCGTGCGTTAGTCGTGTAGAAAAGGCAGTTAATAAAGTTTCCGGTGTAAAAGAATGTAACGTAAGCCTTTTAACTTCTTCTATGGGCGTTGAAGGTTCTGCAAAAAGTGAAGACATTATTAATGCAGTAGAAAAGGCAGGCTATCACGCAGAAAAAATAACAGAAGATACCAATAAAAACACTGCAACAAGCAAAACAGAAGATAATTTCCTAAAAGATAAGGAAACTCCTCTATTAAAAAAACGTCTTATTTCCTCCCTTATAATTCTTTTTGTTCTTATGTATTTTAGCATGGGACACGTTATGTGGCTCTGGCCAGTCCCTGCGTGGTTTTTAAAAAATGGCGAAAACTATGTTGCCCTTTCGCTTGTACAAATGATTCTTGCTTTTTCAATAATGCTTATAAACAAGAAATTCTTTGTGAACGGCTTTAAGAATCTTTTTCGCCTTTCGCCAAATATGGATAGTCTTGTGGCCTTAGGTTCGGGCATTTCGTTTTTATATAGTCTTGTTGTTCTTTTTTTAATGACAGATTCAGTTTTGTGCGGTGAACTAAATAAAGCAAAGTTTTATATGCACAATCTTTACTTTGAAAGTGCTGCAATGATTGTAACTCTTATTACTGTAGGAAAACTTTTGGAATCAATTTCTAAAGGAAGAACGACTGACGCATTAAAAAGTCTTATGAATCTTGCACCAAAAACAGCAGTCATTCTAAAAGATGGTAAAGAGATTACCGTTCCTGTTGAAAATGTTCAAAAAGATGATATTTTTGTTGTGCGTCCTGGCGAATCGATTCCAGTTGACGGAGTTATTATTAATGGGTCTACTTCGGTAAATGAATCTTCTTTAACTGGGGAATCGATTCCAGTTGATAAATCTGAAGGCATGGAAGTTAGTGCTGCAACAATTAATCAAAATGGATTTATAAAATGCAAGGCTACACGCGTTGGTAAAGACACTACCCTTTCGCAGATTATTAAAATGGTAAGCGATTCTGCTGCAACAAAAGCACCGATTGCCCGCATTGCAGATAAAGTTTCAGGCGTTTTTGTTCCAGGGATTCTTTTAATTTCTTTAATAACCTTTGTTGTATGGCTTTTGTGCGCTAAGGATTTTGCCTTTTGTTTAAGCCGTGCAATCTGCGTTCTTGTTGTAAGTTGCCCTTGTGCTCTTGGCCTTGCAACTCCTGTTGCCATTATGGTTGGTAACGGCGTTGGAGCAAAAAACGGCATTCTTTTTAAAACTTCTAAAAGTCTTGAAATGGCAGGTAAAACTCAAATTGTAGTTTTAGATAAAACTGGAACTGTTACAAAGGGCGAGCCTGTAGTAACTGACATTATTCCTTTTGAACTTTCACAAGAAAATCTTCTTACAAAAGCAGCAAGTCTTGAATGTAAAAGTGAACATCCTTTAAGTAAGGCAATTTTAAAAAAGGCAAAAGAAGAAGACATTCAAATAGAAGAAGTTTCCGATTTTTCTGCAGTTCCAGGTAACGGTTTAAAAGCAATTCTAAACGGAAAGAAAATATGTGGCGGAAACTTAAAGTTTATCAGTCAGAATGTTTCGCCATTAGAAATAGCAAAGATAACGCAAAAAGTACAGGAACTTTCTCAACAAGGTAAAACTCCCCTCTTTTTTACAGAAGAAGAAAAATTAATCGGCCTTATTGCCGTTTCTGATGTAATAAAAGAAGACAGTGCCTCTGCAATTCAAGAATTAAAAAATCTTGGACTAAACGTTGTTCTTTTAACTGGTGATAACGAAAAAACTGCAAATGCAATAGCTAAAAACGCTGGAATTGATTTTGTTGTTGCTGGCGTTTTACCTGGCGAAAAGGAAAAAGTTATAAAATCTCTTTGCAAAAAAGGTAAAACTTGTATGGTTGGCGACGGAATAAACGATGCCCCTGCCCTTACCGCTGCTGATATTGGAATGGCAATTGGTGCTGGAACTGATGTTGCCCTTGACGCAGCGGATATTGTTCTTATGAAAAGTTCTTTAAAAGATGTTTGCGGTGCAATAAAATTAAGTCGAAAAACATTAAAGAATATTCACGAAAATCTTTTTTGGGCGTTCTTTTATAATATAATCTTAATTCCAATTGCGGCAGGCGTTTATTTTAAGGCTTTTGGTTTAAGTATGAATCCAATGTTTGGTGCAGCGGCTATGAGTCTTTCTAGTTTTTGTGTTGTAACAAATGCTCTTCGCTTAAACTTTGTAAATATAAGAAAACCTTGCAAAAAGCAGAAGAATATAAAATTAGTAGATATACAAAATCTTTTTTCAGGAGAAAAAACTATGGAAAAAACATTAAAAGTAAATGGAATGATGTGTCCTAATTGCGAACGTCATGTAAAAGAAGCACTTGAAAAACTTGACGGTGTTCAAAACGCTTGTGCAGACCACACAAAGAATCAAGTTGTTGTAAAACTTTCAAAAGATATTCCTACCGAAGACTTTGAAAAAGCAATTACAGACGCTGGATATACTTTTATAAAATAAAATATGGCTGGCAAATTAGCCAGCCAGTAGTTTTAGTATGCAGATTTTTGTGCAGCCTTCTTTTTTTTATTAAGAAGTTTTCGTGCTAAGGAAGTCTTTTTCTGGTGAAGTTCACTAGATGGCTTAACAAAATATCTACGACTTTTAAATTCTTTTACAATACCTTCATTTTCAGTCATTCTTTTAAAGCGTTTTAAAGCTTTTTCAAGATTTTCAGAATCTGAAACAATTATAGTTGCCATACGAAGTCACCTCCTTCCTTTTAGAAGTTACCAAAAGTAACAAAAGAATATAGCAAAATCTACTTTTAATCAATGTTATGAATTTATGTGTTACATCGACTACTTTGCGATGCATATTCGACTACTTTGCGATGCATATTCGACTACTTTGCGATGCATATCCGACTACTTTGC
>CAYZXM010000079.1:0-7376 GCA_964482455.1 uncultured Treponema sp. | reverse complement strand
TGCAGCTTAAACAAACTAGCATTTTTTGTGTCTACTTTATTGACTTAGGTCCAAAGTCTTAATATGTTAACTGATGAAACCTTAATATGTTAACTAAAATACTTTTAATATAGTCTTAAAACATTTTATCCTATAGCCTTGAAATCTAAAATTAGTTTTCTTTTTTTATTCGTTTTGCTACTATGAATGTATGATTGATGTACAGAATGAACAGGACACTCGTGAAGTTCCGCTTAAAAAAGTTGGTGTAAAAGGCGTAAAATACCCAATAACAGTTCTTGATAAAACATTTAAAGTTCAGGCAACTACAGCAACAGTAAATCTTTTTGTAAACCTGCCACATCATTTTAAAGGCACGCATATGAGCCGCTTTATAGAGATTTTTCACAAGCACCACGAAAATCTTACAATGAAGCATTTTTTAGAAATGTTAGAAGAAATACGAACTCATCTTAATGCACAAAAATCTTATGGCGAAATGACATTTCCGTTCTTTATGAATAAAAAAGCCCCTGTTTCTTCCTTAGAATCAATTATGGCTTATACTTGTAAATACGAAGGTTCTGTAAGCGAAAATGAAAAGCAGTTTTTTGTTACAGTTCAAGTTCCAGTAACTACGGTTTGTCCTTGTTCTAAAGCGATTAGCGAATATGGTGCTCATAATCAGCGTGGCATTGTAGAAGTAAAACTTTTGTATTCTGACTTTTTTTGGATAGAAGATATTATTTCTATGGTAGAAAACTGTGCTTCTAACGGACTTTATTCGCTTTTAAAGCGTCAGGATGAAAAATACGTTACCGAACACGCTTACGAAAACCCTAGATTTGTAGAAGACGTTGTTCGCGAAGTTTATCTTGGTCTTAGGAACTTTAAAATCGAAAAGCCGTTTAAATGGTTCAGCGTTGAATGTACAAATGCCGAAAGCATTCACAATCACGATGCTTACGCATACACTGAATATCAAGCGTAATTAAGCGTAAGCAAGGCTTAAGTTTTGCCTACTTTTTTGCAGTTCCGTACATTTCTGCAGCCTGCAAAGTATTTTGCATAAGCATTGCAATTGTCATAGGTCCTACTCCGCCAGGAACTGGCGTTATAAAACTTGCATTTTCCTTTAAGTCTTCAAAATCAGCATCTCCAATAAGTCTGAATCCTGATTTTTTTGTTGCGTCTGGAATGCGGTTTACACCTACATCAATTACAACGGCACCATCTTTTATCATACCTTTTGTTAGAGTGTGCGGTCTTCCTGCGGCAACAACAATAATGTCTGCCTGCTTTGTAATTTCGGCTAAGTTTTTTGTTCCTGTATGGCACATTGTTACAGTGCAGTTTGTTTCTTTTCTTGCAAGAAGAAGTGAAACCGGCTTTCCTACGATGTTTGACCTTCCGATTACAACAGCGTGCTTTCCGTTCGTTTCAATCTTCATTTTTTGTAAAAGAACAATGATTCCGTGCGGAGTGCATGGTAAAAAACTCTTTTTGCCAATTACAAGGTTTCCTACATTTACAGGGTGAAAGCCGTCTACGTCTTTTTCTGGTTTTATTGCAAGTAAAACTTTTTCTTCGTTTATGTGCGAAGGAAGTGGCAACTGCACCAATATTCCGTGAACAGTTGAATCATTATTTAATTCATCAATTATTTTTAAAAGTTCTTCCTGTGTAGTAGATTCTTTTAAATGAAGGCTGCGGTCTGCCATTCCAGCTTCTGCAAGGGCTTTTTGTTTTCCTGTAACATAAGAAACACTTGCCGGGTTTTCGCCAACAAGTATAACTGCAAGACAAGGAGTTATTCCTTTTTGTTTTAATTCTATAACTTTTTCTTTAACTTCGTTTCTAACATCCTGTGCAATTGCTTTTCCGTCTATAATTGTAAAAGCCATTTGTTACCTTCCTGTTGTTTTAGTTGTTTCATTGTAAAATGATTTAAAAGACTATATACTCTAGTAAAAACAGTATATAGAAATTGTGAGGAAAAATGAAACGCTTTTTTTCCATTTTTGGCATTTTATTTGTGCTTTCAGTGCCACTTTTTGCCCAAAATGAAACAGATGATTCTGATTTTAATCAGGATGAAAAAACTGAACAAAGTCAGTCTGATAAAATAGAATCTAATAACGAAGAACAAAATCAGACTGAAGATAACGACGAATATGGCAAAAATTATGTTCGCGGTTCAACATACGCTTGGAATGGACCAGGAGATCAATTTCTTAAAATTGGAATTATGGGAAACTTCCCGTTAAACTTTGGCGAACAGCTTACAACCGGTGGTTCGGCTCAGCTTGGTTATTATAAATTCATATCAAGCTGGCTTGGTCTTGGCGGCGAACTTATGGCAGGCTACAATCCTACAATCGGTAGCAATGTTTTTACGTTCGTTCCGATTACTTTTGGCGTTATTTTACAGCCGGCCATTGCTCGTTTTGAATTTCCTTTTACTTTTTCTGCTGGTTTTGCGTTTGAAACTTGCTCAAATAAAAAATATTTTCCAGGCTTTGCCGCAAAAGCAGATTCCGGCGTATTCTTTAGAATTACAGAAGGCTGGTCTATTGGTTTAAATGTTCAATTCCTTTACCTTCCAGAATGGTACACTGATACAAAAAATGCTGATTCTGATTATGGAATCTTTTTAGATACTGGGATTTCTGCCCGCTATCACTTTTAAGATAGGATAAAAAATGAAAAAGAAAATATATCTTACTTTTATTTTAACTGTTTCGCTTTTTGCTTTTACCGGTTGTTATGATGCTGTTTTTCAGAGCATTCGTGATGAAATTGAACTTACAACACAAGAAATTCCAGGTTTTATAAATAACATTGCCCGCTACAACGATGGTGATGACCAGTATCTTTTTCTTACAAACGGTTTTATTCAATATAAAAACGCCAGTGTTACAGAACATGGTGCCTGGAAAGGAATGGAAGGTAACGGACTACCACAAACTGTTCAATACATTTTTGAAGATACCGATTTTAAGGGCGTTTATTTTTATAAAATAATTGCAGATTCTAAATGTATTTATGCACTTGGTTATAAACCAGAATACGACACGAATAACAGCCGAAATGTTCCAGGTGAATATAAACTTTATTACACAACAAGTATTACAAAAAATGAAGATGGAACTCTTACTGCACAATGGAAAGAAAACACTTTTCTTGGTAGTGTAATGCAGGAATACAAAAGTAAACTTGATTCTAATGATGATGATAATTACGGAATGGCTGTAAGTATTCATCTTTTTGGAACAAATTCTATAAACCCTAGCCATAGAGTTGCTTTTTTGCGTATTGGCGGTGGCTCTCCTTATCTTAAGAATGCAGAAAACAAAAACTCAAAACTTTATAAACTTGATGGGGATTCTACTAGCGAAACGCCAGTTGTAAAAATTGAAAACGAAGTTATTTCTGCAGCCGATGAAGGCGATTTCTGCTATTCAGAAGCAAGTTTATACACTCTTTCTGTTGTATGGTTTAATGGAAAGTACCACTTTATGAACTTTTTAAATGCAGAAACGAACGAAGGCACAACAGATACTTCAACTTCAACAGTTCGCACAGAACCTACTTATGTTTACTATGGAGATGAAGGTTACTTGTATTATTTTTCTGTTGAAAACTACAAAAATAACGCACAGGAATATACAAAAATATTTAACGGAACTTCTTCTTATGCAGACAATACAATCGGTTTTAACCGAAAAAGTGCACCTGGAGAAGTAATCTGCATTGCAGTTACTACAGATTCCCTTGTTCTTGGAACTGGCCACAACCGAAGTTATGATTCAAGTTCAGATTATGGCGACGGAGCAGCCGCTGTAAAAATTGATTCTGCTACTGGCGAGCCTACAGGAGATGTAAGCGATGATGAACTTGTTGAAAATGGAGACAGCCAGTTAGTGTACCCATATACAACAAGAGCATTGATTACAGCAGAACCGTCAAAAACTCAAACAGAAGCAAGTATCTATGCAACAATGGACTACATTTATACTGCAACTACTGCTGGAACAAATACATCTGCCCGCGGTCTTTGGGCAAAATACCCTAACGGAAAGTGGAACCGCGAATAGATAGTTTTATCTGCTTTATTTTATTATAAAATGTCAAAAGAAAGTCCTGCCGAAATGCTAAAATAAAGATTTTTAGTTTTTGCCGAGCAGGACATTTTTGTTTCTATGCAAAATGATTCTGCGTCTTTATAATCTGCTAATAAAACCGATTCTGATGCAGAAATGCTTGTATAAACCTTTTTACCCTTAAAATAAACTTTTTGCGTATGTTTTAAGTTAAGAAAGTTTTCGTTTGGAATAACAGAAAACGCCATATTCTGCGAAGGAATAAACTTCTTTTTTGTATAAAAATAAATTGCTCCATTTATTTTTTCTGCTTCGTCTATTCCCTGCGTTACGCAATAAAGGCGAGTAAACGTATTTTTGGTATAAAAATTAAGCTGCCCGCCAAGTTTTTTTTCTAAGGCAACACTTTCATCACTTTGAATCTTCTGCTGTAAAAAGAATAATGTTCCAGCCTGAACTTTAAGTTTATTCTTTAATGGATAAAAGTTTATTGCCGGATTTATTTTTATCTGGCTTAATGTTTTAAGCCTTGAGGAAGCTGTAAACGTTTCTTTATCATCAGTACAAAAGAAACTTAGATTTAAAAGAAAATAATTTAATTTTATAAGATTTTCACTGCAGAAAGTAAATTGAAAAGTATCTTCAAAAGTTGGAGTATAAAAAAGGTCTGTACTTACTCGCGTTTTAAAGAATGGGCTAAAAAACGAGGTTTGTATATTAGTTGCATAAAAATCAGTTTTTGGAAAAAGTTTTGTTTTATTAAACCAGCGTAAACTTTCGTTTTCTTTTGTAAATTTTCCAGAAACTTCGGAAAAACTTAATGTTGTTTTTTTGCTTGTTTTTAAAACAATTGCGGCACCTTGGTAAATGTTATTATTTTCATCTGCAAAAACAGTAACGTTCATTTTATTAAAAAAACTGTTTGTAGAAAGTTTTAAAGATGTGCATAAAGCCATCGGTTTTTCGCAATTACTGGAAGTTGGTAAACTTGAAGTCAGCATAGAAACATTTTGAAAACTTAATGGAATGGAATAGTTTGTGTTGTACATAGCCGGATTTTTTAATTTAGAAAACGAGCCTTGCGGCGTAACTGTTCCAAGAAGTAAAGATAGGGGGATTATGTTTTTAAGTTTTGTTTCAGAAAAACTTAAACTTGCTCCCCACGCCGGAGTGTATAATTCAGGCGAAGAATCAAACGAGCATGAAGGAATCTTCCAGCTTCCTTTTAAAGTTACGCACGGAAACGAATACTTTAATGAACAGGAAGATAAACTGTATTTTGCATTTGATTCTTCTGCAAAAACTACACCAAAAACTAAAAAAATAAAAACCTTTAAAATAAATAAACTGCATTTTTTCATACATATTTAACGTAAAAAAAATACAGTTTTGGAAGTATTCTTCAAATATTTTTTATTTTTTTTTACTTTTTTTAATCTGTAATAACAGTATTTGTAATATAACTTTGCGTATTTTTAAATGAATCAATCATTGCAATCTTTGTACGCCAATATTCTGCTTCGCTTTTTGAAGAATAAGGACCGACTCTTACTCTGTAAAAAAGTTGATTTTTGCTGTCTGTATATGTAAATACATCTGCGGTAATCAGATTTTTACCAAGTTCTTCGCGTGCAGCATCTGCGGCTTTTCGACTTGTAAGGGCTGTTACCTGAATCCAATATTTTGTAACCGCTGAAGTAGTTTTATTCTGTGCTTTTTTAGAAACAGGTTTTAATTCTGTTTTTGTAATTTGACTGTTACTTTTTTGCACAACCTTTGCATTTTTTACTTTTACAGGAGAATCAATTTTCTTTTCTACTGATTTTTCCTTTTTTGCAATAGAAGTAGTTTTGTTTTCTTCGTATTTAATATTTTTAGAATCTTCATTTTCTATAAGATTAAGAGTTGTTTTTGAAGAATCAACATTCTTTTCTGAAGGTAAAACATTTGTAACCACAGCATTTTCGATTGAACCGTTCAAATCTGTTTTTTTAGAATAAATGTTTGCGTTTTCAGCGTAGATATTTAGGCCATCTGCCTTTAATTCTACATTCTTATTTTCTGCATTAGAGTTTTCTAAAGAAGATTCAACTTCAGAAGTTATAGTTTCTGCGTTTGCGTTTTCTGCACTTTCTGTAACGTGTTGTTGAGGAATCGGATTTGATGGTGCAAGTGAAATCCAACCATTAGATGCAGTTCCATCAAGTCTTTCCCTGGAACCGGGTACTGTGCCAAAAGGTTTTGCCTGCGGGCTATAAAGCACAAGTGCTGCCCCTAAAACTACAAGCAGAAATACACCAACAGCGGCAACAATCCATAAAGTTCTTTTCTGTTCCATATCGCATTCCTTTGCGGTCTACCCGCCCTTAACTTTACTATCGGAAAACCAGAAAAAAACTTAATACAATTATTTTACTAATCAAATTTTTTGTTCATGTTCTGCAAAAAGATGAGTGGCAGTTTCTATAAATGTTCTTGTTTCTTTTGAAATTTTAGATAAATCATTTTCAAACTGAAGATTTTTTGTTGATTCAATTTTATTTTTCTCCCCTGTAACAAGATATTCAACCGTTACATTTAACGCTTTTGCAAGCCGTACGGCAACATCTGCAGGTGGCATAGAACCTTGACTTCCAAGATACATATCAAGTGCACGAATTTTTACATTTGAGCGAAAAGCAAGTTCTTTTCGGGTAAGCCCAAGATATTCAATTTCTTCTTTTAAACGGTCTGAAAACGTAGCCATAGTAAAATAATGACGTTTTTACGCTATCAAAGTACTTGAAACAATCGTATTTAAGATATAGGATTTATAAAATATCGTAATTACGATAATAAAGATGATAACGGAGACTTCTTTGAAGCGTTATGCCATTCTTTGCGGTTCTGCCCCAAAGGGATTTATACAGTCAAAAATAAACAAAATGCATAGTTTTCTTACAAACGAAAGTGGTTTGTGGCAGGAAAAAGAAATTGCGATTTTTCCGAACGGAGTTACTTCTTTAATGCTTTCGTTTTTGTTTGAACGTCTTATTAAAGAAAAAATTGAACAAATTCTTCTATATATATGCACTGAATCCGCTGTTAAAGACGAAGAAAAATCTTTTTGGCTTTGCGGAAACGAAATACGTAAAGACGACATTGAAAAATATTTTTTTAATAATTCAAGTCAGATAATTTTTGATATTTGCAAAGATTTTGAACAGGAAGAAGAGTTATGAATAATTTAGAAAAAAACGCATTCAATTTTTTGCGACTTTTTTGTTGTCTTGTGGTTTTGTATGAGCACTGCGT
>CAYZXM010000078.1:0-7601 GCA_964482455.1 uncultured Treponema sp. | reverse complement strand
CGGAATCCTGCTTTTTTTGAAAAAGTCTATGCTGATGGTATTTCCATTGCGTGGAATGATTCCTTAGATTTTTGTCCGGAAACACTTTACGAAGAAGGTAAGGATTGTGACTAATCTTTTATAGCATTGGTTAATTTTGTTAGGAAGAAATTAAGTAGATCTAGTATGAATTAGTGGACATAAAAAATGCGTTTTTTTTTCATTGTAGACTTGATGTGTTTTCTGTGTTAAATTACTCGTTATGTGTGAATTATTAGCACCTGCGGGTAATATTGAATCTTTGGATGCGGCTCTTGGCGAAGGGGCAGACGCAGTATATCTTGGGCTTAAGTCTTTTAATGCCCGACTAAGAACTTCTAATTTTGCATGGAATCAGTTTGAGGCGGCAGTTAGTGCTGTTCACAAACTTGGAAAAAAGATTTATGTAACAGTAAACACCGTTTGCGAAGAAAAAGAAACAGAACGTCTTTACAGGTTCTTAGCATATCTTGATAGGCTGCATCCGGATGGTATTATTGTTCAGGATTTAGGAATTGTAAGAATGTGTCAGCAGTTTTTTCCGAATCTTGAACTTCATGCTTCAACACAGATGAATGTTGAAAGTGCCGCTGCTGCAAATCTTTTGTATAACGAAGGGTTAAAACGAGTTGTTGTTGCTCGTGAACTTGGTTTTGACGAAATAAAATATATAAAAGAACATACAAAGGCAGAGATAGAAATGTTTGTGCACGGTGCGTTGTGTGTAAGCGAATCAGGATTATGCCTTTTTTCTAGTTTTCTTGGTGGAAAGTCTGCAAACCGCGGAATGTGTGCACAGGCCTGCAGACGTTATTATACCGCTGAATATCCTGAAGGAATAAAGCAGGGATATTATTTTTCTCCGTGCGATTTACAACTTATTGATCAGATTCCAGACCTTTGTGAACTTGGAATAAATTCTTTTAAAATCGAAGGAAGAATGAAAAGTGCAGAGTACGTTGGAAGTGTTGTTGCAGCGTATCGTTATGTAATCGATCATTATAAAGAAGATAAAAAAGGTGCAATTGCTGCCGGAAAACGTCTTTTAGCGTCGGATTTTGCACGCACAAAAACAACTTACTGGTATGGTTTTAACACAGAAAAAGAAGGTGTAGACAATGCTGGTAAAAAAATATTAAATCCTGATCAGGCTGGTGGAACAGGAATTTATCTTGGAACTGTTTCTAAAGTAAAAAAAGCACCAGATGGTCTTATTGAAGAAATAAATAAAAATGCTTCACCAGATGTTGATATGGAAACATTAAAAATCCAAATGGCAACTCTTTCTGGTGGAAGTTATGATCCTGATCCGGGCGATTCTATCCGTCTTCATTCCCGCGATGATTCTGGTCGTACCAGTCATAAAGTAAAGAGTGTAGAGATTGATGACGACGGACAAAGATGGATAGACATTCCTAAAAAACACAAAATTGGTGATAGCGTGTATCTTTTGCAGATAAAATCAATGTCAAAAAGATACCCTCGTATTCTTCCTGGTGATTTAGGAAAGTATAGAAAACAGCCGGCAGACGAAAAACTTCCATATCTTGATGTTACTCCAATACAAAACAATGAACTTTCGTATTTTCCAGATGGTCTTTATGTTCAGGTTTCTACGATTGAAGATGTATTTTTAGCACAGGCATTGCATCCTGTACGTCTTATAATTGAATACACTTGCGACACAAAATATGATCTTTTAACTGGAAAAACGGTTCTTCCATTTTCAAAAAAAGCAATTTACATTTCTTTAGACCCATATTGTCCTGCTGCAAAAGAAGAAGAACTTGCACAAGATTTAAATGCTCTTATAGAAAAGGGATACACAAATTTTGTTGTGAACAATATTGCTCATATTCAAATGTTAAAGGGTAAGAAAGTTCACCTTATTGCAGGTCCTTATCTTTATACATTTAACCGATGGGCAGTTTCATTCTTTGAAAATCAAGATATTGGTGCTTTTGTAATGCCTTATGAAAATTCCAAAAAGAATCTTGAGTTCACTTATGACCAAAATGTAAGGGGCAGGGTATTAGTGCCTGTATTTGCTTACCCGGTTCTTTTCCGTTTGCGCTTTAAACTGCCTGAAGATTATGGCTTTACATATTTTTATGATAAAGAAGATGAAACTTTTAAGGTTGTATCTTCTTCTGATGGTTCTTTTGTAATGCCTGAACTTCCGTTTTCTTTGCTGGATAAAACGGAACAACTTTCTCAGAACGGTTTTAAGAAAATCCTTGTTGATTTTTCAAAAACGAAACTTTCAAAAGGTCAGATAAAAAATATAAGTACATCTTTGTTTAAAAAGCAGCCGTTCCCGAATGTAAATCGTTTTAACTGGAAAGATGGTTTTTACGATCCTCAGCAGATAGAAGAATATAAAGCCAGCACCGAACGTGCTCTTGCTGCAAAAAATCTTCAGAAGCAAGGGAGAGTGCCTAAAAGAAAAAACAGCGGCGGAACAGTTCGGGCTGGCAAAAAAACTTTTAAACGCTAAAAGACTAGTGCTTCTTCAGGAAGATTCTCTTGAGTTTCTTCCTCTACGCTAGCAATATTTGCCTGCTTTATGGCATCTAGGTTTTCTTCTGAACTTGTTTGTTCTGTTGGTGCGGCATTTTCACTACTTTGAGTAAGGCGCTTTTTAAATTCGATGTGTTCCGCAATAATAGAAACTCGGCTGGTCGTTTTGCCGTCTGCTGTTGTCCAGCGGTTTTGTTTTAGTCGGCCTACAACGCGAAGTCCACGTCCTTTGTTGCAGTTTCTTTGGCAAGATTCTGCTAACTTTCCGAATGCTTCGATATTAAAGTACGAAACTTCGCTTACACCATCGCCGTTTGTATTTTTGTAATAGCGGTTTACGGCTAATGGAATTGTGCATACTTTAAAACCGTTTGGAGTTTCTTTAATTTCTGGTTCTCTGGTAACATTACCTTCAATAATAAGTGAGTTTAATTGATTCATAAAATACCTCATAAAAAATCTTTAAGCTTTTTACCGGTAAAAAAAGCAACAGAAATCTTAAAAATTAATTTTAATTTTTTCTGTCACTATATTTATATGAAAAAAAAATCAAATTCGGAAATAAAATTAGAAAAAAAATGAAAATTTTTACGTTTTTTTTTAGATTAAAGATAATTTAGCAATGTAAAATAAAAAAAGGATATTCAAAAGTGAATATCCTTTTTTTATTTGAGTTAGTCGGGCAAACAGGATTTGAACCTGCGACCTCAACGTCCCGAACGTCGCGCGCTACCAACTGCGCTATTGCCCGTGAAATAAAAAAAGCTCCCTGAAAGTACAAGAAGCTTTTCGCGAGTGACGGGGCTCGAACCCGTGATCTCCGGCGTGACAGGCCAGCGCGATAACCAGCTTCGCTACACCCGCGTGATGTGTTTTAATATATATGAATATAAAAAAAAGGTCAATAGATAAAATAAAAAAATAAAACATTTTTTTATTGGATTATCTAAAAAGAATGGTTATACTTAATAGGTATAAAAAATAAATATCGCTTTTTATATTTATGAGGTTTTATGTGTTTTAATTCAAGAAAATTCGGTTACGCCTTAAATGATTCGTATGTTGAATTTTATTGTGCTAAAGAAGATTATCCTGATTTAATGGATAACGAATCTGTTTATGTTACTGGAACTTTTAACGGCTGGCTTAATACAGGGGATTCTTCTTGGATTATGCAGGAAAAATTTGAAGATGGAAAATCAGTTTTTACTTTAAAAAAGCCACTAGAAATAATAAGCGTTCCAGGAAACTCTGGTTTTCCAGAATTTAAATTCTTTGCACTTTCAAAAACATCTAATCATCTTTTAAAAGAAGATGAAGAATGTGAAAACTTTTTTCTTGGAAATAAACTGATTTTTTTTACGAAAGATGATTTGTTAGATTTTCAGTCTTTAAAAAAGCGTTTTGAAGCATTTAAAGATTTAGATGATTTTGATATGAACTGCCCGGCTTGTCGTGCTGAAATTTCAAACTTTAGGCTTGCACCGGGAACTCGCTCTCTTTTTCGCGGGTATCATCCTTATAAAAAATCTCGTGGCTGGATGGATACAGAAAACGAAAGAATTGAACTTGTGCGTAAAGGAATGGAACTTTATGGCATAAAATCAGATATTACTTTAAGTGGTTACGAAACGCCTTCTGTTATAGAAGAAGAAACTGCTTCGCCTCAAATAGAAGAAATTGAAAAAAAGCATAACCGGCTTTGTGTTAATATCGATTACAATTTGGTCTATTTTCATTCAAATGTAAAAGAATATACTGATGCTTTACGCAAAATAAGTAAGTTTATGCTGGAGCATCCAGGTCCGTTTTATATTCACTGTCGCCTTGGTTCTGATAGAACTGGCGTTACTGTTGCAATTTTTTCTTCTTTGTGCGGTTCTTCATGGAATGATATTGCAGAAGATTACGAAAAAACATCTCGTTGTGGAATTGGAGAGTTCAGAAATCGAAGGCTTTTGCAGTACAGTCTTAAAAATCTTACTGGCAAAGACCCTGCTTTATGTGATGATTTAGGTTCTGTTATGAAAGATGTTTTTGTAAGGGAAAATATTCTTTTTGGTAGCGAAGTTGACTTACTTGTTAAAAAATTGAATACAGAGCCAAAACGAAAGGAAACTGATTTTTTCGATTTTACAGGTCATCATATTTGTGCAAAACGAAAAAATAATTTCAATTAAAAATATCTTGGTTATTATTTAAGGTTTTAGAAATTTCTTTAAGCTTTTTAAGATAAAGTTTTTGGAAATGTCTTTATCATTTTTGGAGGAAATATGTCGGATTGTGAACACAATTGTTCTTCTTGTAACGAAAACTGCAAAGAACGTGATTTACATGTAAAACTTAGAGAGGGTAGTTCTGTAAAAAAGGTTATTGGAATTGTTAGTGGAAAAGGTGGCGTTGGAAAGTCGCTTGTTACAAGTCTTTTGACTTGTAAAATTCACAAAGATGGTTATAGAACTGCTATTCTTGATGCAGATATAACCGGACCTTCTATTCCTGAAAGTTTTGGTGTTGGCGACCGTCGTGCAGAAAGTGATGGTAATTCGCTTAATCCTGTAATAACGGATTCTGGAATTCAACTTATGTCTATGAATTTTCTTTTGGAAAATGAAAATGACCCAGTTGTATGGCGTGGTCCTGTTATTTCTGGTGCAGTTCAGCAGTTCTGGACTGATGTTAATTGGAAAGATGTTGATTTTATGTTTGTTGATATGCCGCCGGGAACGGGGGATGTTCCGCTTACTGTTTTTCAAAGTCTTCCTGTAGATGGAATTATTATTGTTTCATCTCCGCAGCAGTTGGTTCGTGTTATTGTTGAAAAAGCTGTAAAAATGGCAAATCTTATGAATATTCCGATTTTGGGTCTTATTGAAAATATGAGTTATGTAAAATGCCCTGATTGTGGAAAAGAAATTACAGTTTTTGGAAAGAGCAATATAGAAAAGATTGCAGAAAGTTTTAATATTCCTGTTCTTGCAAAAATTCCTATGGAAGAATCTGTTTCGCTTGCAATTGATTCTGGCGATGTAGAAAGTATTGAAAGCGAATATTTAAACGATGTTGCTAAAAAAATAGAAAAATTACTTGATAAGTAGATTTTTTATATTTTTTATTCTTCTGGTTTTAGACCAGAAACCATAAAGTTTTCTGGTATTTTGGACGGTTTTCCGTCTGTTGTTACGCATGCCCATGTTACATTGGCTTCGGCACAGACTGTACCGTCCGTTTTTTTTATGGTCTGATGAAATTCTCCCATAACGTGCTTAAGTTTTACAGGGTTTGTTTCTACAACAAGTTCGTCATCTAAAAATGCTGAACTTTTATAGTGAATGTCTATATGTGTAACATAAAGATAGTACCCTGCATTTACAATTCCTTTGTAGTCAAAGTTTACTTTGTGAAGAAAATCCATTCTTGCGTGTTCAAGATAATTTAAATAAACGGCATTATTTACATGGTTATAGGAATCGCATTCATAAGATCTAACAATAATTTTAGTAAAAGTTTTCATTTGTTTCCTCTTTAAAAAAATATTATTGATTTTTTTATTTTTGAGCAATAAAAGGTTTGTTTAGTAATTTTTATAAACTTTCGTTTTTACCTTTTACGTTTTTTTTACGTTTTATTGAGCAAAAATGACCTTTGTGATAACATTTTTAAGTAAAAACATATGTCTGCATTGTTTGTAGCGTTTTTACTAATTTTTTTTCTAATTCCCGCGATGATTCTGCAGGAAAGAGGATTTATGAATATTGTTGTAATGGGTGCCCAGTGGGGTGATGAAGGCAAGGGAAAAATAGTAGATTATCTTGCTCAAGATGCTAAATATGTATGTCGTTTTGCTGGTGGTGCAAATGCTGGTCATACTATTGTTGCCGATGGAAAAAAATATGCCTTACATCAGGTTCCATCTGGAATTCTTTACCCGGAAAAGTCTGTTATTCTTGGTTCAGGAATGGTTATTGAGCCAGAAGCATTGTTTAATGAATTAAAAATGCTCTCTGATGCTGGAATTAACTGGGAAGGTCGTGTTTTTATTTCTGACCGTGCTCATATTACTTTGCCTGGTTACAGAAAAATGGACAAAGAACGTGATGCTGCTCGCAAAAGACCGATTGGAACTACTGGTCGTGGAATTGGAACTACATATTCGCAAAAAGCTGAACGTGATGGAATCCGTCTTGCAGATTTAGACTGGGAAGAAAAATGGAATGACCTTGAAAAAGAAGATCAGGATTTCTTGAATCAGTACAAAGAGCAGCTTTTAAAGATGCGTATTGATATTGCTGCAAAAATGTGGGAAGTTCGTAAAGAAAATATCCTTTTTGAAGGTGCACAAGGTGCAATGCTCGATATTGATTCAGGAACGTACCCTTATGTTTCTTCTGGTGCATCTGGTTCTTATGGTGCTTCAAGTGGTTCTGGAATTGGTCCTCGTTCATTGGATAAAATTTATGGCGTTTTTAAGGCTTATGAAACTCGTGTAGGAAATGGTCCTATGCCTACTGAATTTAATGCTGAATCAGAAGGTGAACTTTGTAATTACGTTCGCAACACTGGTAATGAGTTTGGCGTTACAACTGGTCGTGCTCGCCGTTGCGGTTACCTTGACCTTGTTGCTTTAAGATATGCCTGTCATGTTAATTCTATTGATTCGTTAGTTTTAACACACCTTGATGTATATGATGATATGGATGAAATTGAAGCGTGCATTGCATACGATATTGACGGAAAGATTGTAACAGATTTTCCTGCATCAATTCCGCTTTTGAATAAAGCAAAGCCTGTACTTCAGAAGTTTTCTGGCTGGAAACAGAATATTACAAAACTTTCAAAGTACAGCCAGCTTCCAAAGAATGCAAAAGCATATGTTGACTTTATAGAAACATATTGCGGAACAAAAGTTGGTATTGTTTCTGTTGGACCAGACAGAAATCAGACTTTTAATCGCGAAAAAATCTGGAAGAAATAGTTAATAAAAAAAGGCTGCTTAGTAAATGAAGTGTGAAGTGCACCCCAAAAGTTGGACAAATAAAGTTCAATTTTAGGAGGTGCATTTT
>CAYZXM010000077.1:0-7722 GCA_964482455.1 uncultured Treponema sp. | reverse complement strand
GAATATATCCGCTTTATATTTATTACCGGGATAACTCGGGTAAGTCATATGAATATTTTTTCTGGACTTAACCAATTGAATGATATTTCCTTGAACGAAAATTACGCATCAATTTGTGGAATAAGTGAAAGTGAACTTGAAAAATATTTTATGCCGGAAATTGAAGAACTTGCACAAAAGAAAAAACTTTCTGTTGACGAAACAAAAGCCCGCCTTGCTAGAAAATATGATGGCTATCATTTTGTTCCGTATGGGGAAGGAGTTTACAATCCATTCTGTCTTTTAAAATGTTTTTCTGAACTGAATTTTGGTTCTTACTGGTTTGAAAGTGGAACTCCATCATTTTTGGTTAAAACCTTGCAAAATCAGCCGTTTCAGCTTTTTTCAATCATGGATGGACGCAAGGCAACAGAAAGCCAGTTCAAAGATTACGACCCTGACAGCAAAAATATGCTTCCAGTAATTTATCAAAGCGGCTATTTAACAATCAAGGATTTTGAAGAAACCGAAGACAGTCGCATTTACACTCTGGGCTTTCCAAATAAAGAAGTAGAAGACGGATTTTTAAACGCAATTCTTCCAAAGTTTATAAGCGTGCCCGACGATGATTTAGGTCTTTCTGTTGATTATTTACGAAAAGCCTTTGCCGCAAACGAGCTTGAATACGCAATGCGGATTGTAAAAGCGTGTTTTTCTGACATTCCGACAATCGTGCAAAAAAATATGTGCGAAAACTTTTACGAAGCAATTACGCACGTTTTGTTCCGTATGACTGGCTTTGACGTTGTAAGCGAAATGCAGTCAATTTTTGGGCGTAGCGACATAATTGTTACAACTCAGACTGATGTTTATATTTTTGAACTTAAAACTGTTCCACCAACTGATTTTGAAAAAGGCGTTAAAGAATCATTAGAACAAATTGAAAAGAAAGGTTATGCAGAACGTTATTCTGTTAGCGGAAAAACAACGCACAAAATCGCACTTGTTTTTGCTGATGACGCAAGTGGTGTGCTAGGCTGGAAGTTTAATTGATTTTATATCCGTATTCATAAATCTTGCCACTGTGCAGGTCGAACATACGAAAACTGTGAACTTTCAACATTTTTAAGGCGGATTTTTTTATTCTACTCCAAATTAAAATAATCCAACCCTTTTTGAACTGCAATTTTAAGATTTTCGCTGTCGATGTGGTGTTTTCCTGGAATCATAAATGATTTTTGCTTACCGTTATTTTCTGCACCGTAATGTTTATCAAAATAATTTTTATAAGAAAAAAGTTCATCTTTATCGCCAAAAATACCAAAAGTTCGCTTTTTATGGTCTTTATTAATGCTGTTTTCTGTCTGTTCAAAAATCTTTTTCCATTCATCAAGAACTGACTCTTTTACAGAGGAATCAAGTTTTGGAATTTCAATCCAAGGTTTTATGCAAGGATTAATTACTATTTTGTTTTGAAAGCCTTTGTAGGCCAAAGTATAAAAACCGCCAAGAGATTTTCCAATAATTAAATCAATGTTTTTTTCTTTGCAGAGTGTATCAATCTTTTTTAAAGTTCCTTTAACGTCTAATAGGTCAAAATCTGAGGCAAAAAAGTTGTGGTTCAAAAAAGAACTTTTAAGTTCTGTAAAACTTCTGGAATTTTGATTTGAAGCAAAACCGTGAACGTAAAGAATATTTAGCAAAATAGTCCTCCTAAAAAGATATTTATAATATAAAAAAATCTATTAAAAAGTAAAATATTTTTTGGATTTTTTCTTTTATGTTAATTTTGACCAATTTAAATGAAAATCAGATTATAATAAAAAATCAGATTACAAAATTAAGTAGGCATAATTATGGAAATAAGAAAATTTTACATTATTGAAACAGGAGCTTTTTATCCAAAAAAAGGAGATAAAGAAATAAATTGGTATGATGATTTAAAAAAAGAAATGACAAAGTCTGGATATAAAAGATGGCATTTTTACCCGTTTGAATATCCTCTTTTTACGACGTTTGAAGAAGCGAACAAAGCATGTCGCAGTGATTGGAATGACTTTATGTATGAAAGCTGTGATAATTTTGCAAAAGTTTGTGAATATACAATGACGGAGGAGGGATTATGGTATCTTTCGCATGAATGGTTTTACACAACCGAAGATAATTATAATGTTGTAAAGCCAGTAGAAAATGATGAAGGTTCTTATACACTTTATAAGGAAATAGGATTTTTGCAAAATGGAAAACGTTCCTTTGAAGTTTTATATAAAGATTTAAGACTTAAATGCTAAAATGTGCAATTTTTGCCGTTAAGAATTGCCTTTAAAAGATTTCCGTTACTGTAAATTAGTTTTAACGAAAAAAATGGAACTCGTTTTTCTATAAGGTCTAAAAATATTTCATCGCCTTTCCAGTGGGGAAGGTTATTCATCTTAGATTTTTCTACCCATTCAAGTTCACCTTCGTCGCAATCAATTAATGAACCGCAAAAATCATCAGACCAAAAAATGTGCATATATTCCGTAAAATCGTTGTCGCTTACAAAAGTAACAATTCCTCTGTATTCCATCGACTTTAAGGTAAGACCAGTTTCTTCCAAAACTTCGCGTTTAATGCAATCTTCCGGGCTTTCCGTTTGTTCAAACTTTCCGCCAATGCCAATCCATTTATCGTGGTTGTAGTCGTTTTGTTTTTTTGTGCGGTGAAGCATAAGATATTTTGATTTTTCTTCTATATATATAAGTGTTGTGTTCTGCATTGATTTATTCATTATTTTCCTTCTTTTGTTCAGTTTCGTTTTTTGCCATTATTGTAAAAAATGAAGTTTCAGTCTGCCAGTCAAAGATTTTATTTTGAATAGCATTTTCTAAAAGAGTTACAATCTTTTGTAAATCTACAAGTCCAAGTGCTTTAAGCATTGCTCTTCCGTATGCAGATTCTTGTGTATTAAACCAACGGCAAAGTTCTTTTTGAGTTATTTTTCGTTTTTCATAAATAATTTGCGTTGCATTTACTACTTTAAAACCCTGTTTTGTAAAAGCGTTACTTATATAATCAGCATTCCAGCAGAAGAATGGATTTGTTTTATCCCTAAAAAAATCTGTTTCGGCTTTATCCATTTTATCTAAGATTTCAAGATAAGAATCTGAAGTGTGCTGCACAAAGATTTGATTTTTTATAAGAGAACTTATATGTTGCGTTCCAGAAGGAATCTTTTGCGAAATTATAATTTTCCAGCCGGGAGCAAACGGTTTTTCCGATGTAGGAATGTTTTCTATTTTTTCATTTTCTTTTTCAATGTTTTCATTAAAATCAGAATCGTAATTGGTTCCGTCAAAAATCTCTTTTTCTAATTGGATTTCAGAATCTTTTTGGTCAGTAAAGAGTTTTCCAGTTTGCTTTTTAGAGTTCATAATTTCGCAGATTGCTTTTGCAAGAGCGTCAACAGATTCAACGCTTACGAATGGATCTCTAAAAAAAACTCTGTCGAAAATTGTTCCGTTGTACTGAAACTTTAAGATTATATCTTTAAAATCTTTACAGGAAAGAAAATCAGGCGAAGAAGATTCTGGTCTAAAGTTTAAGATTGGCTTATCAAGGTCGCCCAGCGTTCTTGAATATTGTTCAAGGATTTGCAGACCTTGCTTTGTTTTACATAATCCGCAGGTAACGCCTTCAGGAGTTTTTCTTGTAACTTCCCAAATTAAAAGACTGTCGTCGGCGTTCCACACCAAAGAACGATGATGGCGCAAAAGTTCTGCCATTTTAATCATCGTGTTGCGGATTTTTAAAAGGATTTCGGCTCGGTTGGAATCTATTCTGTTTTTCCATTGCTTATCTGCTTTTTCTAAGGCAGATTCACGCACGGAGTTTACCGGGCTGAATGTAAGGTTTTCGCCATTTCCGCTCGTTTTAAAATGCTCTGTAATCCACCATTCATTAATCGGGTTTACGCCAAATTCTGATTTTTGCGTTTCATTATCTTTATTAGCATTTGTAAAATTGTTTTTGCTTCCAGTTTCGTTGGGCGTTTCTTTTGCATTTTCCTGCTGTTCTAAAATAGACGCAATTTGCAATTCTCTGCGGCTAAGAACTTCTTCTCTAATTTCTTTTTCGTATCCTTGAGTGCTTGGCGTATAAAAAACACGTCCCATAAGTTCATCCGGTAAGTATTGCTGGCTTACCCAGTGGTCGCGGTAGGCGTGCGGATATAAATAGCCTGAACCGTGCCCAAACCCTTCGGAATCTCGGCTTGAATCTTTTAAATGATTTGGAACTTCTGTATTTTCTTTTTCAACGGTACTAAGAGCATCAAAAAACGCCATACTTGAATTAGATTTTGGTGCAGTTGCAAGGTATAATGCTGCGTGTGCTAAAAAATACCTTCCTTCTGGTAGGCCGACTCTATCAAAGGCACTGGCACAACTTTCTACAATTTGAATTGCTTTAGGGTCGGCAAGTCCTGTGTCTTCGCAGGCAGAAATCAACATTCTTCTAAAAATAAAATGAGGGTCTTCGCCGGCACTAACCATTCTTGCAAGCCAGTAACAAGCGGCGTCGGGGTCGCGTCCCCTTAATGATTTTATAAATGCACTGATAATGTCGTAATGATAATCACCGTCGCGGTCGTATAAAACAACTTTTTTTTGAATCGATTCTTCCGCTGCTTCTTTTGAAATATAAATAGTAGAACCATACGCCGGCTCAGGATTTTCGGCATCAGGGTTCCATTTTTCAGGCGTTGTTTCTACGGCAAGTTCAAGAGCATTCAGTAAAGAACGGCAGTCGCCCCCGGCAGTTTCAACAAGATGTTCAAGAGCACCTTTTTCAAAAACGACATTCCAATGGCCGTAACCACGGTCTTTATCCGAAAGTGCAGACATTGCCGCTTTCATTAAATCATCATAAGAAAGAGGTTTTAATTGAAAAACGCGACTTCGACTAACAAGGGCACGATTTACTTCAAAAAAAGGATTTTCCGTAGTTGCACCAATAAGAATGATTGTTCCGTTTTCTACCCAAGGCAAAAGTGCGTCCTGCTGGCTTTTATTCCAGCGATGAACTTCATCAACAAAAAGAATAGTTCTGCGGCTGTAAAGATTAAAATATTCTTCTGCCTGTTTTATTGCATCCCGAATATCTGCAACGCCAGTTAAAACTGCGTTAAGCGTAATAAAGTTTGATTTTGTATGATTTGCAATAACGCGGGCAAGAGTCGTCTTCCCAGTTCCAGGCGGACCGTAAAAAATAACAGATGTCAGTTGGTCTGCTGCAATAGCACGACGCAAAAGCCGGCCTTTTCCAACAATATGATCCTGGCCAATATATTCATCTAAGTTTCTAGGCCTCATACGAAAGGCAAGCGGTTCTTTTAATCCTTTAGAAGAAGCAAACAGATTATCTTTTTCCATAATTTGAATTATAGCACATTGCTGGTTTTATGATATAATTTTGCTATGAATAAAAAATGGTATGAAGTTATTGATTTTTATAGATTAACCGCTCTTGTTTTAATTTGGGTTTCCGCCTGGATTTTTATGATTCCGTGGAAGCAAGACATAACAACGCCATATTTTGAAAACGTCTGGGGCTCATTCTTAGCGTTTTTTGGTGCCGTAAAAGAAGAATCAGTGTATATCCAGCAGTTACCAGACTTTTTTAGCGGAGTTTTTTCGCTTTTTTTAATTATCATTTTGCATTTTAAAGGGATTCTAACCATAACAACGCCAATAAATAATTCTGTAAAAAAACATAAATCGCTTATAATTTTTTTGAATGTCATAAGCATAATTGTTCACACACTTTTTTTTGCAATGCTTATAAAAGTTTCTCTTTTTCCAAATACGCAAGGCTCAAATTCTTCTATTGAACAAAAAAAGAATCTTTACATAATGATTTTTGCTACAGTCTGCATTACTGGAATGATTTTAGGCGGAATCATTCTTTCTAAAATATTTATATTGATTTTTAGCATCGCTCTTCTTTTTTTTAATATAACATTTATTTCTAGCATAATGGGATTATGGGGATTTGTTGCAATTGTGCTTTCGGCAATAGGTTTTTATCTTGAATTTTGCGTTAATGGATTTAATAAAAAGAATCTTCTTATTGAATTAAATTACATTTCTGGAAAATACGACAACTTTGAACTTAAAGGAAAAAATTATGACAAAATCGAAAGCGATAATTCTTAGCTCCTTTTTAGCCTTTATTTTTTTTGCAGTACCCTTGCTTGTTATATTAAAAGGATTTCAGTTAAAAAGCGGATACAAAGGTCTTTCCTGGGGGCAAAACGAAGTTAATGTAAAAGAATGGGTAAAAAAGAATAACAATAAAATAATATGGTCAGCCTGCCCGCAAAGTCATTTTGGAGTAAATTGTTTTCGCCTAACGTGGAAAGACGGAGAAAAAAGTCCGTTTGAATATATAGAATTTCAATTTAAGAATGAAAAACTTGTTGCGGTAATAGAAACAGAACACGAAAAACTTTTTGATAAAAAAGTTTTTTATTCGTATGGAAAATCAGAAAACGGAACAGACCTTGCTGTAGAAACTTATAAAAGTAAAGGCGAAAAGTTTCAGCTTCGCGATTATGTAAATTACTACGTTCCAAAACAGAGTTTAAATGGAACAAAAAAACGTTATGCAGTCGAAATTCTTTATAAAAAGAATCTTTCAAATCCCGAAGTTCCAGAAGAAAAAGTTTTATGCCTTATAACTACAGGTTATTACAGTTCTGAATATTTTGAAGAAGCAAAACTTTACGAAAAAAACTTTCCGTCGCATAGATTTCTTTACAGGTAAAGAGAGTATAAAATGAAGAAAAAAATAAAAAGTTGTTTTGCATTTTGCTTTTACGTTTTTGTGTTCTTTGTTATTTTTTCGTGTAAAACAACAGATATAAAAGGCGATTTTTATTCAGAAGAAGAACTTTCGTTTGTTACAAAAATTGTAGATAAACAAAAAAACTATTTTCTTGCAGAAATTAATCTTTCTAATCCAAATCTTAATATAAAAACATATCCAAAACAAAAAGATTATTTTTCTGCAATGTCGGTAAAAAAGTTTGCAAAAGAAAATGACTGTTTTATGGCAATAAACGCAAATCCGTTTAAGGTAAAATCAAAATTAAATCCGATGTTTTCAAAAAGAAGGGCAATCGGACTTTATATAGATGACTATGTTCAATATTCTAGTGCGGATGAGCACTATTCTTTTATTGCTTTTTTTAAAGAAGAAAACGGTTTTTCTGCAAAAATATATGATTCTCAGAAAGATTTTTTAAGAATGAAAGAAGAAGAATCTAAAAATATTTTTGCCGCATTCGGTGGATTTTGGACAATTTTAAGGGATGAAAAAATATACAATTTTAAGGACATAAAAGATTTTCGTTCTGCAGTAGGGCTTTCTAAAGACGGAAAAACTCTTTATGTTTTTTGCGGAAAAAAACTTTCGTATATGCAAACGGCACAAATCCTTAAAAAGAATGGCGTTTATTGTGCAATGCAACTAGACGGCGGAAGTCCAAGCGAACTTTATTATCTAAAAAAAACGTGGCAGGCATTAAAAATAAAACAAATGCCGGCGGTTATTCTAGGTTTTTCCTATATCGAAAATTTTTAATAAAAAAAACTTTTTTTCTATTGACACTAAATGCGATTTTCTATATCTTAAGTATACATCTTTTATGGAGCGATACCAAAGCGGTCGTACTGGGGCGGTCTTGAAAACCGTTGATCTTCA
>CAYZXM010000076.1:0-7750 GCA_964482455.1 uncultured Treponema sp. | reverse complement strand
TTCTTGTATGATTACAAAAAATCCAATGCAGCTTAAGGCCATTATCAAAAACAAGGCAAAAAAATCAAATATAACGGCACAGGCAGCCCTTCAAACTTATTGCTTGGAAAGATTACTTGAAAGAATATCTATGTCAGATAAGGCATCTTGTTTTATCCTAAAGGGTGGATTTTTGATTTCATCTTTTATAGGAATTGAAAACCGTTCAACAATGGATATTGATACGACCGTAAAAGGTTTTGATGTTACAAAAGAAAATGTAGCAGAAATATTCAAATCAATCTGTCAGATTCATATTGATGATCAGTTGAATTTTCTGTTTGACAGGGTAGATGACATAAGAGAAGCTGATGACTATCCGGGAATAAGGGTTTTTCTGCATGCAATTTATGGAATAATCAATACAACAATTACGGTTGATGTAACGACTGGAGATTCGATAGTTCCGTCAGAAATAAAATACATGTATCATTGCGTTTATGATGATAAGACAATTAATATTATGGCTTATCCGCTAGAAAACGTACTTGCAGAAAAACTTGAAACAATTATTTCCAGAGGAACTGCAAATACAAGACCTCGTGACTTTTATGATGTGTACATTCTTTATAAACTTAAGTTTGGTGATATAAACTGGGAATCCTTAAAACTGGCACTTGAGTCAACTTGCAGAAAAAGAAAATCCGAAACAGTTCTTGCTGATTATAAAAATGTAATCGAAAGTTTAAAATCAGATAATTTCCAGCATGAATACTGGAATAGATATGAAGCAAAGACTCCTTTTGTAAAAGGAATCTTATATGAACAGACTTTAAAAGCTGTTGAAGATTGTTTTATTAACTTAATGCAAAATTAAAAAATTATTTTTTTTCCCCATTACACTTCCGTTTTTGATTTTTTTTTACTATTTAAATAGCGGAGGTTATATGAAAAAATTAATTTTACCAATGCTGCTTATTTTTAGCATCTTAAGCTGTTCAACGCAAAAACTTTCTGCATCCGAAATTTCTATTGTAAATTGGAACGTTCAAACTTTTTTTGATGGAAATACAGACGGAACGGAATATTCAAATTTTAAGAAAAACGAAAACTGGAATAAAGAGTCTTACAAAACAAGGCTTGAAAAACTCTGCACAGCAATAAACGATATAAATGCAGATATTTTTGTTTTTGAAGAAATTGAAAATTCGGGAATAGTTTACGACATTACAAATAATCTTGCAAAAAGAAGTTGGATTCTAAAAGATTCATGGCGATACGGCACATTCTTTAAAAATAAAAAAGACGCAATAGGTTGTGCAGTTATTTCAAAGTTTCCTATTACGCAGGTAAAAACGCACAATCTTGATATACGAACAGAATCAAGTTTGCAGCCTTCAATGCGACCGATTGGTACAGTAAAAATTGAAGCGCCGGATAAGCCTTTTATTCTTATTGTTAATCATTGGAAGTCAAAATCAGGCGGAAAAGAAAAATCAGAAATATGGCGAGCATGGCAAGAAAGTGTTCTTGTAGACCAATTTATTCAAAATAAAGATTTACCGATTATTGCCTGTGGCGATTTTAACCGCGACATTTTAGAATTTTCACCACTTTCTGCAGAATTCAAAACAGAAAACGACAACAACATTCCTAACATAGAATTAAAAACTAAAACAAATAAAAAAAACGTAAGTGTTTTTTCTCCGTGGATTTTGCAGGATAAAAGTTTAGTTTTACCCGGTTCGTACTATTACAATGGAGACTGGGAAAGAATAGATTCGTTTTTTTTGAACAACCTTATTTTTATAAAAGAGTTTAACGTTTTAACAAATGAACTTTGGAGCAGCGAAAACAATATTCCAAAACGTTTTAAAATATCTAATGGCGAAGGATTTTCTGACCATCTTCCAATAAAATGTATTTTTTCTACTACCTAGAAACACCGCCTTGTTTTCGTTAAAATCTTAAGCAATATGAAAATTAAAGCACAAAAAGCAGAACTTTTCGGTAAAATCCGCGTTCCAGGTTCAAAAAGTCATACTATAAGAGCACTTTTATTTGCCTCCCTTGCAGAAGGCACTTCGCACATAAGAAATCCACTTGGTGGAGCAGATTGCATTTCATCTGCAAAAGCAGTTCCATTGTTTGGTGCAAAAGTTGATCTTTCAGATTCAAAAGATTGGGTTGTTCAAGGTGCTGGAAAAAATGCACATTTACCTAGCGATGTTGTAAATGTAGGAAACTCAGGTTCTCTTCTTTATTTTATGAGTCCGGTTGCTTCAACTTTTGCAGGCTGGAGTATTTTTACCGGAGACGAATCAATTCGCACTCGTCCTGTTTTACATGTGCAGGATGCATTAATTCAAATGGGAGCAGAAGCATATATTTCACGCCCACAAAAAAATGCTCCGCCGTTACTTATAAAAGGACCGGTAAAAGAAAATCAAACTATTGTTACAGACGGAAGGCTTAGCCAATACATAAGCGGTATTATGATGGCCGCCAGCCGTTTAAACGGAACAACAACAATAAAACTTACCGACCCAAAAGAAACTCCGTTTTTAAATATGACTGCCATTTGGCTGCGAGAAATGGGCGTAAAGCTAGAAATAAGCGATGACTATAAAAATATTCAAGTGCATGGTCCTGTTCAAATGAAAGCATTTGATAAAGAAATCCCAAGCGATTGGGAAGCCGTTGCTTTTCCGCTAGTTGCCGCAATAATTTCAAAAAGCGAAATTACAATTACAAACATTGACTATTCTGGTAGCCAGGGTGATATGGAAATTGTAAATGTATTAAAAACGCTTGGAGCAAACATTACAGAAGATAAGCAGGCAAAAACTCTTACAGTAAAACATTCACGCCTTTCTTGTGAAAATCTTCCTGATAAAGAACTTCACGTTAATCTTTCAGGCTATCCTGATGCAATTTGTGCGTTAGTCGTTGCAGGCTGTTTTACAGAAGGAACGATTATAATAGAAGATATTAGCGTTTGCCGCAAAAAAGAAACAGATAGAATCGATGTTATGCAAAAAGAATTAACAAAACTTGGTGCAGAAATTGAAACTGGTTCTGACTGGCTTAAAATTAAAGGTCACAGCCCTGTAACTTTAGACGGAAAACAAAACTCGGAATGGAAGATTCACGGCGGAACCGTAGAAAGTTACGACGACCATAGAGTTGCAATGAGCCTTGCTGTTCTTGGTCTTGGCTTAAAAGAAGGCGATTGTGTAACAGTAAACAATGCAGAATGCTGTGCTGTTTCTTTCCCTGATTTTTACAACACGATGAACAAAATAAACTCAGGTTTTATCATTGAATAAAAATCTGTTTACCTTGTATAATTTACATTATGACTATAGAAGAATATCAGGAACAATATTTCAGGCGATGGCGAAAGCGTTTAGATACTCAATGTTGGTTTATTTTTGCATCAATAGCATTAATAACAACAATTGTCGCACTTTTAAAACTTTATCTTAAAGAATTAAGTCTTTCGTCTTTCTTTTATTTACTTATAGAAAAAACATTAATTCCCTTAGCCGTTTTACTTGTTGTAATGATTCCTCTTTCTTTAACTACAAAGAATAGAAAAATAAATTGGAAGACAGGTTGTCGTTTTGTAGTTTGGGAGTTATTTTGCAATTTTACAGTAGTTGCTCTTTTTTATCCGCATTATCCAGTTGTTTTAATTTTACCGGCACTTACAATGCTTCCTGCGTCTACTACTGCCGATAAAAAACTTCTTCATTCTCTTCTTTTTATGTCTTATGTAATGTTTATTCCAACTTACATTGCGTTTTCTATTGTGTGCTGCGAGCATACATTCGTTTATAGATTTACAACCGCAGCAATTACTCTTATTGGAATCGGGCTTACATATAAAATTGCCCGAGAACTTTTACGCTCTCAAGTTGCACAGGTTTCATTCATCGACCATAACTACAGAAAGCAGGTAAAACTTTCAGAAGAACTTCAGTTAGAAACTCTAACTCGACTTTTTAATCGTCGTGCCCTTTCAGAAACTGTAGACAGGCTTTTAAGAACACGTACAAAAGAAGAAAAATTGTGCATTGCTTTTTTTGACCTTGATAATTTTAAGTCAATAAACGATACATTCGGGCATGCAGTTGGTGATACAGTTCTTATTTCCCTTGCAGATATAATAAAAGAAACATTAGAAACAAACAGAAACGCTTTTAGATATGGTGGCGATGAGTTCATAATACTTTTTAGAGATAAACCTATTTCAGAAGTTACACAGATTATTACTACGATAATGACAAAGTTTAATCAACTTAGATTTGACTGTTTACCACCGGAAACATCTTTTTCTATGAGTACAGGAATTGCTTTCTACAAAGAAGGCTGGTCTAGTATGGACTGGTTCAAGGCCGCAGATAATGCAGCATACAAAGCAAAAAGCAACGGCAAAAACCGCTACGAAATTGCAGACTAAACTGTAACTCCTACCTTGCATGGTAAGAATTACAGTCTTTTTGCAAAGGTTTTATACATTAAACTTAAAGAAAAGCACATCGCCGTCTTGAACAATGTAATCCTTTCCTTCCTGGCGATACTTTCCGGCTTCTTTAATTTTTTGTTCAGAACCATATTTTCTTAAATCTTCAATAGAATATGCTTCTGCTTTTATAAATCCTTTTTCAAAATCAGTATGAATAACACCTGCCGCTTTTGGAGCAGTATCCCCTGCGTGAATTGTCCATGCACGGCATTCATCTGAACCGCCTGTAAAGAACGTTTCAAGCCCCATAAGGTGATATGCTTTTCTTGCAAGAACAGCAAGTCCGCTTTCTTTTAATCCTACAGATTCCATAAACTCTTTGCGGTCATTTTCGTCTGTAATTTCGGCAAGGTCTGCTTCAAACTTACCGCAGATAACAACAACTTCGCTGTTTTCTGCAGTGGCAATCTTTTTTAGAACTTCAACATATTTGTTTGTTCCGTCTGCAATGGAATCTTCATCAACGTTTGCAACGTATAAAGTTGGTTTCATTGTTAAAAGGAACATATCACGAATCGCAATCTTTTCATCATCTGTTAAATCTGCAAGGCGGGCACATTTTCCGTCTTCCAAAAGTGGAACAATTTTTTCTACCGCAGAATTAAAAGAAGCAAGTTGCTTTTCGGCTTCTTTTCCAAGTGCTCTAACTTGTTTTATGTTTTTTTCTTTTCGTTTTGCAATAGTCTGTAAATCTGCCTGAGCAAGTTCAAAGTTTATAGTAAGCACATCACTTTCAGGGTCAACAGGTGCCTCTACTTTTGAATCTTCACGTACGTGCATAATATCAGGGTTATCAAAACAGCGGACAACGTGTGCAATACAAGCACATTCACGAATGTTTGCCAAGAACTGATTTCCTAATCCTTCGCCCTGGCTCGCTCCTTTTATAAGCCCTGCAATATCAACAAATTTTACAGATGCCGGAGTTTTCTTTTTTGGATTATTAATAGAAGCAAGAAAATCCAGCCGTTCATCAGGAAGGTCAACAATTCCAACGTTTGGGTCGATTGTACAGAATGGAAAGTTTGCAGCTTCTGCCGGGGCTGCCGTTAAAGCAGAAAAAATAGTAGACTTTCCTACATTTGGAAGTCCAACAATACCACAGTCTAAAGACATATATTCCTCTTAAATCCGCATTTGCAGAAAATTTATTCTAAAAAGCATACCGCTTTAATTTACATTTTTAATAAAGTTACACGTATTTTTCTACTAAAAGGCAAGTGCCTTCTACAATGGCTTTATGTTCTTCTGGAGCAATGCGTTCGTAAAGCGAATCTGGAGTATCGCCTGAAAGCACAGGTACTTTCTTTTGAATAAGAATCTTTCCGCCGTCACATTCGCCGTTTACAAGGTGAATTGTGCAGCCGCTTTCTTTTTCACCAGATGCAAGAACTGCTTCGTGAACAAAATGTCCCCACATTCCAACACCGCCAAATTTTGGTAAAAGTGCCGGATGCAAATTAATTATTTTATTGGCGTATTTTTCAATAATCTTTCCAGAAAGAACAGTCAGCCAGCCGGCCTGAACAATTCCTTTAATATCATATTCTGTGCAAAGAGCCAAAACTTTATCGCTTACTGCAATCCGCTTTTCTTCGCGACTTGCTTTTTTTGCATTTTCCGCCCCCATTACAGAATATGGGCTTGTAATTGCAGTTTTTATTCCAGCGTTTTTTGCACGCTCTAACGCATATGCGTCTTTATGATCGCTTATGACTAAACTAATCGTATATGGACAATCTTTATTTGCTCTTTCAAAATCAATCAACGCCTGAAGATTTGTTCCGCCACCCGAAACTAAGACTGCAATTTTTTTCATAAATACCTTCGGAAAGTTTTATAATGGTTTTAAGTTTACAGTGAATTTAAGATTGTTACAAGAAAGCAAATAACAGTGGCACAAGTGCAATATAGTAAGTGCTAGCATCGTAACATAAGCGGATGAGTATCGTAATATAGACGGATAAGCATCGTAACGTAGACGGCTTAGCATCGTAACGTAGACAGCTTAGCATCGTAATATAGTAAGTCCTAGTATCGTAACATAGTAAGTCCCAGCGTCGTAACATAGTAAGTCCCAGTGTCGTAACGTAGTAAGTCCTAGGTTCGTAAACGTAGTAAGTGGCAGTGTCGTAATGTAGTAAGTGCTAGATTAACAGAACGTCTTTATTAAAAAATCCAAAAGCGAAACACTTAAAGGTATTGTTAGAATACAAAGGAGCGAAGTAACAAGTATTACAAGGGCAGAATAAGACTCATCTTTTTTAAAAAGAACCGAAAAACTTGAAACGCTTAATGCTACCGGGCAAACAGAGGCAATAAAAAGAACATAGCAGATAAGCCGATGTTCTTCGCTGTAAGGTAAGATTTTGTATGCACCAATAATAATCGCAAGGGCAAAAAGCAGGACAACTGCAAACCGAAGAACGGAAACTTTTAGAACATGCGAAATGTAGACTTTCTTAAACCCCTTAAAATGAGCAAACAGCATTCCAAGCAAAAACATAGCCATAACGGTATTCATAGAGGAAATATGTTTTAATGGAATACTGATAATTTCTGGCAACTTAAACGGAAGGCAGAAAAGCACAAAGCCCAAAATTACAGTAAAAATGTTCGGATTAAAAAACAATTTTGAAACATTTATCTTTCCGCAAAAGACTCTGTATCCGAATGTCCAGATAAAAACATTAAAAACTACAATATATGGAAGAAGATAGAACACTGCATTAGAAGAAGGAAAAATGCCGTCTAGCAAAGGGATTCCTATAAAACTGCAATTTGTAAAGGCAACGCTTAAACAGTCAATATCGCTTATGCTTTTATCTACAAATCTTTTAGGACGGCAGAAAATTACTGCAATAACACACATTACAAGATGAAGAACAAGTGCAATAACAAAGGTAATAAGGAAATTCTTTAAATATTCAAAACTAAAATCTATATCAAACTTGCTAAAAATAAGGCACGGATTTATAAAAAAAATAAGGATTTTTGAAACAAACTGCTCTTCGCAGTCGCCGAACTTAAATTGCCGCGTAACAAAAAAGCCGCACGCAGCAATCAAAAACATTATAAAAAGCTGCTTAAAAACAAGAAAAAACATAATCTAACAATAATACAAAATCTTCGCAAATTGTAAAGTCGCTTACGCTTTTATATGCTGGTAAATCATATAAAGGTTACTCTTGTGTTTTATAAAAAATCACTTTATATTTAATGTATAGTACTTATATTTCA
>CAYZXM010000075.1:5353-7898 GCA_964482455.1 uncultured Treponema sp. | reverse complement strand
CCATTTTTTGGAGTGTAACCTGAATGTAAGCATTTTGTAGAAATCTTCATATTTGGATACTACATTTTTTTAAGTTTAATGTATAGATTTTTTAGTCCGTTTTTTAAAAATTATGAACTCTCTGTCTTTATTGTATAAAACAGCAAAAACTTATAATATTTTTACTATGAACGAATTACAACTTAAATATGGATGCAACCCGAACCAAAAACCGGCAAGGGTTTTTATGGAAGATGGAAAAGATTTACCAGTTACAGTTTTAAACGGCAAACCTGGTTATATTAATTTATTAGATGCATTAAACGGCTGGCAGTTAGTAAAAGAATTAAAGGAAGCAACAAATCTTCCGGCAGCAACATCATTTAAGCACGTTTCTCCGGCAGGTGCTGCAGTTGGAAAGCCTCTTTCGGATACATTAAAAAAGATTTATTTTACCGACGGAATCGAACTTACTCCGCTTGCTTGTGCATACGCACGTGCCAGAGGTGCAGACAGAATGTCTAGTTTTGGCGACTTCATCTCTCTTTCTGATGAATGTGATGAAGCAACTGCACTTTTAATAAAAAAAGAAGTTTCTGATGGAATTATCGCTCCTGGTTATTCACCAAAAGCACTTGAAATCTTAAAGTCAAAGAAGAGCGGTAACTACTGCATTTTACAGATTGATCCTTCTTATGTTCCAGCTGACCTTGAAAAAAAGCAGGTTTTCGGTGTTACATTTGAACAGGGACACAACTTCTTAAAGATTGACGAATCTTGCCTTTCTAATGTCGTTACAAAAAACAAAAATATGTCTAACGAAGACAAAATGAATCTTGTTATTTCGCTTATAATATTAAAATATACGCAGTCCAATTCTGTTTGCTATGTAAAAGACGGTCAGGCAATTGGAATTGGTGCTGGTCAGCAAAGTCGCGTTCACTGTACTCGCCTTGCAGGTCAAAAGGCAGACAACTGGTGGCTTAGACAGTGTCCTAAAGTTCTTAATCTTGATTTTGTTGATGGAATAAAAAGAGCAGATAGAGATAACACAATCGATGTTTACATTGGCGAAGAATATGAAGACGTTCTTGCAGAAGGCAAATGGCAAAAGTTCTTTAAAACAAAGCCGGAAGTTTTTACAACTGCTGAAAAACGCGAATGGCTTTCTAAAAACACAGATGTTGCAATCGGTTCGGATGCTTTCTTTCCGTTCGGCGATAACATTGAACGAGCACGAAAATCCGGCGTAACCGTTGTAGCTCAGCCAGGTGGCTCAGTTCGCGACGACCAGGTTATTCAAACTGCTGATTCTTACAATATGGCAATGGCCTTTACAGGAATCCGATTGTTCCACCACTAATCTTTTATCGCTAATTAATGGCAATAAATAGAAAAAGCCCTGCTGGCATAGTAAAACGCCGCAGGGCTTTTTTTGTAACTATGTTCAACTACATAGGATGGTCTTCTAAAAGTCCACTATGTTTAAGATTTACCGCCCTATTTAAATAATGGAACGTTATAAAAATTCCCCACACAAAGATTAAACAGAACGCCAAAAGAATCAAAGCATTTCTTATTGTCATAAAATAAGATGCCATAACCGCACAGCAAATTATAACTTGCAAAGCAAGTAAAAACATAATCGCAGTTATTTTTGAAAATCCAACATTCAAAAGTTTATGATGAATATGTGCTCTATCTGGACTAAAAATCTTTCTGTGCTCCCTTGTACGCCTCCAGATTGCAGCAATAACATCTGTAATCGGGATAGAACAAAGCAAAACCATTACTGGAAGTTGTATAATTCTAAATTTAAAATCAGTTGTATTAAAAAGTGGTGCAACAGCAATAAGGTAGCCTAAAGTCTGACTTCCACCATCGCCCAAGAAAATCTTTGCATCAGGTTTATTCCAAAACATAAAACCTACAAGCGAGGCACATACAAGGAAGTAAAAAAGATATATTCCATTTCCCTGCAACTTAAAAATCATACCAAGCACAAAACAAGAAAAGAGCGAAATACCACCACAAACCCAATCAATACCGTCAATCAAATTAAATGCATTTACAACAGAAACAATCCAAATGAATGTAATAAGTTCACCAACAACAGGCGGAAGTGTCCATACAAAAACAGTAGTAAAATGGCGTGAACCAAAAGTTACAATAAGAGAAGCACAAATCTGTGCAAAAAACTTAAGTTTTGCCTTTAAGTTCAAAATATCGTCAAGAACTCCAAAGAACAAAATAACAGCAAAACCAATTAAAAGAGTTGCAGCATCATCTGTTTTTACAATGTCGAAAACAAATCTATCTAAAAACCAAACAATCATAAGGGACGCAAAAACCGCAAGCCCACCAAGACGCGGAATATTCCCTTTATGAATCTTTCTAGCATCAACTTCATCGTAAAGACTAAATTTGTTACAGATTTTTATAATCAGCGGACAGAATAAAAACGAAAGAATAAGCGAAATAAGAACTGAATATAACACCTCTTTAAACTCCATCAATAGAACCTAAAATTTCGCCACAATGAGCCAATGAGCCAATGAGCCAATGA
>CAYZXM010000075.1:0-5253 GCA_964482455.1 uncultured Treponema sp. | reverse complement strand
CAATGAGCCAATGAGCCAATGAGCCAATGATACCCCACCGCAAAAATAGTTACAAGTCATATTTTTGTATACTTGCAAAAAAAGTTCAAAAGAATCATTCAACTAATGCTAATGCCACTGCAGGCGATACATTTTGCACCTTAACACCTTCTGGCACAAAAAACACAGAACGCGTATAGTTTACAATTCCCTTTATTCCAGATTTTACAAGCCTATCCACCATTTTTTGAACTTCATTTTTATCACAGCACAAAACCGCATATTCAATATTTTTTTCACGACAGACCGCTTCAATTCTACTTGCCGGGAAAAGTTCAAAAGTAGACCTTATAAGTTCAACTCTGTTTAAACTGGAATCAAAACCCGCACAAACTTTAAACCCACTTCCTTCAAAAAAAACATCATCTAAAAGGGATACACCCAAACGACTAAGCCCTACAATACAAATATTCTTTTCTTTTCTAAGTTCTTTATTTTCTTTGTTACCAAAAAGTGCAGTTAAAATATCTTTTTGTAAAATTTCTACATTATAACCATTTTTAAAACCACGATGCTCCGATGGAAAATCCAAAAAAGAAAAATCATAACGAACAAGATAATCCTTAATGCCTAAAAGAACGGCAATTTCTTTAGAAGTAATGTGTTCTTTTTGCCATCTTTTTAAAAGTTCTATAAGCAAAACCATTCGTTTTTTTGTAGCATCTGGAATCTTTTTCTGCATATTTTTAATATATCGTATTTTTATATTTTTTCCTATTTTATACTAAAATTAAGAACCTTTGTTAAAAGAAAAAGTCCGACCGAATAAAGAATGGGAAAACGGTCGGACTAAAATAAGGAGGACTAATTTATCGGTCGAAACGTCGGTTGCCAAAAAATGCAACGGATATTCCAGTAGCCGGGCGTGCCGTTTCGTAATACGAAAGCACTTCTTCCGCAAACAGCCTGTCAAGTTTTTCCTGATAAGCTTTAATTTTGCCAACATAATTCAATGTTGACTGCGGAGTGCTGTCGGAACGCACTTTTGTTGTTCCAGCATTGTACATAGCCAACGCTGCAACTTCATTTCCTGCAACATTCATACAAAAACGCAAATGACTCATTCCATATTTTGCACTTACAGCAGGATTAAAAAAATCTTCTTCATCTAACTGTGGAAAAGAACGGTTATTCAACTGAAACAATCCACGGTCTATAGAAGCATTTTTATTTTTATTAACAGCTTTCACATTGTATCGGCTTTCTGTATAAGCCAAGGCAAACGCAAGCGAAAGCGGTATGTCATTTTTTTCAGCTTCTTCAAGAATAGCCATTGCTGTTTCGCGGTTTCCCGTTATATGCAAGTAAAACCATTCAACCGCAGCTCTTGAATCAGGCTGACGATAAAGTGAAAGTCCTTCGTCACCACTTTTCATCTTAGAAACTGTAAAACCAGCTTCTTCTAATAGATTATTAAAATCGGCAACAACTTCACCTTCTACTTTTGTAGAAGCTTTTACAACTGGAACAGAAGAATCTTTATTTTTTGCCGGTAACACAATTGAAACCACACCCGCAACAATCAAAAGCAAGCTACAAAAAATTAAAGAATTGCGACATGAGGTTTTAAAACCAGAGTTTTCATCCTGATTTATCATTTTAACCCCTTTGCTTTTCTACTCCAAAGACAATATGACATAACATTTAAAACTAATCAAGTGAAAATCATTATTTTTTTATGAATTCTTGTACTTTATTTTATATTTTTCGCAAACGTTGTAATATTTCGCAAATGTTACAACGTTTTACATTTATTACAATTTAATATAAAACAAGAGTGTTTGTAATTTCATTTGAGATTAAGCCATACTTTTTTACAAGCGATTTTCCGGCAAAATAAACATAATGGGCGTGCTTAACGCTCATTTCGTTAATGAACCAGCCTGCCCAACTGTATTCTTCTGGCTTAAGACCAGCATCTTTTTCAAGAAATTCTGCGGGAAGTGCAAAACCTAAAACGCTAGTGCAATCCTTTATTCTTCTTGCTGTGTGAACCATCGATTTAAGAAAAACATCTGCCCGGTCAACATCAGAAAAAGAAGTTTCACCTTGCGGAACAATGAACGCAAAGTCCCTATTTTCTTCCATTATTTTTAAATAATCACGCAATTTTGCAAGAAGTTCTTCGTTATAACTACCGTCTTCCATCTGCACTTTTGACCACGGACACAAAATTGCACTAACAGAACCTTTTACAACAGAGCTTCCCTTTTCAATTTCAGAAACAGAAACAATATTTAGATTTTCAAGACTTATCGGAAAATTATCTGAAATACGTACAAGTTTATTTTCTACAACCTTAACAAGCGGATCAAATTTCATACAAACCTCGTTTAAACAAAAATAACCTTTGCAAACAGGAAAACCTGCACACAAAGGTCATTCTTATTTTTATTCTTTTTTACAACAGATAAAATGAACAGAAAAACTATTCAGTTAAAATCTTTATAACCTCTGCTTTATCCTGTGTATTCAAAATCTGCTGTCGTTTTTCTGCACTTTTGAACAAAAGACTTACTTCAGCAAGGAACTGAAGATGCGGACCAGTTTTATTCACAGGCGACAAAGTCATAATAAAGATACGACAAGGTTCCTGATCCAAAGAATCAAAATCAACCGGATTGTCTGAAATACCAATGCAAGCAACTAAATCACTTACAGAATCAGTTTTACCGTGCGGAATTGCAATGCCGTGCTTCATACCAGTAGACATCTTGCGTTCACGGTCAAGAACAACTTCGCGTGCTTCTGCTTTATTTGTAACTTTTCCAGCCTTAACAAGGATGTCAATCATCTCATCAATAATTTCTTCTTTTGTAGTACCTTTCAAATGAAGGTTTACAGTATCAGTTGTTAATACAGTTCTCAAATCCATACTTTCAGTTTATTTACAGTTACCCTTTCTGTCAAGAAAAAATTAGGACAAATGTCACGTTTGGTAAAAATTTAACATAAATATTAAAAAATATGCTTTTTCATTATAGACAAAGTTTTATCGATTTGTTAAAGTTGTAAAACATTTGGTGTGGTACCCAAGCGGTAAGGGATCGGTCTGCAAAACCGTCATTGGTTGGTTCGACTCCAATCCACACCTTAAAAGATTGCATTTTTGTGCAATCTTTTTTTTTCAATCTGGTCTTGGCGAAGCCGCAGATTGTTTACATATAGCTGCCATTTTAGGCAGCATTTTTTTTGTAGCAACGTATAAAATTAAAGATAATCTGCAACAATCCGTAAAACTTGACTTCCAATTTTTTCTGCTTTTGTAGTACCAATTCCAAAAACATCTAAAAGTTCTTTTTCACTCTGTGGCTTTTTTTCAACAAGTTCTTCAATTGTTTTATCACCAAAAATTATGTATGGAGGAACATTTTCTTTTTCTGCACTAGTATTTCGCCAGGTTTTTATAGCTGTATACAACGCAGCATCTTTTTCTGAAAGATTATTAAAAAATGCATTCTTTTTATGTAGTACAAATGCTGGTTTTGGCTTTGGTGCGTTTATAAGACGTTTTAAATTTAATTGAATCGGAAGTTTTATTTGAGTTCTGTTTGTTAATGCCAATGAACCCATTTTTGTAACTGCAAGAACATTGTACTCACCAACTTTTAAAATATATCCATTTTCAATAAGCAAATCGGTAAGTTCAAACCAGTCTTGTTTTTCAAGTTCTTTTCCAATTCCCCATGTAGAAAGTTCATTATGATGATTTTCCATTATTCTTTTTTGTTTTGAACCAAGAAGAACATCAATAACATAAGAAGTGCCATAACGTTGCTTTAATCTAAAAATGCAACTCATCAATTTTTGAGCAGGAATTGTTACATCCGAAAGATTAACAGGGCCGGCTTCGCAAATATCACAACATTCTTCTGGTGGTAAATCTGAATTTAAAAGTTCTTCTCCAAAATAAGAAAGAAGATAACGTCTTCGGCAAACCCTAGATTTTGCAAAATTAATCATTCCTTGCAAAAGATGTTCAGATTTTTCAGGATCGCTTGCTTCATTAAAAAAATAGCGAATTTTATGAATATCGCCTAAGGAATACAAAAGCAATGCGTAAGCAGGAAGTCCATCTCGGCCAGCTCTACCAATTTCCTGATAATATTCTTCTATAGATTTTGGTAAATCATAATGAATTACAAATCTTACATTTGGTTTATTTATTCCCATTCCAAAAGCAACTGTTGCAACAATGATTTTTACTTTATCTTTTATAAAAAGATTTTGATTTTCAGCTCTCTCGTTATCCGAAAGCCCTGCATGGTAACTTAAAACTGAATAACCTTCGTTTTTAAGTTTTGCAGTAAGATCATCTACAGATTTTCTTGAAAAACAATAAATTATTCCACTTTCATCTTTATGTTTTTCAATACATTCAATTACTTCTAAGATTGCATTTCTTTTAGGTTTTACTTCTAAAAAAATATTCTTTCGGTTAAAACTCGCAGTAAAAACAAAAGGAGTGCGGAGTTGAAGATTTTTTATAATATCTTGCTGAACAGATTTTGTTGCAGTTGCAGTAAGAGCAAGACAAACTGCATCCGGAAAATGCTCTCTAAAATTAGCAATGGAAAGATAATCCGGGCGAAAATCGTGCCCCCATTCACTTACGCAATGTGCTTCATCAATTGTAATGCAGTTCACTGGAATCGAACATTCGTAAAAAAGATTCAACATTTTTTCAGAGTTCAAACCTTCTGGCGAAACATAAACAAGTTTTATAAGACCATTTTTTATATTTTGTACAATCGCAAGGTATTCATTATATTCAAGACTACTGTTTATACATTCTGCAGGAACTCCATTTTCCTTTAAAGATGTAACCTGATCCTGCATAAGAGAAATAAGAGGAGAAACTACAATTGTTATTCCTTTAAATATTAACGCTGGAATCTGATAGCATAAAGATTTTCCGCCACCTGTAGGCATTATTGCAAGCGTATCTTTTCCACTAAGAATACTTTTTATAATCTCAAGCTGAAGAGGCCTGAACGAATCATAACCAAATGTATTTTTTAATATTTCTTCAGCACAGTTAGTAATTGCATCCATAATTTTTCCTAAAAAAATTATATCAAACACTTTCCACTTGAAAAAGACAATTAACTTTGATAATATAAACCTACTTGCCGGAGTGGTGGAATGGTAGACACGAAAGACTCAAAATCTTTTGTCAGCAATGGCGTAAGAGTTCAAGTCTCTTCTCCGGTA
>CAYZXM010000074.1:0-8081 GCA_964482455.1 uncultured Treponema sp. | reverse complement strand
GTAACAAAAATTGTACATTTTATAGGAATAACTGTCAATTAATCGAATTAAATTGTATAATTAACGAATGAAACTTACACCACCAGAACAATATGCATTATGCTCAAACTCAAATTGCAAGAATGCTGAGCATTGTCTTAGACAGCTTTGTTATAAACAGCTTACGGCAAACGATACTAAAATCTACGTTTTAAATCCTCTTTTATTTCCTAAAGAAGATGAAGAATGTTCTTATTTTAGGACTGATAAAAAGGTTTCGTTTGCATGGGGAATAAAGAATATCCTTGATGATATTCCTGCTGTAAAGGCAAAATTTATAAAATCTGATCTTTTACAAAGGTATGGCAGAACAAAATACTATCAGTTTTACAGGGGTGAAAAGCCGCTTTCTGTAAAAGACCAGCAGACGTTTGCAAAAATTTTCCGTCAAAATGGAGTCGAAACAGAAATAAAGTACGCTGATTATACAGAAGACTACAATTGGTGTTAATAAAAGTAAAATTTGTTTTTGTGGGAAGAACATATTGTTTTTTCCTAAAAAACAGAATGTTTTATGCGAAAAAACAAAGTGTTTCATGCGGTTAAACACTTTGTTTTATCCGATGAAACACTCTGTTTTGTCTGATGAAATATTCTGTTCTATCGGACAAAACAGAGTGTTTTGTAGGGAAAAACAATTTGATTCTCTGTTGGTAGGGTAAAACAATTTGCTTTTATTTTTATTACATTTGCATTATGATTTTTTAACAAAAACTTTACAGATCTTTAACGGAGAAAACCGTGCTAAACGCTTTATACACAATCATTATTTATCCACTGTATCAAGTAGTAGAATTTGTATTCAGACTTTTTTATGAAATCTTTAAGAATTATGGAATTGCAATAATCGGTGTGAGCATTGCAATTTCGCTTTTGTGTCTTCCTTTGTACGCTATGGCGGAAAAGTGGCAGGAAGTTGAACGTAATAAGCAGCGTAGTATGAAAGACCGTCTTTCTAAAATAAAAAAGGCGTTTAAGGGCGATGAGCAGTATTTAATGATTTCTGCCTATTACCGTGTAGAAAATTACAGACCTTCTATGGCTTTGCGTTCAACGTTCGGACTTTTGATTCAGGTTCCGTTCTTTATTGCCGCTTATTCTTTTTTGTCGCATAACAGTGAACTTTTAGGGCAGTCGTTTCTTTTTATAAAAGATATGGGAAAGCCCGATGCAATGTTTAAGATTGGTTCCTTTTCTGTAAACGTGCTTCCAATTTTAATGACTGTAATAAACTGTATTGCAGGTGCAATTTATACAAAAGGATTTGAAGTTCGCGACAAGGTGCAGGTTTATGGAATGGCACTGTTCTTTTTGGTAATCCTTTACGGTTCTCCAGCAGGTCTTGTTTTTTACTGGACGATGAATAACGTTTTTTCGCTGGTAAAACATATCTTCTATAAACTAAAGAATCCGTTGAAGGTGTTCCACATTTTGTGCAGTGTGGCTGTAGTTTGTGCAACGATTCTTCTTTTTGTAAAGGGTGCAAAGATAAAGGTAATTCTACCAGTTTCTTGTGTTTGTGTGCTTGTTGTCTTTTTGCCGTTTATTCTGTCTGTGGCAAGAAAGTTATTTAGCCGTCCTTATAAGTTTTTTAATGAAAGTTCAAAGCAGTTCTTTACGGTATTTATGTTTTGTGCCGTGTCGTGTGCTCTTTTGTGTGGAATTGTAATTCCTTCGTTTTTGATGAAATCTTCACCTCAAGAGTATTGCTATCTTGAAGGATACAGCTCTCCGCTTTACTTTTTGAACAACAGTTTTCTACAGGCTTTGGGGCTTTTTGTATTCTGGCCTGTATGTATTTATTTTCTGTTTGGTAAAAAGGTAAAGTTTGCGTGCGTTTATCTTTTTCTTGCAGTTGTTTTCTGCGGACTTGTTGATAACTTTATTTTTCCAGGACATTACGGTACGGTTCTGCCGGAAGTAATCTTTACGGAACATATTTCGTTTATTCCAAAGTTTAAGGAATTCCTTTTGAATTCCGTTGTTTTGCTTGCAGTTCTTGTGTGTCTATATCTACTTTTGTTCTTTAATCTAAAGAAAGTGGTTTCTTTTGTTTCTACGGCTGCACTTTCCTGTATGTGTATTCTTTCTGTAGTGAACTATTCTTCAATCGGAAGTTTCTTTAAGAATTACCAAAAGCCAGAAGCTTAGGTTTCGGATATTGATAAGATAATCAGTCTTTCTCCTAAAGGAAAGAATGTAATGGTAATTATGCTTGACCGTTCAACTGGGTATATGATTGACCCTGTTTTTGAAAATAATCCTTATCTTTATGATGAATTTGACGGTTTTACGCTTTATCCGAACACGGTTGCTTTTGGAAGCTGGACGATTCAAGGGGCGGTTTGCCTTTACGGTGGCTATGAATATACTCCGTGGGAAATGAACCAAAGGCGAGATGTTCCAATGGTGGATAAGCACAACGAAGGAATTTCGCTTCAGGCAAATCTTTTTTCTAAAAATGGCTACAAAGTTACTGTAATGGATCCGCCGTATCCGAATTACGATACTCCGCCGCTCTTTAAGGCTTTTGAAAATCTTGAAGACGTTTCCTGTTATAAGACGCTTGGAAAATATAATCAAATATGGACAAAAGAACACAACGTTACGCTTCCTCCTGTTCGCAGCCGACTGATAAAAAGAAACTTTATATGGTTTTCGCTCTTTAAGATAAGTCCGATGATTTTGCGTTCGGCAATTCATTATGAAGAATTCTGGAATCAGGGAAATAAAAAGGCTGGGCAGGATATTACTCATCTTATTGATAATTATTCAGTTCTTGATTATCTGCCTGAACTTACAGATACGGCATCAAAGAAAAGTGGTTTTGTAATTATGGATAACGAACTTTGCCATGACCAGATTTTTACGCAGTATCCTGAATATGAGCCTAGCGTTACGGTTACAGACAAAGGACCAGGAGAACTTAATAAAAATGCAGAATATCACGTAAATGTTGCAGCATATAAAAAACTTGGCGAATATTTTGCCTATTTAAAAAAGAGCGGCGTTTACGATAACACAAGAATTGTTATTGTTGCAGACCATGGTGCTCTTACAAAAATGGCTCAGTTTGGGACTTCTCCTACTGAATATCCGCTTGAAAAGTTCAATCCTGTTCTTATGGTAAAGGATTTTAATTCGCACGGAAAACTTTTACATGATAATCGTTTTATGACGCATGCAGATGTTCCGGCAATTGCAATTGACGGACTTTTAAAGAGCAATATTAATCCTTATACCCAAAAAGAAATTAGAAAACTTACAACAGAAGAAAAGAATGAAAAAGCAATAATTTCGATGAGTCACGCAAACTCTGTAAAGGCTAACGTGAATAACGGTTACAAGATTTATGACAACGAATGGTATAAAGTGCATGATTCAATTTTTGATGAAAAGAATTGGACGCCTGTTTATTCAGAACAAAAGTAGATACAAGGAGTGTAAAAAGTAATGAATTATTTATTATATATTGATCCTGGTACGGGAAGTATGCTTTTTAGCCTTGTAATGGGAATAAGCATAGTAATAAGTTTTTTTATAAAATCTGTAATTCTAAAAATAAAGTTTGTGCTTTCAGGTGGAAAGGCTAATATAATAGAAGAAAAATCGATTCCTTATGTAATTTTTAGCGACCACAAGCGATACTGGAATGTATTTAAACCGATTTGCGACCAGTTTGAAGCAAGAAAGATTCCTTTGGTTTATTACACTCAAAGCGAAGATGACCCTGCTTTATCCGTAAAATATGAATATGTAAAAGCAGAATACATTGGCGAAGGGAATAAAGGTTTTGCAAAAATGAATTTCTTAAATGCGGATATTTGTTTAAGCACAACACCAGGGCTTGATGTTTTGCAATGGAAGCGAAGCAAAAACTGCAAGTGCTATGTTCACGTTCCGCATTCTGCTGATGAACTTGCCGGCTACAGAATGTTTGGTCTTGATTATTACGATGCAGTGCTTGCGACTGGCAAAAATCAAGTTGATTTAATCCGTACAATAGAAAGTCTGCGTCCGACTGTTGCAAAAAAGGAAGTTGTAACTGTTGGTTCTTTGGTTTTGGATAATCTAAAAGCTCGCTATGATTCTGTTTCGCACGAAACTAAGAATGAAAAGCCTGTAGTTTTAGTAGCACCTAGTTGGGGTAAAAGCGGAATCTTAAGCCGTTATGGAGAAAAGTTTTTAACTGCAATGCAAAAGACCGATTTTAAGGTGATAATTCGTCCGCATCCGCAGACTGTTGTTTCTGAAAAAAATATCTTAGAGCCTCTTACTCAAAAGTTTTCTTGTTTTGAATGGAATTATGATAACGACAACTTTGACGCATTAAATAAAGCAGACATTTTGATTACGGACTTTTCTGGAATTATTTTTGATTTTGCCTGCGTTTTTAATAGACCGTTGATTTATGCAGATACTCATTTTGATACTCTTCCTTACGACGCTGACTGGCTTAATGAAAAACGCTGGAGCGAAAAAGTTTTGACTGATATTGGTGTTCAACTAAAAGAAGAAGATTTTGAAAATCTTGAAACCGTAATTAAAAACGCATTGGAAAGTAAAAGTCTTTCTAAAGGTCGTGATAAAGTTCGTAGTGAATGTTGGGAAAATGTAGGACAGTCTGCAAAAAATGTTGTGGATTATCTAGTTAAAAAGCATGAAGAAGTAATTAAAAGTGAAGGAGAAAAGGATGCTTAATTTTACTGTTGGTCCAGTTCAGATGGACAATGAAACAAAAAATGTACTTTCAAAAGATATTCCGTATTTTAGAACAGAGGAGTTTTCTTTTTTAATGAAGGAAAATGAAGAACTTTTGTGCAAGTTCTTTGACGCACCTGAAAATGCTCGTGTTGTGTTTATGACTGGTAGCGGAACTGCAAGTATGGAAGGCGGTGTTATAAACTTTTTTGATTCATCAGACAAAGTTTTAGTTGTTAATGGCGGAAGTTTTGGAAGCCGCTTGGTTGAACTGTGCCAGATTCACGAAATTCCTTTTACGGAAATAAAACTTGATTTTGGAAATGAACTAAAAGAATCTGACCTTACAAAGTTTGAAAATCAAGGTTATACAGGTTTTTTAGTTCAACTTTGCGAAACTTCAAGCGGTGTTCTTTACGATATGCAGATGATTGGCGACTTTTGCAAGCGTAATAATATTTTCTTATTCGTTGATGCTGTAAGCGGTTTTATGGCAGATGAGTTTTCAATGTCAAAAATGCACGTTAATGCTGCAATCACCGGAAGCCAAAAAGCACTGGCTTTGCCACCGTCAATGAGTTTTACTGTAATAGATAGTAAGGCAATTGAACGTGCAGAGAAAATCAATGTAAAAAATCTTTATTTTAATTATCCGTTGTATTTAAAGAACGGAGAGAGGGGACAGACTCCTTTTACTCCTGCGGTTGCAACTTTAATTGCACTGAACGAAAAACTTAAACGTATTGAAAAATCAGGCGGAATAAAAAATCAGAACAAAATTGCAAAAGAGCGTGCTGAATATTTTAGAGGCAGAATAAAAGCTCTTCCGTTTGAAATGTTTGTTGACGGTAAAAATGCTTCAAATTGCGTAACAGCGTTGCGTCCTAAAAATCCTAAAGTTGATGCTCATCATATTTTTGAAATTATAAAAGATGAATATGAAATGTGGATTTGCCCTAACGGCGGAGAATATGCAAGCAAGGTTTTTAGAGTTGGGCATATTGGTAACATTACGAATGAACAAATAGATACTTTGATTTGTGCTTTTGAAGATTTAGAAAAGCGTGGTTTAATCTAAAAAAATTGGAGGAAAAATAAAAATGATTGCAGGAAAAACTGTTGTATATACAAGCGGAACATTTGATATGCTCCACGCAAATCACATAAAACTTTTTGAATATTGCCGTGCTTTAGGCGACATTTTAATTGTTGGTGTAAACACAGACGAACTTGTTGAAAGTTATAAATCAACGCCGATTGTGCCGTTTGATGAACGAATTGCACTTGTAAAGGCGTTGAAATATCCGGATATTGTAATTCCTCAGCGTTCACTTAATCACGCAGACAAAGTAAAGAAACTTAACTTTGATGTTTTTGTAGTAGGCGACGACTGGGCTGGTAAATACGACTATTTAAAAGAGCAGGGCGTTGATGTAGTTTACTTTCCGTATGGAGCCGGAGTGAGCTCCACAAACTTAAAAGAAAAAATCTATGAAAGTTACGAGAAAATCCGCAATAAGACGGATAATCACTTTCCTCTTGATACTGATGTAACAAAGTAACGTCTACTACGTTCTTTTAAAAGTGACAAAATAAAATACAAAACTGAAAGCAAAGAAAGAACTGTACCTGCACATAAAACCGTATTGTTGTATTTTAATTCAATAGTATGATTTCCTTGTGGGATTGTAAGTTCAAAGAATGCCGTTTTTGCATTTTTTAATTCTGCTGTTTTTCCGTCAATTTTTGCCTTCCAGAACGGAGAGTATGGAATAGAAAGAAATACTGTTGTTTCTTTTTCAAAGTTGCTTTTTGCACTAATGCGGTTACATTCAACTTTTACTGATTCTAAATGTTTTCCATCAGAACTTGACCCGAACGGCACAAAATTGTTGTTTTTGTAAACTTTGTATTCTATGTATTTTGCCCCTGTGTCTGTAAAACTTGCGGGAACTTCATTTTCTGTACCTTCTTTTACAAGATAGTATTTAACATTAAAAAGGGAAAAAAGGTCTTCGTGGTTTTCAAGACCGTAAACGCACAAAGGGTCTGCTTTTTTTAAGTTTTGTTTTGAAAAGAATTCCCATTGCTTTAGATTTATGATTGACCAATAATAACATGTTCCGTAAATGCCAGATACAGCAGGAACATTTTCCGCACGCACAGAACCTGTTTCTACTCTAAAAAATTCTTTGTCTTCTTCGTCTGCAAAAGTGAAAGGTGTTTCAAATTCTTTTTTTAGTTCTTTGTATTGTTCGTTTGAATAAGCACGGCTTAAATAATTTAATCCTGAAGGTGAAAACCTGAAATTTGCCTGCAAAACTACAGAAACAATAAGAATGAGTGCATATAAAACTTTTATTGCTTTTTTGAACTTAAATGCAAAAAATAAAATAATCATGCAAAGAGTAAATGCTATAAAAATTAAAAGATATTCTTCTCTTGCTTTTTTTATGGTAGCACATAGTAAAAGTACAAATGCAGCATAAATAAAAGTTACAATAAAGATTTTTTTTATATACTTAAAATCTGATTTTAAGGCAATCGGAAGTGAATAGGCACATGCTGTTGCAATTAAGAAACTAGAAGCAAAACACCAGCGGTTTGTCATATAACCAAAGCCATTGAACATAAAGCCAAAAAAAGGAATTAAGTAAAATACAATGCAGGTTGCTGAAAAAACTTTTATCTGCTTTGAAGTTTCATCTTTTTGAGTTAAGGAAATGATGAACATTGGAACGCAGGTAAAAGCAAAGCCTAATGTTGTGTAAGAGCCAAAAGTTGAAGGTGCAACAAAACAAACAGGAAGTTCAGCATAATAGAAAAATTTGTAGAACAGAGTAAGTGGCATATTTTCGTCTGTTCGCGGAGAATTTAGGAATCCATGAATAGCAGGAAGAAAAATTACTGCTGCCATACAAACGCCTAAAATATAAGAAAAGACGGCTGGAATAATATATTTATAAATTGACTTGTATTCTTCTTTGGGAAAAATGCAGAAAAATCTTACCAGTGCATAAATAAGGACGATAAGCGTAAGCATGTAAAAAAAATAAAAGTTACTAAAGCATGAAATAAAAACTGCAAAGGCAAAAAAATGCCATTTTTTATTTTTAAATAGAATATCAATACCTAAAAGCAAAAGTGGCAGAAAAACCATTGGATTTTCAAAATATGGATGACGAGTTGCACAGTAAAAAGTAAAACCGCAGAAAACGTAAATAAAACTTGAGCATATAGAAGCAAACTTATCAAACTTGTGAAACTTGCAGTAAAGAAAAAAAGTAAGACCAGCACAGTAAAGTCTAAGAAAAATATTTAAGCCATAAAGAATATGCATA